>JANTHP010000284.1 GCA_024762395.1 Anaerolineae bacterium | reverse complement strand
CCGGATTCGGATCATCGTCAATTGTTGCTGGCGCGGTTGGAAACGGCCGTTACCCAACTGGAAGCGGAACATCCTGCCCTGACCGCACTCATCGTCCAGGCCATCACCGCCCTAACCAACGCCGGGGTGTAGGACAAGTTTGCAAACTTCTCCTACCGAAGGAGGCCGCATGGAGAAAAAACAACCGCCGCATAAGGTGGAATTAAAACGACAAATCTGGTACAGCGTTATTTATTCATTGGTTTCATTAGTCATTTTGTTAGCGATCAATTTTTGGGCTGTGAATCGGCCCGAACCGGCCAAATACAGCCAATTTTTAGACGCCCTCGACGCCGGAACCGTAACCGATGCGACCATTGGCGCGGATACCATCGTCTGGCAGGTGGGGGCGGGGGATGAGGCGCAGCTATTTTCCGCCGCCCGCGTGCCGGGCGTGGACGAATCAGCCCTGCTGGAGATGCTGGAAGCGCACGATGTTTCTTTTACCGGTGTGCCCGCCAACGGGTTCTGGTCAGAGGTGTTGAGTTGGCTTATCCCGTTGGGGTTATTGGCGCTGTTTTGGCGCTGGAGCATGGGCAAGCTGCCGGGGGCGACGCAGGCGTTGAGTTTCGGCCGTTCCCGCGCCAAAATTTGGGATGAAAGCACGGAAAAAATCACCTTCAACGAAGTGGCCGGGGTGGATGAAGCGGTGACGGAAATGCGCGAGGTGGTGGATTTTCTAAAGCATCCCGACAAATACGCCGCGTTGGGGGCGCACATTCCCAAAGGCGTCCTGCTTGTCGGCCCGCCGGGAACGGGCAAAACATTGCTCGCTAGAGCCACCGCCGGGGAAGCAAACGTCCCCTTTTTCAGCATTTCCGGGGCCGATTTTGTGGAGATGTTTGTCGGTGTAGGCGCGGCGCGGGTGCGCGATATGTTCCATCAAGCCCGTGAAAAAGCGCCCTGCATCATCTTTATTGACGAGTTGGACGCCATCGGCAAAAGCCGCGCCGGGGCGCGGTCGCCGGTGAGCAACGATGAGCGGGAACAGACGCTGAACCAGCTTTTGGTGGAGATGGATGGTTTTGACAGCTCGATTGGGGTGATTTTGATGGCGGCGACGAACCGGCCGGATGTGCTGGACAAGGCGCTGCTGCGTCCGGGCCGGTTTGATCGCCAGATTACGGTGGACAAGCCTGATTTGAACGGCCGTGAAGCCATCCTCAAAGTCCATACCCGCAACGTCAAACTGGCCGACGACGTGGATTTACACGTTTTGGCGGCGCGCACGCCCGGTTTTGCCGGCGCCGAATTAGCCAATCTGGTTAACGAAGCGGCGCTGCTGGCCGTGCGCCAGGGGCGGCAGGAAGTGACGATGAATGATTTGGACGAGGCGATTGACCGCGTCATGGCCGGTTTGGAGCGTAAAAGCCGCGTCTTGAACGAGAAAGAGCGGGAAATCGTCGCCCACCATGAGATGGGGCACGCGCTGGCGGGGATGCTGCTGCCTTATGCCGATCCGGTGCATAAAGTCAGCATTGTGCCGCGCGGCACGGCCGCTTTGGGCGTCACCATTCAAGCCCCGTTGGAAGACCGCTACCTGTTTACGGAAGCGGAACTGCGCGACCGCATCACCACTCTGCTGGGCGGTCGGGCGGCGGAAGAGGTAATTTATGGTCAGGTCAGCACCGGCCCGGCGGATGATTTGCAGCGGGCGACGGCGCTGGCGCGGCGGATGGTGACGCAGTTTGGCATGAATGAGGGGCTGGGACCGGTGGCGCTGGAGGAGATGAATCAAGGTTTTTTGGATGACGCCGGTTTTGTGCAGCGGCAGTACAGCGATGAAACGGCCGAACGCATTGACATCGAGGTGCAGCGCATTGTGTCTGACATTTACGAGCGAGCCAAGACGCTGCTGCGCCGTCACGAAGCCGTCTTGCGCGACGCCGCCCAACGCCTGCTGGAAAAAGAGGTGATGGAAGGCGAGGAGTTGGCTCAATTGTTGGATGAGGCGGGGGTGAAACGGCCGTTGACGGATATTTGAGTGCAACGTGAAACGTGAAGCGTGATGCGTAATGCGTGACGCGCCTCTGGTTGCGCATCACGGATTACGCATTACGACTTAATATAAGGATAACAACATGAAAAACAGCAAGGAAAAATTGACGCGCGATTTGGTGATTTTGGAGCAGATGGCAGAGGAAATGCCGTCTTATTTGATGAGCGACACGCTGTTCTGGCCGATGATGAAGGGGGATATGCCTCGCCTGACGCTGGGCGGTTATTTGATGCGCCAGTACCGGTTGTTGGCGCTGGCGGATTTATTGGATGAGGGGGAACGGACACGGTTGGAAACGGCCGTTGCTCAATTTGAGGAAGCCATTGATGAACACGTGGTACGGGTGGAGCAAAAAGCGCACCAGGAATTGCACACCCGGCTGCGTCAGTGGGGCGAACATCTGAAAGATTTCCAGAACAGCAAATCAATCAGCGCCGCCAATTACAGCGCCGATGTTGAGGTACGCGCGATCATTGCCGCCCTTGTCAATTGGCTGCAAACAGCGCCTTATCAGCTCGACCCGAAAATTTCACCTCAAATCAGGCGACTGGATACCAATCTGCGCCGTCATTGGCGCTCCGGCGCGTTTGTTTGGCCTGACGAATGGATGCCCGCTTATCCGCAAGACGGCTATTGGTGGCTGTACGGTCAGTTCAAATAAGGGGAGAGATGACCCACTATCTCCCTGTGGTGGATAATGGAAAAAACTTGATGGCTAAGAATTTTGTAGAAACAGAAGACATAGTGGCGGCGGTTGACGACTCTTTATCCGCGCGGGCCGCCGCTGCCGCTGCGATCCAGATTGCCGCCAGCCTAAACCAGCCCATACGCGGTGTTTATATTGTTGATGAATCATTGCTTTTTAGCCCCTATGCCAATTACCAATCGGAACTGGGAACGGCCGTTCCCGATACGATTAGCGACGATCTGGCTGCCAGTTTCCAGGATCAAGGGGAAATTGCCTTACAATGGTTAACGGACGCTTGTCAAAAAGCCGGCGTGCCAGTTTCCAGTCAAATTCTCATAGACGATCCAGCCGAATGGGTACGGCAAAACATCCATCAGGACACCCTGTTGGCGGTAGGGCGGCGCGGACAAGGACACCGAGACGACGCCAACCATTTAGGGAGCCATTTTCGTAACATTGCCCGCCACATTCATGCGCCCATGTTAGTTGGCGGCGATGGGCAAGGGCCTATCAAATCTCTTTTATTGGCGTATAATGGCAGTGTGCGAGCGCAGCAAGCCCTGGCATGGGCGGCCCTTTTACAACAGGCGTTACCGGCGCAGTTAATGGTTTTGTTTGTCCACGAAAAGAAGACGACGGACCAAACCGCCCAATGGCAGCGAGAAGTCCAAACTTACCTGGCGGCCAAAGCAGAGCTGTCCTATCAGGTCGTGCGCCGGCAGGGGCAGCCTGCGGCTGAAATTGCTGCTGCTGTGAACGAATTGGGTGTAGATATGGTACTCATGGGCGGTTATCAGCATAGAATACCGCTGGTTGAATGGCTGGCTGGCAGCGTTTTAGACCGTGTTTTGCGGGCAACGGCCGTTCCCGTTTTCGTCGCCTGATTTTAAGAGACGACTTTATTGTAAAGAAAGGTATCCCAATGAGAAGACAACGTCGTTTAGTTCTGGATTCAATACTCTTGGGCATTATCGGCGCTCTCAGCGCCCAACTGTTTACTTTTTTGCTGCGTTTATCACAAAATTTGTTTTTGGTACGATTGGCAGATTACCGTCCGCCGGGGCTGCCGGAAGACGGCGGCGTGCTGCAACAATTCATCGGCACGCACGGTTTATGGTGGATTCCGCTGGCGACCACGTTAGGCGGCATCTTGTCCGGGGTGTTGGTTTACAGCTTGGCGCCGGAAGCAGAAGGGCATGGGACGGATACGGCCGTTAAAGCCTTCCATCGCACCGGGGGATTCATTCGCAGCCGGGTCGCTCCCTTAAAAATGGTCGCCTCCGCCATCACCATCGGTTCCGGCGGCGCTGCCGGCCGCGAAGGCCCCACCGCCCTCATCAGCGCCGGCATCGGCTCCATTTACGCCACCTGGCAGGGGCGCAGCGACCGGGAACGCCGCTTGTTGGTCCTCATCGGCATGGCGGCCGGGCTGTCAGCCATCTTCCGCTCTCCCATCGGTACCGCCTTCTTTGCCATCGAAGTGCTTTACAGCGACATGGAATTCGATGCCTCTGCACTCCTCTACACCACGCTTGGTTCCATTGTCGCTTACACGCTCAACGGCCTTTTTGTCGGTTGGCAGCCCCTTTTCACCGTTCCGGCCATTCCCCCGCCCAGTTTTACCGATTATTTTTGGTATATTCTCCTCGGCCTCATCGCCGGAGTCATGGCGACCGTGCTGCCGATGGCCTTCTACGGCGTCCGCGACGCCTTCCACAAGCTGCCCGGCCCACCCCACATCAAACCGGCCCTTGGCGGTTTGTTGGTGGGACTCATGGCGTTGGCGCTGCCCCAGATTTTGGGCGGCGGCTATGGCTGGATTCAGGAAGCGATGGATGGGAAGTTGGCCTGGCAGTTGTTACTCGTGCTTGTTTTTGCCAAGATAGCGGCTTTTGCGCTAACCGTCTCCTCCGGCGGTTCCGGCGGCGTTTTTGCGCCCGGTCTTTACGTGGGGGCCATGCTTGGCGGCGCGCTGGCTCAAGCCTTCGGGCAGCCCCCCGCTCCCTTCGTTATTGTGGGGATGGCGGCCGTTTTCGCCGGAGCCGCCCGCGTGCCCATTGCCACGTTGCTTATGGTCACAGAGATGACCGGTGGTTATCATTTACTTGTTCCGGCGGCGCTGGCTGTCATGATTAGTTATGCGGTGCAAGATTTCCTTTCCCGCCCCCTGAAATACCGCAGCTTGTATGAAGCGCAGGTGCCAGGCCGAGCCGATTCGCCGGCCCATCATGGGGAATATCTACAAATGGCGCTGCGGATATTGCGCGATCACGAGGTGATGTGGTCGGAACCCAACGAACATCTGGAATTGCAGCGGCTGCTTTCCACCGGTATTCCCATAGATTTGCCGGGCGGCAAGCAGATGGTTTTGGGCCAACTGCCCGCCGGTAGTCCGTTGGCAGGGCGCACATTGGCTGATTCGTTCCCCGATCCGGCCGAGGACGGGCAGGAGGTGGTCGCCGTCTTTCGGCAAAATCACACACTGCTGCCGCATAAAGATTTGCGGTTAGCGGAAAATGATTCGGTCTTGTTGATTCTTTCGCCGGATCAATGGGCGCAGTTGTCAAAGGTTTTGGCGCCGTTGACGTACCAAAACCACAACGATCATACGCCGGAAATGGCGTGATGCTGTTAGGCGCAGCCGGATGACGCGATTCTCTTGGCGCAAGCTGCTGCCAGTATGGCTGCCCGGTTACCGGAAGCAGTGGCTGCATCCCGATATTGTGGCGGGCATTACGTTGTGGGCGGTGATTGTGCCGGAGGCGATGGCCTATGCCGGGATCGCCGGGGTGTCGCCTCTGATGGGGTTGTACACGATTCCCCTGCCTTTGTTTTTGTATGCGCTTTTGGGGACGTCTCGCCTGCTCGTTGTCGGGCCGGATTCTATTACGGCGTTGATTTCGGCCAGTGCGGTTGGGGCGGTGGCGGCGAAGGGGACGGCCGATTTTGCGACGATGACGGTGGCGATGGCGCTGCTGGTCGGCGTTCTCTTTCTGATTTTTGGCGTGATCAGGATGGGGTGGGTGGTTAATTTTATCTCCAAACCGGTGATGAGCGGTTTTTTGGAGGGGGTGGTGCTGATCACGATTTTGGGGCAGATTCCCAAGTTGTTGGGGATTGCGGGGCGAGGCGGTAATTTTTTTCCTGATTTGTGGGCTATTTGGCAGCAGCTGCCGCAGGTTCATCCGGCAACGGCCGTTATCGGCCTGACCAGTTTGGCGTTACTCATCGTCATAGAGCGCCGGCTGCCCCGGCTGCCGGTCTTTTTGCTGGTGTTGGCTCTCGCCGCTGTGGCCGGTTCCATTTTTCACCTTCCGCAGCAAGGAGTAAAAGTGATTGGCCGGGTAACGGACACAGCGCCCGCCATCCGCTTGTCTGCCATTTCCCTCAACAGCTACCTCTCCCTGCTGCCCGGCGGATTGGCTATTGCCTTGCTTGGCTATGTCGAAACATTGGGCGCGGCCGAAG
>JANTHP010000283.1 GCA_024762395.1 Anaerolineae bacterium | reverse complement strand
TGAGAAAAGTGCGTGTTTCGGGAATTGGAATTCCCGAAACGTTGAGCCAAGTATCGGGAATTCCAATTCCCGATACATCAACTGAGATGAAATGCACGATTTACCAAATCGTTCTACGGGGATAAGCCTAATCACAGACTGAGGCAGTGCTATTGTAGAACCAATTGTACGCATAAAACGGGTAAGCGTGCGCCGTTTCGGCGCGGATGGAGATGCGGTATACTCCGGCCAATTCAGCGGGAATGTCGAATGTCTTTTCAAACGCGCCGCCGTCTTCCGAATTGAAGCTGCCGACAATGTAACCGCCGACGCCGGCCGTCCACATGGCCCCCATTCGCACCGTGAAGGTTTGATTGGGCGGGAAGTTATTGGCGCGGAACATGACGGTTTTATCGCGTACCACGCTGCACATGTGGATGGTGGGGATACCGGTGTAAGCGATAACTGGCGCAGGCGTCGAGGCAGCTTCGGCCGCATCTGTGTCGGCTTCGGCGGGCGCGGCCGGGCTAGTTGTATTGTTGTAAAACCAGTTGTAAGCGAAGTATGGGTTTACATGGGCCGTTTGCGCCCGGATGGCGATGATCTCTGCGCCTTTGAATTTGTCGGGGATGTCGAATGTTTTGGTAAAAATGCCGCCGCTGCCCGAATCGAATGTGCCTACGACAACGCCGTCAATGCCGCGTGTGCCGTTCGGCCCCATGGTGACGGTGAAGGTTTGGTGGGCGGGGAAGTTGTTTGTTTTAATGGTGACGGTTTTGTCGGTAGTAACGGCCGTTATATCAAACGTAGGAATGCCGCTATAGCCGGTTGAATCGCCTGCAGTTTCGCCTGTACTTGCGCCCGTATCAACATTGACGGCTGCCGTGTTATTGTAAAACCAATTGTAAGCGTAGTAACCTTGCTTACTTTGCAAGCGAATGGCGATTTGGTATGACCCTTTTAACTGCTCCGGGATTGTGTACGTGGCGGTGAAAGTTCCGCCCGTGCCGGAGTTGGTCGTGTCCACCAGGTAGCCATCAATACCTCTCGACCCCATGATGCCCATGGTGACGGCAAAATCTTGTCCCGCCGGGAAATTTTGAGTGAGAATGGTGACGGTTTGATCGGCCGTTACGCTTTGGATGCTAAAAGTGGGAATGCCGCCGCTGCTGGAACTGGCTTGACCGGGGCCGGCAATCAACACGAATACAAGCAGAAGCAATAAAATGCCCGTTCGATAATTGATAAATCGGTTAATTTTGCCGGTGAATAACTGGAACAAACGCTCATCTGAAAACATGTTTACCTCCATGTGCTGGCGGATGAACGACTGGCGTTGTGCCTGAATGCGCTGTTGGTACGATGGAAGGGATCGTGTGGTTTGGGGGCGAATTGGCCTGCCGTTGCCCATCCTGAGATACAGATGAAGGCATTATACAAAAAAAACGAGGCGGATTTCTATAGAACGGCCGTTCCCACAAAAAAACAGGGATTAGGGATATTCCCCAATCCCCGCAGCTTTTTATGCAGAGATGATTTTGATGGGTTACGGCCGTTGCAGCGGTTCCTTCTCAATTTCAATCACGCCAACCTCATCGCCGACAGCCTGGCAAGCAACCGGCGTCACTCGGAACCGGTAGCCTTCAGCCGCAAAATTCAACGCGCCGTTAAGCACCCCCACCGCCAGGTGGCAGACCGGTTTGTCTGAGGTGCGCCCGGTACACATGGGACAGCGCACCAAATTCCAGCGCCATACAGTATCCGTGTCGTCAACCGAAACCACCTGATCACTGACTGTGTTGAAAAACTTGGCAAAAAAGGCCAGCCCCAAACTGATGCGCTTTTCCAGCGAACCAATCCGCATCACCGCTTTGCCCGCTTTGGCAACTGAAGCAAAGCGTTCCAACCCATCGTTAAATGTTTTCTCTCCGGCCCGCGTGGCGAAAACGCGCGCGCCGCGAGGCCCGTACATATCCCAATAGGCTTGCTGCAATTTCCCAACATGTTCAAACGGGAATTCTTTTTTCATATCATCAGGCGGATAATTGCCAATGTACTGGGACAATCCGGCCAAATTCAACAAGGCGGCAACCCCTTTGGGGCCGACGATTTCTTCAGTTGATTCCAGGATAATGCGGGGCCACCGGTTTGGATAGAAGTATTGCTCTGACATTGCTGCCTCCAATCGAACATATTTGATAATGACTGGGTAAATGCAGTTCCATTTTACACGAAGGTTAACTGAATGGCTATTCAGGTGCGGCGCAGGTGCGACGCACTTCGCAAGTGCATCGCACCATCCAGCTTAATACCCTATCGCGCAGCCGTCGGTACGGCCCTCGCTCCCCGCCACATACGACCCCGACTCCAGCCGCCAAATGATTTGCCCTTTACCAAACACACCTACATCCGAATCCACCTCAACTTTGTGACCGCGCGCTTGCAATCCGGCAGCAATGTCGGGGGCGATGGCTGGTTCCAATTTTATTTCGCGCCCTTCATGCCAATACCAGCGCGTTGCATCCAGGCTGGCTTGCGGATTCAGGCCGTAATCAATGGTGTTGACCATCATCTGGATATGGCCTTGCGGCTGCATGTGGCCGCCCATCACACCAAAGGGGCCGATAGGACGGCCGTTTCGTGTCAAAAAGCCTGGGATGATGGTGTGAAACGGCCGTTTCCCCCCCGCCAATCGGTTACGATGACCGACCGCCAGTGAAAACCCCTTACCCCGATTTTGCAGCGCAATTCCCGTCCCCGGTACAACAATGCCAGAGCCAAAACTATTAAACGTAGATTCGATGAGGCTGACCATCATCCCGTCGCTGTCAGTAACGCAGAGATAAGCCGTGCCACTTTGCTGCGGCTCGCCCGGTTCTGGCAAGCTGGCTTGCTTGGCGATTAAGGCACGTCGTTCGGCGGCATAGGCTTTGCTTAGCAGCGCTTCCGTCGGCACCTCCGCCTGTTCTGGGTCGGCGATGTAGCGTCGGGCGTCGGCAAAGGCCAGTTTCATCGCTTCTAGTTGCAAATGGTAGCTCTCCACCGACTCGCGCGGGATGTCGGGCAAATCGAAGCCTTCCAGAATGTTGAGTGCGATGAGCGCTGCCAGACCTTGCCCGTTGGGCGGGATTTCCCACACGTCATAGCCGCGATAATTCGTACTGATGGGTTGAACCCAGGCGCTGCTGTGTTGCTCAAAATCCTCAGCGCGTAAAAAGCCGCCGGTTTGCACCGCAAAATCAACAATTTTCTCAGCCAAATCACCCCGATAAAACGCTTCGGCGTCGCTTTCGGCGATGAGACGCAGGCTGCGGGCCATTTCTGGGCTGTGCCATATTTCGCCGACCTGGGGGGAACGGCCGTTTGGCGCAAACACCGTCATCCATCGTTCAAATTCATCGGCCGTCAACTCGCGCCGCAGCTTAATCCACGCCCACTGCCAATCATATTGGGAAATGGGCGAGATGGGATAGCCGCGTTCGGCGTAGGCGATGGCGGGCGCAAACAAATCGGCAAAAGGCAGCCGTCCAAATCGTTGATGCAAATCGCGCCACGCCGCCGGCGCGCCAGGGACGGTAACGGGCAGCCAGCCCTGTCCTGGAACCTCGTCATGCCCTTGCTGCATGACGGTCTCGGCGGTCAGGATGCCTGGCGCGCGCCCGGAACCGTTCAATCCGTGCAGCCTGGCCCCGTCCCAGACCAATGCAAATGCGTCCCCACCGATGCCGCAGGATGCTGGTTCGACGACGATGAGGGTAACGGCCGTTGCAATCGCCGCATCCACCGCATTCCCACCCCGTTGCAAAACAGCCAGCCCTGCCTGCGCCGCCAACGGCTGACTGGTCGCCACCATCCCATTGGCAGCATAAACCGGCTGTCGGCGGCTGTGATACGGCGCTGTTGGATAAGGAATATAATCTAAAGGCTGATTCATGTTGGGTTCCTCGCAGTGCAATCAAAAAAAGCCCCGCTGATTTTCCAGCGAGGCTTCAAGTGTAACCCGAACTCATTCACATATCACGCATCATATCAAACGTCCGTTGGGGATCTAATTGGATTTTACGGACTTCAGTTGATTTGCACTAAATCAAGTCGTGCCAATAGCTCAAACTGGCGCACGATGAGTTCGGCGTCGCGGAGGCCAGTTTCCATCTCAATGCGATCAATGATTTCCAAAGCGGTTAGTTGGCCGTCGGCCCAGTATTCGGCCAACGTAGATATTGTGTAGGCGCCGGTGCGTCCTTTCATGAATTGGAACAGGTCGTCTTTTTCTTGTGGGGTGAGCACGGCCGTTCCTCCAATCCCTAATCCCGGCCCACGATAAGTGCGGGTTGGAACCATTTTCGCTGCTTTTTCTTCCCAGTTATTCGGTGCAATGGGAACGGCCGCATCCGCCTCGCCAACAACCTGCAAACGCGCCCGCGCCAGCTTGAGCATCTGGACAGAATCTCCGGCTATCTCCCGGACGAGTGTGTCAATATCGGGCCACAGGCGGCTTAGGGATTTCAGGCCAGTGTGAAAGCGGCCCAGTTGGTAGGTGAATTGGCGTTCCAGGCGGGCGGAACGGCCACTTCGGTCGAAGCTACCCCCCATCCCATCCGTGATAAATTTCTGCGCCAATCGCCCCAACCGCGTTTGATAGCGCGATAACATCTCATAAGCCAGCCAGGTCGTCTCTTTCTCGCCCGCGCTGGCGATGAAATAGGCATACGCCGCCGCCAAACTACCGGAACGATTCAACGTTGCCGGGCTAACCTTTTCCAACGTGTCGAAGGTGCTGTGATAAAACTTGTCCGGCCATTGGATGATCATGGGCATGGGCACGCCCACTGTTGGGTCGGAAAAGATGTAATGGTCGGAACCACCGGAAAACCCGTGCGTGGTGTAACGGAAACTGGCGTATTTTTCGACGCCGGTGTAGGTGGGAACGTCGTCGAACAGTTCTTCGCGCAGACGTTCGGCTAAATCTACGGTAAATGAAGCAGCAGCGTCAGGCGGCCGTTCCAACACCATCACCGCGCCCGTTTTTTCCTGATCCGCGCCCACCATGTCCAAATTCAGCCCGGCGATCATGCCCGGAATCTCATCTTCATGCCGGGAGAGATAAGCAAAGGAGCCGGTCATTTCCGGCATCCACAAAAAGCGGATGCTGCGTTTGGACGGCGGCAGATGACCGCTGTCAAGCAGCCGTTTCAATGTTCGCGCCGCTTCCAGGTTGGCGGCCACGCCGCTGGCGTTGTCGTTGGCCGAGGGTTGGGGATGGCAAAGGTGGCTAACAAGGATGACACTTTCGTCTGGTTTTTCTGTGCCGGGGAGTACGGCCGTTACCACCTCTATCTCCCCATCATACAACCGCGCCTCAATATCCACCTTTACCTTAACCGCGCCCTTTTTCAGCAAACTGCGCAGCCACACCCCCTGACGCGGCGTTAAAACAAAACCAAAACACTGCTTCTCATCCCCCGTCCACCAAAACGAGGTGTACTGCCGCGCATCGGCCAAATCCATCGGCTGGCGTACCGGCGGGGCGGGCGTCATGCCATCAAACAAAATGCCGATGGCCCCAAACCGCTCCACGGCCAGCTCGCGCACGCGATTAACGGCCCCTTTGGTCAGGACGATTTTACCGGCGACTGTGTCGCCGAGGTCAAGGTTGTCGTAATCGGCCGTTTCCAGCCCATCTTCCAACAGCACAACCTCCGCCTCACCCTGAAACGGGATACTGCGTTGAATAAGCGCAATCTTTTCCTCCCGATAATCGGCCAGCTTGCGGGTTTTACCATCCGCTTCGATGAGATGCAGCGTCCCCCGCGCAGCATCCCATTCCTGAAAAGAACGCGCTTCCCAAAATTTAGTCTCATAATTGGCGGGATAGGTCTCGATATGGGCGTCCAGACCCGCGTTTTGCAGTTCGGTCAACACATACTCGGCCGCTGCCCGATAACCGGGACTGGCCTGAATGCGATGATGGCGGCTGATGGCGGCAACGTCTTCTTTAGCGGCCGTGCCGGAGTATTCCTGGCGAATGAGGGAAAATTGTTTTTTGAGCATAGGTTTCTCGTTTAAGAGCCGGGGCCTGGGAGGCCCCTCTACAAATTAGCAATAGTAGAGGGGCCTCCCAGGCCCCGGCTTCATGATTACGGCAAATCCTCTTTCAACGCCGCCAACAGCAGCATCACATTTTCCGGGCGGCTGTTAAAGCCCATAAGGCCGACGCGCCAAA
>JANTHP010000282.1 GCA_024762395.1 Anaerolineae bacterium | reverse complement strand
ATTGATAAGATTAGCCGCGTTGCCGATTCCCACACCCAACGCCCGCGCCCCCCGCAGCAAAATCCGCCGCGCATCCCCATCTCCAAGCTTCGCCATCTCAGCCACACGTCTCCCGGTAACACCACCCTGCCCCCCTGCCACTTTGCAGCTTCGCAACGCCGCCGCCATGTACGGCCCCGACGCCAGCCGCTCCACGCAGCCCCGCTTGCCGCACAAACACACCGGCCCCGCCGGATCAACGACGGTATGCCCGATTTCGCCCGCCATGCTCTCGTGACCGCGCCAGGGCTTTCCGTTCAAAATCCAGCCGCCGCCCACCCCCGTACTCACCGTGATGTACAGCAAACTATCGCGCCCGCGCCCCGCGCCAAACCGATGTTCCCCTAACGCGGCGGCGTTGGCGTCGTTGTCTATGCGAACCGGCGCCTCAAATGCCGCCTCAAACAACGCTTGCAGCGGCGTATTTTCCCAACCGGGCACATGATGAGAAAGGCGTACCGTACCGGCTGCGTAATCCACCGGGCCGCCAAAGCTAATGCCAACGGCCGTTACCCGCCGCCCCGCCAACAATTCCCGCCCCAACCGCATCATCGTCTCAATATCGTACTGAGCATCAGCCCCATCCGGCGAAAAATCACGGCGCATATCCAGCCAATCTTGTCGGCCGGGGGTAGTGAGAACGGCCGTTAACTTCGTCCCGCCAAAATCAAACCCCAACAACAAATCATCCATCATAACCACCAGTATAAACCCATCGCCAGAGACCTGCGAGGTTGGCAGCCAGAAGCTGCATAAAAACCTCGCAGGTCTTGCCCTAACCCGCTACAATTCCGCCATGCACATAAATTTGTACGATTTGACCCGCCCCCAACTCATAGAACTACTAGCCGGATGGGGCTACAGCGCCTACCACGCCGACAAAATCTGGCACTCGTTGTACCAACAACAAACCCACACAACCAGTGCAATGAGCGATTTGCGCCCCGATCTGCAAGCAAAACTCCAGGCCAAAACCGCCATCCACCCGCTAACCAGCCAACTGGATACGCAAAGCAGCGACGGCTTCACCCGTAAATTCCTGCTGCAACTGCCCGACACCCACGCCATCGAAACCGTCCTGATGCGTTTTGAAGGGCGCAAAGGCGCGCCCCGCGCCACCGCCTGCGTCAGCACACAAGTCGGCTGCGCCATGGGCTGCGTCTTCTGCGCCACCGGGCAAATGGGCTTCACCCGCCACCTGACGCCGGGCGAGATTGTGGCCCAGGTTTTGCATGTAGACGCCATCTTGCAAACCGGCGGTGAACGACTGCGGAACATCGTCTTCATGGGCATGGGCGAGCCGCTGCACAATTATGATAATGTGATGACGGCCGTAACCATCCTCACCGACCACAAAGGCCTCGCCATTGCCCCCAAACACATCACCGTCAGCACCGTCGGCGTCGTGCCCGGCATCTTGCAACTAGCCAACGACGGCCCGCCCGTCCGCCTCGCCGTCAGCCTGCACGGCGCAACCGATGCCGAACGACAAAAACTGGTTCCCCCCGCCCGCCGCTGGCCCCTGGCCGACCTGATGGCCGCCTGCCGCGCCTACACAACCAAACGAAAACGACGTATCTTCTTCGAGTGGACGCTCATCGAAAATGAAAATGACACGCCGGAGCAGGCACACGCGCTGGGCCAACTGCTGCAAGGCATGGAAGCCCATATCAACCTCATCCCGCTCAACCCCACCATTGGCTATGACGGGGAACCCACACACAGCGCCGCCGCCAAACAATTCCAGACCATCTTGGGACAGTACAACCTCCCCAGCACCGTCCGCCAGCGGCGCGGCATAGACATCGCCGCCGGCTGCGGACAATTGGCGGCAATTACCCATTCACATCCAACATCAAAACAGGTATACTAACCGCAGACTGAAGATTTTGCTTTGGGGCTTAGAAAAAAACAACCCATCATGAGTGACGCACGCATCGGCCAAAATTTAGGCAAATACACCATTACCGAAAAAATCGGACGCGGAGGCATGGCGGAAGTTTTCAAAGCGTACCAGGAAAACCTCGACCGGTATGTCGCCGTTAAGATCATGCACCCCTTCCTGATTGAATTGGAAGGCGAAAATTTCCTGAACCGATTCCGGCGGGAAGCGCGGGCGATGGCGGCGCTCAACCACCCCCACATCGTCAAAGTTTACGATTTTGACACCTTTAACAAAAATAACCATTACATTGTCATGGATTATGTGGGCGGCGGCTCGCTCAAGGAACAGTTGGAGCGATTGGCGGATAACGGCCAACGTATGCCAATGCAGCAAAGCATCAAAATCATCACCAAAATAGCCGATGCGCTGGCTTATGCCCACCGGCGGGAGATGATACACCGGGACATCAAACCGGCTAATATCTTGATGGGTGAAGATGGCGAACCATACCTCACTGATTTTGGCATTGTGAAGCTGGTCGGCGGTCAAACCATCGGCTACACGGCCACCGGGGCGCTCATTGGCACGCCGGCTTACATGTCGCCGGAGCAGGCGCTGGGCGAACCGGGAGACGCCCGGTCGGACATCTACTCATTAGGCGTCATGCTTTTCCAAATGGTGACGGGAACGCTGCCGTTTAACGCCGATACGCCGCTGGCGGTGGCGATGAAACATGTCAATGAGCAAATTCCGCTGCCGGTGACATTTAATCCCAATGTGCCGCAGTCGCTGCAAACGGTAATTTTGAAGGCGCTGGATAAAGAACCGAATCGTCGCTATCAATCGGCCGGCGATATGGCAATGGCGCTGCGATTGGTTGATTTGGCCGGCGCTAAAGCGACCGCCGCGCCGCTGCCGCCCGTCCCACCCACGGTTATCCTGCCGCCTTCGCGCATTCATGACACGACGCCGCCCCCGGCGCAAGGCGCACCAGGGGCGCAGCCGCCCAAAAAACGGCGCTGGCCCTGGGCGGCAGCGTTGATTGTCTTACTGCTGGCGGCAGCGGGAGGGTATTTTGTTTTTGGGCCAGGTCTGGGCTTGCCGGGGTTTGGCGGCAGGACGCAGGTTTCTGTGGTAACGGCCACGCCCAGCATTACGCCGATTCCGACAACGGCCGTTCCCACCATCACACCCACACCATCCAACACACCCAACACGGTGGCTACCATTCTGGCCGCCGCCAATTTAACGGCAGCGGCTGCAGCGCCAACGGCCGTTACCGCTGCAACCGATACGCCCAAACCAACGAAGACGGCCGTTCCCGACCAAAAACCAACCGAAACGCCAACCGCCACCCCCACGCCAACAGCCACCGAAATCAGCAACGCCACCGGCGCTGCCCACACCGGCGGCGGGCTTCCCCTCGCCTTCGAAACCTTCGGCACATGGGTGCGCGGCGACGAAGAAAACGGAACCTTCACCCAAAGCGCCGCCCACGTACACGGCGGCGGCAGCGCCGCCAAACTCAGCTACAACTTCCCCGGCAGCAGCAACGATTACGTCGTCTTTTTACAACTAAACAGCATCAGCGGAACACCTAACGCGCTGAAAGTGTGGGTTTACGGCGACGGTTCCGGCCACTACCTCAACGCCTGGATCGTAGACAACAACGGCGAAACCTGGCAAGTCCCCTTTGGCCGCGTTACCCACACCGGCTGGCAGCAAATGACCGGCGTCATCCAGGTAGGGCAGGCGTGGCCCTGGACCCACATCAGCGGCCCCAGCAACAGCCAGGTAGATTATCCCATCACCTTTCGCGGCTTCGTTCTGGACGACATCAACGACGCCTACAGCGGGCAGGGAACCATTTATCTGGATGATTTAACAACCGCCACAACCTCCGGCGTCGTCCCAACCGCGCCGCCGGCCGCTTCTACCCAGCCGGCCGCCACCGCGCCGCCGCCCACTGTCAACCCCGGCGATGTCGGCCGTATTTTATACACATCCGGCAGCACACTGCTCACAACCGACCCCAATTGGGCCGCGCCACAAGAGTTAGGGACCGCCGCCAGCGATACCTGCGGCAGCCCTGCTACAACCGTTGCCGGGCAAAGTTACAATTTGTACTATGGTTACTACTGCGGCATCGGCGCCACCGGAACCGGCGTGTGTACGTCGCCCAATGGGCAATACGAAGTTATAACCGACCACACAGACGGCAACAATTATTCCATTGTTGTGCGGCAGGCGGGAGCCGAGCAGGGGCAGTTTGTCTATCAAGGCGTCATCAATCGAGCCGAGGGCATCCGCTGGTCGCCTTTGAGTGACTCTTTCCTGTTCATGATTGACAATTCAGTGTACCGCGCTTTTCCCGGCGGCAATTACAACGCCGTCATTCCAACCGCCTCAACGCCTATTTTCTCCCAAGATGGCAGCCTGATTCTTTACCTCAAGGCTGTTGGCCCAGGCGTGCATGATGTTTTTGTCAGCAATGCCGATGGTTCCAATCAACACAATGTGACTAATGTGCTGGCGGTGGATAAAACATGCGCGGCCTGGCGGAATTAGGCGGATTGTCAGCTTGTCAGCCGGTCAGCCGGTCAGTTAATCGGCGAAGACGCTGACCGGCTGTGAAACGGCCGTATATTCCCTTTGTACCCCTTGTATTAAACAGCCCAATGCCGTATCATTTTCAATTATGAGCGATACTTTAACCGGTAAAACCATCGGTAAATATAAAATTCTGGGGAAATTGGGGCGCGGCGGCATGGCCGAGGTTTATAAAGGCTACCAGGAAAACCTCGATAGATACGTTGCCATCAAAATACTGCACACCTTCTTATTGAGCGAGCAAGATTTTTCGCACCGGTTCCAGCGCGAAGCAAAGGCTATGGCCGCGCTCAACCATCCCAACATCGTCGGCGTTTACGATTTCGACACCTACGGTGACGAGGCCTCTTACCTGGTGATGGAATATATTGACGGGGGCACGCTCAAAGACAAATTAGAAGCGTTAGCCAAAAACAACGAACGTATACCGTTGGCAGAAGCCGTTCGCATCGCCAGGGAAGTTGCCGAAGCGTTAGAGTATGCCCACCGGCGGCATATGATTCACCGCGATATTAAACCGGCCAACATCATGCTCGACAAAGAAACGGGAAAGGCGATTTTGACTGATTTTGGCATCGTCAAGTTGGTGGGCGGGCAGACGATGGCGCATACAGCCACCGGCGCCCTCATCGGCACGCCCGCTTACATGTCGCCGGAACAAGCGCTGGGCAAAAAGGGGGACGAGCGCGTAGACATTTACTCGCTGGGGGTGCTGCTGTTTCAAATGGTCACGGGCCAACTGCCATATGAAGCGGATACGCCGCTGGCGGTTGTTATGCAGCACGTCAGCGCGCCTACGCCCATGCCGGTTACGTTTAACCCCGACATACCGGAAAGTTTACAAGAGATCATCATGCGCGCCATGGCTAAGCTGCCGGAAGACCGCTACCAAACGGCCGCAGAGTTAGCGGCTGATTTGCGGCAGGTTGATTTATCCGGCAAACGCGCCGCAACCAGCGCGCCTATTATGCCGCCTCCATCCGCCGCTGAGTATGTGCCGCCGCCCGTAAAGCTGCCTGGAGCTGAACCAACGGCCGTTTTAACGCCAAAACCAGCCCAATCAACACCTATCGCTGCGCCAGTTACGCCAGCGCCAGCCGCTGTCCCGTCCAAAAAACGCTCGCCCTGGTTGTATGTGGGCGCTGCCGCGCTGCTGGTCATCATTGCAGCTGGCATTATCTTAGGGCTTGGCAGCAATAACGATGAAGGAACGCCAACGGCTGCCGCTGTCGTCGCCTCATCCCCCACACCTACAACAGCCCCCGCCACAAACGCCGCCGTCACGCCCAGCCAGGCGCCTGATGTCGTCGCTACCAGTCTGGCTGCGATTGAAATGACTAAAGCGGCCGAACCAACAGCAACGGCCGTTCCCACCAACACAGCCACCCCCACCAAGACGCCTACGCCGGACGCCACCCTCGACTTTCTAGCCACCTGCACCACAAACGTCGAACTCATCAACGCCTACACCTATCAAACCCAAAACAGCAGCTTTGCCCCTGTAGGCAGTACCTTCCCCATGAATTGGGTGTTGAAAAACAGCGGAACCTGCCCCTGGCCGGCCGGTTCGCAGTGGATTTACGCCGATGGTGAAGAGTTTAACGCCACCGACACCCCCGTCACACTGGAAAATGACGTGACGGCCGATGAAGAAATCACGCTAACGGCCGATTTAACCGCGCC
>JANTHP010000281.1 GCA_024762395.1 Anaerolineae bacterium | reverse complement strand
TTGGAATTCCCGATACTTGGCTCAACGTTTCGGGAATTCCAATTCCCGAAACACGCACTTTTCTCAACTCATTTGAAATGCACCCTTTGGTAAATCGTGCATTTCATGCGAATCGTGGAACGAGGGAGGTGAATGCTTACGGGACGGTTACATAGATAAGTTGGCGGTATTAGATTAGGCCAATCTTTTCTGAGTTGTCAGGTGACTACTCAGGTGACAGTCACTTTTTTGCTGCATTTTAAGTGACTGTCACCTCTGAGCTGAGTTTACGTTGTCAGATTACGATTACGCGGTATAGTTTTAACCAAATAGATTTGGAAACTCGCCATCCAAACAAACAAGTTTGGATGGTTTTTTATTCCTGAAGGACGGTAATGAATGAGCGATAAATTGACAGTTAATGACAATATGGTAGTAAGCATGGATTACACCCTGCATTTGGACAGCGGTGAGATGGTAGACAGCTCGGAAGGGCGCGAACCATTGGCTTTCCTGCAAGGGCACGGCCAAATCATTCCTGGGTTAGAGCGGGAACTGGTTGGTATGGCTGTTGGCGACGCCAAGAAGGTAACAGTTACTCCGGCAGACGGCTATGGCGAACGCGACGCTGAGGCGCTGCAAGTTTTCCCGCATGATGCCTTCCCCGATGATATGGCGTTATCTGTGGGGATGCCGCTGCATATGCGTGATACGGAAACGGGACATGTGCTGCAGGCGTTTGTGGCTGAATTGGGCGATGCCGGCGTGGTGGTGGATTTTAATCATCCATTGGCCGGCGCTACGCTGCATTTTGATGTCAAAATCATCAGCTTGCGCGAAGCGACCAGCGCCGAGTTGGAACACGGCCACGCGCACGGGCCTGACGGTCACGCGCATTAGACTGCAAAAGTGACGGTCATCTCGGAGGTGGCTGTCACTTGATTATTATCGGCACAGTGTGGGGGGAGCCAACATAATTCCCATCCTGACCGACTAAAATCAAACGAATGACGTATTCGCCAGCCGGTAGGGCATCGGCGTGGAGTTGTTCGAGGACGCCATTGCTGACGGGTTGGGTGTGGGTTGTGCCGAAGGTTGTCCATTGGGTGGGGGAACGGCCGTTACCAATCTCCAACTTGTAATACTGCACTTGCGCCGGATCGAACTGGGCCGATCCCATTACCTGCACCAATCCGCTCACCTGCTGCCCTGGCGTTGGCGATGTGATGCGGTAACTGTTCCCTGCCGGCGGCGGGGCTGGGGCCGTATCGCCGCCCGCGCCGCTGCCAGAAGATGAGGACGCGGGCGAAGGCATGGAAATTGCCGAGCAAACCGTTGGCGGCGCTATCCGGTAACCTGTGCCGCGCGCCCAGATGCGCGCCCGCACCTCATCCGGGTAAAAAGGCGGAATGGGCAAATAAAGCCGCGCGCCTGCTTGATCGGGCGTGAGGGCGCGGTTGACGACGCATTCCGTCGGCGCTGGCGGGCGGGTGTCATCCTGCAAGGGCGGTTGTGAGATGCGTTGGGCCTCTGCGGCGGAAAGGGGCTGGGTGATGAGCGTCCATGCGCCCGGATTGACGGCGGCGTTGGGGCCGTAGGCAATGCGCGGGATGCCGTGCAGAGGCGCATTTGTCAAAAACAGGTCAGTTCGCGCAGCAGTGCACTGGCTGCCGCCGGTTCCGCGCGGCAGGCAAACCATGCGAGCTTCGACGTTGGGCGGTTGGGGGAAATCGTGGGGCGGGTAACGGCCGTCTACCATCAAACTGCGCGTCATTTCCTCATCCCCATAAATCCCCAGCATAATCTGCCGCCAAACCGGCGCGGCGCCGCGCAGACCCGATGAATCCCGCATCGGATGTCCATCCGAATTACCCATCCACACCCCCACAACCACGCCCGGCGTGTAGCCCAGCGTCCAATTATCGCGGTAATCATTGGTTGTGCCTGTCTTTGCGGCTGCCGGCAGCGGTAAATCCAGCGCATTGTTGGCTCCCATTGCCGGAATGCGCGCCTGGTCATCATCCAGAATGTCAGTGATGATGTAGGCAATACCCGGATTGATGGCGTTAGCCGACGGAAGGCGGTCTTGCTGCAAATCAAACAGGAGATTTCCCCGGCTGTCGGTGATTTTGAGGACGCTGGTGAGGCGGGGGCGTTGGCCGCCGTTGGCTAAGGTGGCGTAAGCGTGGGTCATCTCCAGCAGGGGCACTTCGCCGCCGCCCAGAGTGAGGGCAAGACCATAGAAACCGGGCGGCTCGCGCAGCGATTCCACGCCCATTTTGCGCGCCGTTGCGATGAAGGTGGAGACGCCAATGTCGCGGATGAGTTGGATGGGGGGAATGTTGTAGCTGTTAGCCAGCGCATCGCGGAAGAGGACGGGGCCGTGGTAACGGCCGTCATAATTCACCGGCTGCATCAATTGTCCCTCGCCCAAATCCAGCTTAATCGGCACATCCCACAGCACATCGGCCGTCGTCCAGCCCCGTTCCATTGCTGCCGCGTAGGTGATGGGTTTGATGCTGCTGCCCGGCTGGCGCGGCTGCAAGGCGACGTTCACCTGCCCGTCAATCGCATCATCAAAATAATCCAGGCTGCCCACCATGCTCAAAATCTCGCCTGTAGCCGGTTTGAGAACGACGACGGCGGCATTGCTGACATCATGCGCTGCCGCCCGCGCCGCCACCTGTTCCCGCGCCGCCTGTTCGGCCAGTTTGTGGATGTTCAAATCGAGGCTCGTCGTCACCTGCCAGCCGCCGCGCACCAACGCATCGGGGCCGTATCGCTGTTCCAACTCTTGCTGCACGTACAAAATGAAGTGCGGCGCTTCCAAGACCGCATCGGCAACGTTGGCCGCATGAGTGATACGCGGCTGCAAATGAAGCGGCGCCCCTTTGGCAACTTCGACTTCGACGTAATCGGCATACCCTTCGGATAACATTAAATCGAGAATAAGCTCTTGCCGCGCTTTGGCGCCTTCAAAGTTGGTGTATGGATCCCATTCCAGCGGCGCCTGGGGCAGCCCGGCCAAAAAGGCGGTTTCGGCCAGGTTTAACTCCTGAACGGGTTTGCCAAAATAGGTTTGGGCGGCGGCTTCGATGCCGTAGGCGAGATTGCCGTAGTAAATCTCGTTGAGGTACATCTGGATGATTTCTTCTTTGCTGCGCTGCTGGGTCATGATGAAGGCGAGGAAGATTTCGCGGATTTTGCGTTGGTAGCTGGCGGTGACACGCTCTTCGTAGGTGAAGGCGATGTGGCGGACGAGCTGCTGGGTGATGGTGCTGGCGCCTACGGGACGGCCGTCCTGGTTGCGGTAATTGCTGATGATGGCGGCGCCAATGGCGGCCGGGTCAAAGCCGGGATTGGTCCAGAAGGTGTCGTCTTCGACGGCAACGGCCGTGTCAATTGCCATTTGGGGGATTTCGGAGTAGGCCAGCCAGCGCCGTTTTTCTGTTGTTTGCAGTTCAAATAACAGCTCCCCATTGCGGTCGTAGAACCGGGGCGTGCCGCCCAGTCCTGTCCCCCGAAACGTCGCAACTTGTTCAATTGCGCCCGATAATTCATTGCTCAGATAAATGTAACTGCCGAGGAAGGTCAGGATGGCTATAAATAAGCCAATGAGGCCTAGCTGCACCAAAATCAGGAAGAAACGAGCGCAGCCGCCGCGCTGTTGGGGTTCATCATCGGGCTGCCTGGTGGATGTTGGCTGCTGTGGGAGGTATTCGAACTTGTAATCGCCCATATTGGTATGTTAATCGGCTATGGGTTTGGCGGCAAGCAATATGAGGCTGATTTATTCAATTGGCAGGAGGAGAAACGGCCGTTCCCCCACCATCACGTTCTGACAAGGCCCCGGCACGCAGGAATCGGGATTGTAAACGCCTAGTCGAAGTTGGGCGGGAGCCGTTTCCCCGGCGTTGAGTTCATGAAATTGCACAATGATGTCGCCCGGCTGCCAATGGATGGCTGGGGCGTCCAGGCTGTCGTGCTGGCTGATGATGTTGTCGTCGGCATCCAGCAGGTGGGCGAAAAAGCGGCGCGGGGCAGGGGGCGGCGTAGTGACCTGCCAAAATGTGATGATTGACGACTTACCCTGAGCTGCGTCGAAGGATTGACAATTAACAATTGACAATTGACAATTGACAATTGAGTAGCCGAGGAATTGGAGTTCGTTGCCGAAGGCGGCGTGGGCGGGGTGTTGGGGGGAGAAATCCGTAATGCGTAATGCGTAATGCGTGAAGGTGTTGTGTTGTTGGGGGATTGCGCCCCAGTTTTGCAGTTGGGATTCGAGGGCGGGGGCAAACGGCCGTATCGTGGGCCGCGTTATCCGAATGGTATCGGAATTACCGGGCAGGATGAGCGTGTTGATGGGGGCGGTCATCGAATCGGAGCCGAAGTAGCGCAAATCGAGGTCGTCTCGTTTGAGCGCCAACAGCATGGTGGGCGGATCCATGGTGGCCGGCGACCAGCCGCCGATGGCGACGGGGCTGGTTTCGGGGGATGCGTCGAGGTAAGCGGCCGTTTCCGTCAACGCCGCCTGCCACACAAACTGCACCTCCTCATTTTGCGGCCAGACGCGAAAAATCCCGTTGGCCGTCCATCCCATATAAAAAATCAACAAAATTGTCAAGAGGAGTTTTCCACGAATTTGGTTCTTTTCTGTGGATAACTTGGCGAAAACTGTGGATAACTGCCCCCAATTGTGCATAACTGCTATAGGAAACAGCGGCAAAACCGGCAATAAATTGATGATGCGAATGCTGCTGGGGGCGTCGGCAGTGACAATGCTGGGGGCGGCGGAGGCTAGCAGCCAGAGCAGGAGGAAGGCGTATCGCTTCTCTTTCCAGCGCCACAAACTGATACCCAATCCCGCATAAAACAAAATTGCCATGATGGGTTCAAACACCGGCGTTCCGGCCACATTTTGCCGCCACAACGGGTCGCCGCGCCAGCCGAACATGCCCAGGATTTTGAGGCTGTTTTCCAGAACAGGGCGTAAGTTACCCGATTTCAACGCTTGCAGCGGCGCGTCAATCTCGCTGATGCGGAATTCGGCCCCGCTGTGGGTTTGCAGGTAGAGGATGAGGGGGAGGGAAACGGCCGTCATCGCCACAACAAACACAACAACGCCCCGCCACCGCTTTTTCAATTCCGGCCAATGAAAAAGAGCCAGATAGCCAATATACATCCCGTAAAAAATCGGCACAGCGCGGGCGGCCATGTAGGTGTAAAGGGTGAGTCCGGCGAGGGAACCGGATAACAAAAAGAAACGTGATGCGTGAAACGTAATGCGTAATGCGTGATTTCTGCCTTTTCCCTTCCACGCTTGCCACCAAAAGTAGGCTGAAAGGCCGGACAAACCGGGCAGGGTGATGGCGCGGAGGCCGAGGCGGCTGTAGAAGACGGGCCAAAAGAGGACGGCGAGCATTCCGGCGGCGAAGAGGGCGGCGTTTTTGCTGAACATCCGCCGCGCCAGGGCGTAGCTGACGGCGACGAGCAGAATGCCGGCCCAGGCAGCGGGCAAGCGCAAGGCCAGCGCGTTGTCGCCAATCAGGGCGACGGAGGCGGCTTGCAGGTAATGGAAGCCGGCCTCGTGGCCGTAGGCGGCGGTGAAGTAAACGGCGTGATTACCCTCGTCCAGAATGGCGCGGTCGATCAGCCAGTTGGCGACTTCGTCGTGTTCCAGGCCCAGGGTGGGGAGGTTGTGGAAGCGGAGGACGGCCGTTGTTATCAGAATAAGCAGAATAGAAACACGATGCTTCATAATCATGAACCTGTCACGTTATATTGTGTGATTTGATCAACGGGTAAACTTCCGATTTACCAGTCCTCCTGTTTCAACATCTTGGAATAGTGACGGCGCATGGCTTCAAGGTAGGCTTGATCTTCCTCAGTTGGAGGGTTGTTTTCATAAACGTGGTTGATTGCGATTAACAGGCGTTCGTTCTCGCTCAGTTTCAAGAATTCTTCGACGGCCAGGATGAAAAGTTGGTTGCGTGAAATTTTTGTCTCTTGCGCGGCGGTATCTACCTGTTGCAACAATTGTTCATCGAGTGAAATTTTTATTTGTACAGTCATTGTTTTAGTATAGTTTGGCACAAGTTCTTGTGCGGTATTCCGTAGCGCAATTTGGTAAATTGCGCCGGAACGATTTACCAATAAATCAACGATTTGCCAAAGGGTGTGTTTCATCTCAGTTGATGTATCGGGAATTGGAATTCCCGATACTTGGCTCAACGTTTCGGGAATTCCAATTCCCGAA
>JANTHP010000280.1 GCA_024762395.1 Anaerolineae bacterium | reverse complement strand
CCGACGCGGTTGAAATGATTCGTTCCCGGTTTAATTTGTATTACACGCAAATTTATTTGGCGGACGAGGCCGGCCGCACGCTGATTTTGAAGGAAGGAACGGGCAAAGTCGGTCAGGAATTGTTGACTCGCGGCCATCGCTTGCCATTAGCGCCGGGGTCTATTAACGGACTGGCGGCTTCCCAGAAACGCCCTGTGGTTGTACCGGATACGACTGCCAGCGAGACCTTTTTTGCTAACCCGCTGCTGCCGGATGCCCGTTCGGAGATGGCTGTACCGCTTCTGCTTGGCGACCGTGTTGTCGGGGTGTTGGATTTACAAAGCAGCCGTCCCAACAGTTTGACGGAGGAAATTGTGCCGGCGTTTGAAGCGTTGGCGGGGCAGTTGGCCGTTGCGATTGAAAATGCGGCTTTGTTTGCCCAGACCAATGAAGCGCGGGCTGAAATTGAAAGGCAGGCGCAGCGATTGGCACATGCGCAGTGGATAGAATTTTTGGATAAAGCGGAAAGCCGGGAATATGTGGGCTATAGTTATGAAAACGGCCGTGTTGAGTCGCTGTTGGGGCCGCTTGTTCCGGTAGAACAGGATGCGGCTTTGTTAGATATGCCGATTAAAATCAGCGGCGAGCAGATTGGAACGATTCGATTGGAGTCGGGAGCGGAGCAGCCGTGGCAGCCGGAAGATGCCAGCATGGTGGCATCGGTGGCGCAGCAGGTGGCGCAGCAGCTTGAAAGTCTGCGGCTGCTGTCTGAGGCGGAACGGTACCGGATTGAGGCGGAAAAGGCGATGCGCCGGTTGACCCGCGAGGGATGGGATGCGTATTTGGAAACGGTTGTTTCTCCACATGCCGGTTATTCTTTCGACCAAAACCAAGTTGAACCGTTGGCTGCTGACGAGGAGACGCCAGCTTCCATTCGTCAAGAATTGATAGTTCAAGGGGAAGCTGTTGGGCATTTGGCTGTCGCCAATGTAGATGAAACAGATAGCGCGACGGAAGAACTGGTAACGGCCGTTGCCCGCCAACTAAGCGATCACATCGAAGGATTGCGGCTCATAGCCCAAACCGAAGCCGCTTTGACTGAAACCGCTGAGCAAGCCCGCCGCCGCGCCTTACTAAACGAAGTTAGCGAGCAGCTCAACCGGGCTGAGACATTAGATACCGTCTATAACATCATCGCTGATCGTACATCCCATATCTTGCCTTCCGATCGTGTATCACTGGCTATCCTCAATGATGATGACGATCAATTTACAATCATGTCTTTGGCAGGGGAAGGCGCGGCTGTTCCGTTAGGCGATTCGCAGCCATTAGCCGGTTCCGTTATTGAAAAAGCGATCCGCTCCAGCGCAGTCATCGTAACCCATGATCCGGCCTCCACCTCTGAACTGTCCATTACTTCATCAATGGTCGCGCCGCTTATTACCAATGCCGGCGCTATTGGCACACTTAATGTGGGCAGCAAAACAGCTTATGCCTATGATGAGGACGATGAAAGTATGCTCCTTCAGATCGCCTCCATACTGTCATCGGTGATTGAAAACAAGCGGCTCTTTGCCCAGGCCAAGGAACGCGCTGAAGATTTATCCATTATCAACCGGGTGGCACAAGTTGTCGCCCAGCAGCTTGATCCAAGTCAAATGCTGGTAACGGTTTACCAGGAAATTCATCGTTCCATGTCTATTGACGCTTATTTTGTCAATTTATACGATGCCAATACAAATCAACTGCAATACCTCATCATGTATGAAAACGGCAAGCGGTTCCAGGTTCCAAAAAGGGAACTGTCCCCGAACAGCTTTACGGCAAAGGTGCTTCGCGGAGAAGGCTCTCAATTGGTGTTCCGCACTAAGGAGGAAGCGCAGGCCATTGCGAAACATCGCATTGGCGCGTTTACAGGGGATATGTCGGCGGATGCGGCGGTGACTGCTTCTTTGATATTTATTCCGTTATACATCGGGAAAAAAGTGGCTGGCGTACTTTCTGTTCAAAGCTATCAATTTAATGCTTATGATGAGAGCGATGTGGCATTATTAACTGGTATCGCTAACCATGTGGCCGTTTCTTTGGAGAATGCCCGTTTGTTTGCCGAAGTTGAAGAACGTGCGCAGGAACTAGCCGTCATTAACCAGGTGGCGGAAGTGGTTTCGCAGCAGTTGGAATTGAAGCAATTGTTTGCGGTGGTGCATGAGCAGATCCAGCGCGCTATCCCCAGTGATGCGTTCTTTGTCGCAACCTTTGACGCTGAAAAAGATATGGTTTATTTCCCCTACTTGTTTGATGAAGATCAGATATATGAAGTGGAGCCAATTGAAGCTGATCCGGCTATTGAAGTGGCGCAGGTTATCAAGACGGGCGAACCCATCCTGAAAAACTACACGCCAGCAGAGCAGCGACAGGAACAAAAGACCAACAATACTTTAATGGCAACGGACAAAGCGCCATCGGGGATGATCTTTGTTCCGCTGCGTGTCGGGTCGCAAATTGTTGGCGCGCTTTCTGTTCAAAATTACAAATTCCATGTGTATGATGAATCAGATGTAACGTTGTTGAGCGGTATTGCCAATCATGTGGCGTTGGCATTGGAGAATGTGCGTTTGTTTACTGAGGCGCAGCGCCGGGCTGAACGAGAGGCGCTGATTAATGCCATCAGCCAAAAGATTCAGACTGCGCCGACGGTACAAAGCGCGATGCAAACGGCCGTTGCCGAACTAGGCCAGGCGCTAAAACTCAAAAAAGCGGCCGTTTCCCTGACAGTGGACAAACAGGTCAACGGCCGTAACCAAGCCTGAGCGTTTGAGATGCCCAGGCATGGAGGAACCCATGACACAAACGAAACATGTCATGCGCGATAAATTACAAAAACAAGTTGAAATTGCCCTGAAGGTAGCGCGGGTTGCCTATTGGGAATACGATGTCGCCGACGAAGCTTTCATTTTTAACGACAGCGCCTACGACATCTTGCGGACTACGGTGGAAAAAGAAGGTGGTTACATCATTCCCGCCGCCGACTATATCGCCCGCTTTGTCCATCCCGACGATGCCCACATCCTCATCAACGAGATACGCAAGGCCTTTAAGTCTACAGACCCCGATTTTACATCCGAACATGAATACCGGGCGGTATGGGGCGATGGGCAGCCTGGATATTTGAATATCTTGTTTAAGGTGGAGCGGGGTGGAAACGGCCGTGTTACCCGCTTATATGGAACCGGTCAAGACATTACCCGGCGGCGTAAAAACGAAGACGCCCTGGCCAGGCGCGCCGCCAAAACCGAAGCGCTGCTCAACCTTACCCGCGTTGCCAGCGGTTCGCTTGATTTAGAGACCATCCTTGAGGAAGCGCTGAAACAAGCCTTGAGCGTCACCGGGTTTGAAGCCGGACTGATCAGCCTGGCAGACCCGGAGACCCAATCGTTGGCGCTCCGCGAACACCGTTTACCAAAAACGCTTTTGCGCCTTCTACAGACAAATGGCCTGGACGGCACACTATGCGATTTAGTTTACCGGCGGCAAGAGCCGGTGATTGTCCCCGATTTTTCTCAGGGCGCGCCTGTAGATGTGACCGGTTTGATGGCATTGGGATTCAAATCCTATCAAGGCGTCCCGGTTGCGGCCAAAGGGCAGGTAATGGGCACGCTTTGCCTTTTCAGCAACACCCACCTCGTTTTAGAAGAAGTCGAGATTGATTTGCTGCAAGCAATCGGTCAGCAAATCGGGTTTGCTATTCGCAATGCTTTCTTGTTTCAACAGACCCAATCCAGCGAAACCCGATATCGCACCCTATTCGATTCCGCCGCCGACGGCATTGAAGTGTTAGACGCCCAAGGTTTCATTACAGATTGCAATGAAACATATGTGAGCGCGCTGGGGTACAGCCGAAACGAAATTATAGGGCGGCACACAACCCATTTCTTTGCTTCCGAGAGCGCCAAACTCTTCAAACAACTCCTTTCTCAAATCAAAAAAACAGGAATTGCTGAAGGTGAGGTAGAAATAATGCGCCAGGATGGTTCCATCATGCAAGTTTGGCGCAAGGCGCAGGCTGTTTTTGGTGAGGACGACCAGATTACCAGCATCGTTACATACAATCGGGACATCACTGAAAGGAAATTGGCGGAAGCCGCTCTCCATGAAGCGCGATCCCGCTCCCAAATCATTTTAGATGCCGTCACAACCCCATTACTTATTTCCAAACTATCCGATGGGCAGATTATTTATGCCAATGAGTTGTTAGCCGATTTGATCCAACTGCCGCTAGAAGAGCTTATCGGCAATGTGACGCCTGATTTTTATTTTGACCCGACTGACAGGCCTAAACTACTTAACTTACTCCGCGAGCAAGGCTCGGCAACTGATTATGAACTCCAACTAAAACGAGGGCATGGCGAACCTTTTTGGGCTTCAATCTCAATTAAGATTTTTGATTTTCAGGGTGAGGCTGCGCTTATTACCACGTTTTTGGATGTGACCGAGCGTAAACAAACAGCGCTTGCTTTGCAGCAGGCGCAGGCGCGATCTCAGTTTATTTTGGAATCGGTTACGCTGCCTTTGTTAGTCTCACGCATCAAAGATGGTACGGTGGTATATGCAAATGACCGCATTGCCGAGATGGTGGGGATTGCGCCGGAAGATGTGATGGGCAACCAAACGCCTGATTTTTATCGTAACCCGGAAGACCGCGCTGAAATCCTTAACGCTGTGCGCGAGCATGGGGGGATTGACAATAAGGAATTGGCCTTAAAACGGGCCGACGGCACGCTGCTTTGGGCTATTTTATCGAACCGTCTGGTAGATTTTGAAGGCGAGTCGGCTATCATCACAACGCTTATTGATATTACAGCCCGGAAAGAAGCGGAAGAGGCGTTAGCCAGACGCGCGGCTGAATTGGAAATGGTGTCTCGTGTAAGCGCTTCGGCGGCCTCGATTTTGGAGACGGATAAACTGCTGCAAGAGGTTGTAGACCTGACCAAAGATCGGTTTAATCTTTATCACGCTCATATTTATTTGCTCAATGCCGGCGGTGACGCGCTGGTGTTGACGGCCGGAGCTGGCGATGTGGGGCGGCAGATGGTTGCTGAAGGACGTCGTATCCCGCTGAATCAGAAACAGTCTTTGGTTGCCCAGGCCGCACGTACTGGGCAAGGCGTTACCGAGAATGATGCCCGTGCCAACCCGGCTTTCTTGCCGCATCCTTTGCTGCCCGATACACGTTCGGAAATGGCCGTGCCGATGATCGTTGGCGACCGGGTGATTGGGGTACTGGATGTGCAGTCGGATGAAATCGGCCGTTTTACGGAACAGGAAGTGATGATTTCGACGACGCTGGCGGCGCAGATTGCGGTGGCGCTGGAGAATGCGCGTTCATTTGAGCAGGCGCAGGAAGCGGTTGCCAACTTGAATGAGATTACGCGCCGTTTGACACGGGAGGGGTGGCAAGATTATCTGAATGAATTACCGCCGGAAGCGACTGGATTTGTTTATGATCCGTCTCAACTGGACCCTGTGCTGCCTGTGGCTGAAGCAGGGAATGGCGCTGTGATAAGTGAAAAAGTGGAAAATGGTTCGGGAAATGACGTTTTACGGCAGATTGCCCAAACAATCAATGTCCATGGAGAGGCGGTTGGTCAATTAGTGGTTGTGCCTGATGAGGTGGATGAACAGGAGGTGGAGGAGATTGTAACGGCCGTTTCCGAACAATTAAGCGCCCGTATAGAAAACATCCGCCTGACTGACCAGACCCAAACAGCATTAGCCGAAGCGGAACGCCAAAGGGAAGAACTGGCGTTGATCAACCGGGTTGTGGCTGATGTATCCGCTTCACTGGATATTAAACATAGCCTCCAAATTGTGGCCGATGAATTAGCCCAGGCGATAGATGTCGACTCGGTGGGTATTGCCTTAATCAATGCTGAGAAAACAAGCCTGACGGTCATTGCCGAACATTACGATCCTACTACATCGGAAAGCGGTTTAGGATTTGTCATCCCGGTTGAGGGGAACCTGCTAACACAGGAAGCGCTGCGCACGCAGCGCACGGTCGTTGTTGAAGATGCGCAGCATCATCCATTGACCGCGCCGATTCATGATGGGATGCGTTTGCGCGGTATCCATACGTTGTACGTCATCCCTATGCTGGCTGGCAATGAGGTTGTAGGAACAGTCGGTTTAGATATTTTTGAAGAGGGCAAGTTGTTGTTGCCTGAGCAGCTAGAATTGGCGGAAACGTTGATTTTCCAGGC
>JANTHP010000279.1 GCA_024762395.1 Anaerolineae bacterium | reverse complement strand
TGATCTGGCGGTAGAGAACGGCCGTGCCCGCATCCAACGAAGGCAAAACCGCATCCGCCGGGGCTAACGCCCGGCGCACCTCCGGCAGATAAAGCAGCGAGCCGTTGGTAATGACGGCAACAGGCAGGTCGGTCAGCGCTTTCACGCCGCGAATGAGTTCGCCAATGCCGCTGTGCAGCGTCGGTTCGCCGGAACCGACAAACGTCACCCAATCAATCTGGCCCGGTTGATGGCCGGCCAACGCCGCCTTCACCTCGGCCAAAATCTCGGCGTTGGGGTAATAAGCTTTGCGCTCGTTGGTCAACGGAACCGTCCGGCCAAGCTGGCAGTAGACGCAGTTCCAGTTGCAGGTTTTGAGCGGGATGGTGTCAATACCCAATGACTGCCCCAGCCGCCGCGAGGGAACGGGGCCAAAAACGACGCTCATTTAGCGGCCTCCTCTTGAGCGCGGATGAGCAGCAGTGGACGATCGGCTTGATGCAGCACGCCGGCGGCGACGCTGCCGTAGAAAACGCGGGCCAAGCCGCCCCGACCGTGACTGGCCATAGCAATCAAGTCGGCATTTTCGCGCACGGCCGTTTCGATGATGGTTCCGACAACACGGCCGTGTTCGACATACGATTGCGCGTCAATCCCCTTGACGCGAAATTTATCGCACAAGGCGGTCAAGTAGGCGGCAGCCTTCTGTTTATCTTGTTCAAAATCGATCGTATTGGGCAAAACCGCCCCATACGGATCTACCATGACAATCTGCGGTTCGACGACCCGCAAGAAAACAACGGCAGCCTGAAATTTCTGGGCTAACTCAGATACATGCGGCAAGATTGCTTCGGCCCGTTTGGAACCGTCCAGCGGCACTAAAATCTTTTTATACATGGCAGCTCCTTCTCATTCGAATATCTTTCCCGGTAGTTCTTCTGCCTGCGCCTCCTTATGCACCACAAAATCCGGGATGCGGTTCCAGGTGTTCTTTAAAACGGTTTCCATGGGGACTGTAAGGGTGATACGGCCGTTTTCAGGGTTACGGCCGTCAATAAAATCAGTCGGGATATAAAAATCATCGCCCAGATCGAACGACATCACATGTACATAATCGGCATAAAGCTCCAAATCGGGATCAATCCCATCGGTACGATGAAACAATCGGTTGGGATGACCCAGCCGGTAGTCATCCTGCGTCCAAACCTCATCTGACTTGGTTAAAGTAATCATTGTAATCATCCTCCTACATTCATTGGGACGCGCTCCAAAACAGCGTCCAGTAAACAATCAGCCGAACAACCCTTCAACAAAAATGTATCAACGCCAGCCGCCAGCGCCGCCGCCCGATAGCCGCTGTGCAGCGTCAGAGCGATGATTTTTATCTGCGGCGCCTGACTTTTGATTTGCTTTACCGCTTCCAGACCGTCCATCACCGGCATCTGCATGTCCATCAGCACAACATCCGGCTCAAGGTTGGCGGCCATTAACGCCGCCTCACGGCCGTTAACCGCCTCGCCGACTACGTTGATTTGCGATTGCTGGGACAGCAGCGCTTTTAGCCCCTGACGAATAGGGGAGCGATTATCAGCGATGAGAATACGCAGCGGTTGGTTGATCATCAATATCCTTTTGGATTGTGAAACGGCCGTTTCGCAGCCCAACTATCCTATCTAAACCATACAACGCCGCGCCTGCCCTGTCATCGGTAACGCGCTGATTTTTATCTCCACATTTGTTGACAGCCTCTGCATTTCCCTAAGTTTTTTGGGTCTCCGGTCAATGTTCCCGTCATCCATGATGCATAATGCGTAACGCCCCCTGGTTTCGCATCACGGATAACGCATTACGCCATAATTACCCCACGAATCCTCAAAGATCCTATTTTTTATGGTAAACTTCCCGCATGGCTACCCTTTCCCCACAGTTCCAAGTTAAAAATTTATCACTGGCGCGCAACGGCCGTTCCATCCTCCATGACGTCAGCCTGACCATTGCCCCCGGCGAGATAGTTTGTTTGCTCGGCCCCAGCGGCAGCGGCAAAAGCAGCCTGCTGCGCTGCCTCAACCGCCTCACCGAACCCGCGCCCCAGACCATTTTTCTGGATGGCCAGGATATTACCGACATGGATGTGCTGGCGTTGCGGCGGCAGGTGGGGATGGTCTTCCAAAATGCGGCCCTCTTTCCCGGTTCCGTCGCCGACAATGTGGCCTATGGCCCTCGTCTTTCCGGCCAGCCCCTTCCCCCGGCCCGCATCGCCGACTTGTTAGCCCTGGCCGATTTGCCGCCAACGTATGCCGACCGGCCAACCGACAAATTGTCCGGCGGCGAAGCGCAGCGCGTTTCCATCGCCCGCGCCCTGGCCAATGGCCCCAACACGCTGCTGCTGGATGAACCGACCGGCGCGCTCGACCCGGCGGCGCGGCGGCACATCTGGCAAACCATCGCCAAACTGCGCCGCGAATTGGGGCTGACAGTGTTGTGGGTAACGCATTACATGGAAGAAGTGCAAGAGGTAGCAGACCGGGTGTATTTGCTGCTAGACGGCCGTATCGCCGACGAAGGCGCGCCCGACCATTTACTCCGCCCCGACAGCGAACATTTAACGGCCGTATTCGCCGCCGGTCAACTAAACTAAAGAGTACCCGACCACCCGACTACTCGACTACTCGACTACTCGACTACTCGACTAAAGACCTATGCTAACCACTCTCCCCCTCGACTCCCTCCCCCGCGTTTTGGCGGCGTTGGCGCTCGTCGCGCTGGCCGCCATCATCTCCCGCTGGCAAACACTCGATTTAGAAAAGCACATCCTCACCGCCTCCGTCCGCGCCTTCATCCAGCTCATCGCCATCGGCTACGCGCTGGATTTCATCTTCGACGCCAACAGCCCGGCGGCTATCCTGTTGATTTTGGCCGTCATGACCGGCATTGCCGGGTACACGGCCGGAAAACGGGGCCAAGGAACGCCCCATGCCGGGCGCGTGGCGTTGGCAGCCATCAGTTTTGGCGCGGCGTTGACATTGGGATTGCTGGTCGCGTTGGGCATCTTCGACTTCACGGCCCAGCAAATCATCCCCATCGCCGGGATGGTGATTGGCAACTCGATGAATGTCTGTTCATTGGTGATGGGCAGGGTGCGGGATGAGGTAAACGGCCGTACCCCCCAAATCGAAGCCGCCCTCGCATTAGGAGCAACAGGCCGGCAAGCCGCCAATCCCTACCTGCGCACCGCCCTCCACAGCGGCATGACCCCCATCGTAGACAGCACCAAAACCGTCGGCCTCATCCAGCTCCCCGGCGCGATGACTGGCATGATTTTAGCCGGGGCCTCGCCGCTAGAAGCCGTCCAGTTACAAATCATCGTCATGTACATGCTCATCGGCGCGGCCAGTTTCACCGGTTTGGCCACGATCTGGCTCGCTTTCCGCCAGTTTTTCACAGCCCATCACCAATTGGCGCTGCCGCTAGAGGATAAGTGACAAACCGCCGTCAAACGTAACTACTCAAAAATTTGACAAATCTTCTGAGATTTGTCAAATTTGGCCGTCAACGCTTGGTCATGTTAAAAAATATGACAAATCTTCTCGCCCAACCCCAAATCACCCTCCGCGCCGGCAGCCGGGCGCCGCTCATCTGGCTGGCCGTCCTCCTCATCGCCGCCATTTTTTTGCCCGACCGGGCCTGGAACAGCCTGCTCATCGGCTTTGGCGGCATGTTTGGCGCGGCTTATTTGTGGGCGCGCCTGCTGGCAAAGGGGCTGCACGCCGACCGCCGCCTACGCTTTAGCTGGGTGGCGGTCGGCGATCGGCTGTCGGAAGAATTTACCCTGTCCAATCACAGCGCCTTACCAGCCTTGTGGATTGAAGTGCTAGATAACTCAAACGTTCCCGGTTACAGGCCGAATGTCGTGTACAGCCTGGGCCACGACAGCGTAGGGACCTGGCGGCAGGCGGCCATTTGCCAGCAGCGCGGCCAATTCCGCCTCGGCCCCTGGGCCATTCGCAGCGGCGATCCGTTTGGCATTTTCACCGTCACCCGCCGCTATCCCGCCAGCGAAGAAATTATCATCCATCCCCCGGTGTACGGTAATTTACCCATCCCCCTGCCGGCCGGGGAGAGCAGCGGGCGAGTGCGGGCGCGGCAGCGCAGTTGGCAAGCTACCATCAATGCCGCCACCGTCCGCGATTACCGCCCCAACGACCCCATGCGCTGGATTCATTGGCCCACCAGCGCCCGCCGCGATGCGCTTTTTGTGCGCCAGTTTGATTTGGATGCGGCCGGGGATATTTGGATTTTATTGGACATGGAAACGGCCGTTCAGCTTGGAAATGGGACGCGGATGGACGCGGATGACGCGGATTTTGAGTCTACGGCGTCCCAAAATGGTTCCATAGGCATCAACAGCACAGAAGAACATGCCGTCCTCATCGCCGCCTCGCTGGCCGCCCGCGCTTTGTCGCAAAATCGCGCCGTCGGCCTCGCCGCCTACGGCCGTACGCCGCAAGTCGTCCCCGCCGGGCGCGGCCAGGGCCAGCAGTGGAAGATTTTGCGCGCGTTAGCCCTGGTCAATGCCGATGGCGCGGCCGATTTGGCCCGCGCCTTGCAAGATTTAGGCCGGATGGCGCGGCGCGGCGCGGCGGCCATCATCATCACCGCCAACGGCCGTGCCGACTGGATTCCCAACTTGCTGACATTGAGCAAACAGGGCGTGCAAAGCCATGTCATCATTCTGGATCGGCCCTCTTTTGGCGGCGAAGGCAGCAGCGCCGGATTGCAATCAGCCATCCGCCAAATCGGCGGCCACGCCCACATTGTCCGCCAGGGCGAAGTAGGCCAGCCGCCGGAAGAACAAGAACGACGCGGCTTCTGGGAGTTCAAAGTCACCGGCACAGGCAAAGTCGTCACGGTACGCAGTCCTCTGGAGGCCAGATGATCAAGGCGCATCTAAAGTCAAATGGATTGTCGCTGTTCTTTTTGGGAACGGCCGCTGCCACTTTAGTCGCCGCCGTTATCGAGGTAGATTGGGTGCCGGAGGCTTCAATTGTCATTCCGGCGGCGGTGTGGGGCTTGCTGTTGGGATTGTTGCTGGCAGAACGGCCGTTACGCCCCCTCTATGCCTGGTTACTAATCACCATTTACGGCTTCCTATTCACCGCCATCTGGCTGGGCAATTTGTCCCCGCCGCTCAACTTGTGGATGGGCGATTGGGGCGCATTTAGCCAGTATGCGCAGAGGCAAACGGCCGTTTTCTTCGACCAGATTGCGGGCTGGTTTAGCGCGGCCTTCAGCGGCGGCAGCAGCCAGGAAACCATCGTCTTTGCCTGGGGATTGGGGCTGGGAGCCTGGTTTTTGGCCGCCTTTGCCGCCTGGAGCGCCTTCCGCCTGCGCCGCCCGCTGTGGAGCGTAGCCGCGATGGGGCTGGCGCTGGGGCTGAACGGCTATTTTGGCGCGGCGACGCCCCAGTGGATTGTGTTGTTTGTGGGATTGGGGACGCTGTTAACGGCCGTCATCCATTTCGACGATTTAGAACAGCAGTGGACCGCCAGCCACACCGATTTTTCCGACCAAATCCGCTACGAACTGCTCCTGTACGCCGGGGGCATGGCGCTGGTCTTGCTGGCCTTCGCCACCAGCCTGCCCGGCCTCAACCTGAAAAAAGCGGCCCAAACCTTCCAGCAGCAGCCCCTCGTCCGGCAGGCGGAAGAAGCGCTGGAACGCCTCTTTCCCGGCGTGCGCCAGCGGCCCGGCCAGCCCACCGGCCCTGGCGGCGTGGGCGGCAGCGGCGTTCTGCCCCGCGCCTACCTGCTGGGCAATCCGCCGGAACTTTCGGAAACAGTGGTGATGACGGCCGTCGTCGCCCTGCCTGATACCTTTCCGCCAACCGCGCTGGACGGCGTGCATTGGCGGGCGTTGAGTTACGACGTTTACACCGGCAAAGGGTGGGCGTTGTCGGAAGAACGGCGGGAACCTGTCGCCGCCAATGCCTTCATCCCCCTGCCCGCCGCCAAAAATACGGCGACCATTCGGCAAACCGTCCACTGGATTCAGGATAAGCGGGTGATTCGGTACACGCTGGGGCTGCCGCGGCAGTTTGATCATGAGGTGACGGCCGTCTATCGCGGTCTCAGCGATTTGGCGCGGGTGTTAGGCGAGACGCCAACGTATCAGGCCGCTTCACGGGTATCGGCAGCGCCGGGGCAGGAACTGCGGGAGATAACTGCGGCCATCCCGCCCGTTATCCTAAATCGCTACACGCAATTACCCAACTCCGTCCCCCAGCGCG
>JANTHP010000278.1 GCA_024762395.1 Anaerolineae bacterium | reverse complement strand
TGGGAAGCTGATCCGACTGCGCCGCCGTTACGGTTTTACCGGCGCGGGTCTTGGGGGCCGGAGGATGGGGATGCGCTGTTGGGGAGAAACGGCCGTGTCTGGCGGCACGGCTGCGGCGAACATTAACGGAATTTTGGCGCCGTTTTCCGCCATGAATAAAACCTGAGCAATCTCGTGAAAATTGACAGAAAGTCGGATTGCCTGTATAGTTTGCACTGGATCAAGATTCAAGATGTTGTAAGTTCTGAATTAAAGTGTGTTGAGACGTTGTCTGGACAAACAAATCCGGACAACGTTTTTTGTTGTCCAACATTTTATGTTGTCCCCTTATTAAGAACCCACACGAATTGAAATCACGAACCGCATTATTTTTTATGTACCAAATAAGGAGTGTACAACCATGAGTGAACGTAAAACAGGAACCGTAAAATGGTTTAGTGATCAAAAAGGTTTCGGATTTTTGGAGCAAGAAGGCGGCAATGATGTATTTGTCCATCATTCAGCCATTATTGCTGAAGGTTTCCGCACATTGACCGAAGGCGACCGTGTTGAATTTTCAGTTGAGCAGGGTCAAAAAGGTTTGGCGGCCGTAGACGTACGCAAAATCTAATTCATCGCTATCCGGATTGGTCCAATCTCTAAGGCTTGAACCAATCTCAGCGTATGATGAGACTCGCAGCGATGCGGGTCTTTTTTGATCCTTTTTTCAAAATGGGGCTGGTCTCAGCTATGCGCTGGACATTATTAAAAGAGTAATGGAGACGTGATAATGGGTGCTGAATTAACGGCCGTCCTCTTCGGTTTAGCCGCCGCTGCCAGTTGGGGAACCGGCGATTTTAGCGGTGGCGTGGCCACAAAACGCAATCATGTGTATGTTGTCGTTTTGCTATCCCATATCGTTGGGCTGGCTGGGCTGTTGGCGCTCATTGGTCTATTCGGCGAGCCATTCCCGACTATGCGTGATTTGTGGATTGGCGCGTTGGGCGGCATTGCCGGCGCGGTTGGTATAGCCGCTCTGTACACTGGCTTGTCGCAGGGACAAATGGGGGTAGTGGCTCCGTTAACGGCCGTTATCACAGGCATCGTCCCCGTTTTATTTGGCGTATTCATTGAAGGGTTGCCGCAATTGCATCAAATGGCCGGTTTTGGCGTCGCTTTATTCGCCATCTGGCTCATCTCTGGCGATAATGGCCTGACCGGTTTTCGTTGGGGGGATTTGAAATTGCCAATGGCTGCCGGATTAGGGTTTGGCTTGTTTTTTATCGCCATTGATCAGGTAAGCGATAACGCTATTTTGTGGCCGCTCGTTGGCGCGCGCGCCGCATCAATCATCATGATGTTTCTTCTGGTCATGAGTGCGCGGCGGTGGGAGCGCCCGGTTAGAACCCAATTAGGCCGGATGGTGTTGGCCGGTATTTTTGATGCCGGAGGGAACGCTTTTTTTGCGCTGGCTACCAGTTTAGGGCGGTTGGACATTGCTGCCATCCTCAGTTCGCTTTATCCGGCGATGACGATTCTGTTGGCCCGGTTCATCCTCGATGAGCAAATCACACGGCGGCAGTGGGTGGGGATAGCTGCGGCGTTGACGGCGGTGGTTTTGATTGTGATTTAGGCAAGTGACGGCCGTTCCAGCCCGTGCGCTTCCAATAAATCATTATTTTGCAGGAGAACGGCCGTTTCCCCATCCGCTACAATTTCCCCCTCATCCATCACAATCATGCGTGGGAACAACTCCTGCACCATCAACATATCGTGGCTGGATACCAACATCGTCAGCGGCAAATCGCGCAGCAAATTGATGAGGGCGCGGCGGGCGCGGGGGTCTAATCCGGCCGATGGCTCATCCAGCACCAGAATTTCCGGGTTCATGGACAGCACAGTGGCGATGGACACCCGTTTTTTCTGCCCCAGGCTCAGGTGATGCGAGAGCCGATCCTCAAAGCCATCCATCCCTACTTGCGCCAGCGCCCGCGCGACCCGTTCTCGAATCTCGTCCACCGGCAGCCCCATGTGCAGCGGGCCAAAAGCCACATCGTCGAACACGGTGGGGGAGAATAACTGGTCGTCTGGATTTTGGAACACCATGCCTACTTTGCCCCGAATGACGGGCAGATGCGGCTTGGCGACGGGCAGCCCGGCTACTTCCAGCGCGCCGCTGCCCTGGAGCAGGCCGTTGAGATGGAGCATGAGGGTGCTTTTGCCGGCGCCGTTGGGGCCAACCAGCGCTGCTTTTTCGCGCGGCGCAATGGTCAAACTGACATTTTTAAGGGCCTGGAAGCCGTCCGGGTAGCTAAAGCTGAGGTTTTGGACGCGCAGGGTGGGCGGGCCGGCGCCGTTATCGGTTTGGAGTAGTTTTTTATCGGTCGGGTGTATGATTGGCATAAGTTGGCGTAGACCTCGCAGGTTTCATAATCTCCCAATAATTTGCACCAGGATGATGAGGGTAACGGCCGTAACCAACACCCGCCAATCTCGCTTTTTCATCACATGGGGATTCATCGTCAATAGTTGGCCGCGATACCCGCGCGCCAGCATCGCATTGTACACCCGCTCGCTGCGCTCAAAGCTGCGAATAAAAAGTTGGCCGACCATGCTGCCAGCTACTTTTGCCCGCCAGAGGATGGAACCGCCGCCATTTTTGCCAACGGGGGCGGCGCTGCGCGCTTCGCGGGCGCGCAGCAGGCGCGTCGCCTCGTTAGCCAGCACAAAGAGGTAGCGGTACATGAAGCTGATGATGGCGATGAGCAGGCGCGGCGCGCGCAGATGGCGCAAGGCGTGCATCAAATCGGGGAATTGGGTGGTGGCGGTGAGCCAGATGGCGGCCTGAATGGACAGCCAGCTTCGTATCACAATGCTGGCGAATCGAATCAGGCCGGTATCTGAGATGGTGATGGTGCGGGAGAAGAGGGGGAAGGTGACAACGGCCGTTCCCGGCAGCGTAAACAAAATCGTCACAGCCGCTAATGTAAACGGCAGCACAATAAACGAGCGCTTGATTAAATATCCTGGCGGCAGTTGCGCCAGCCAGCCGCCCAGCAAGACCAATCCCCAGGCGGCGGCAAACGCCGCCCACGCCCCATCGGGCAGCAGCACATTGGCAATGATGAACAGCCCCGTAACGACCACCTTTGTGCGCGGATCAAGGTGATGGACGAGACTGTGCCGCTGTTCGTACCGGTCAAAACTGTTGATGTGCATACTGGTTGTTGGCTGCTAGTTGTCCGTTTTTGGTCGCAGCAGCCGGGTCAGGCCGATGACGATGGCGGCGGCAATGAGAACCCCAACGAGACCGGCGGCTATGGTAGATACGGCCGTTTCACCCAGCCCCGGGATGGTGTAGTCCGGCAGCAGTTTGAAGGGAGCGTCGAGGGCCGTGTTCAAAAAACCGTTTTCTGCCGCCACCCATTCCAGCCCGTCGGGAAAGCTGGAAGCAAAGGGCGAAATGAGGACGATGAGCAGGATGATGACGGCTCCGCCGACAATCCAGCCGCGTCCGGCGGCCTGCCCGCTCTCTTGCAGCAGTTGGGGGCGCGTTTTGAAGATGAAGCTGAGGGCGGCGGCGGTTATGAGCGCCTCGCCGATGCCGATGAAGGCGTGAACGCCCAGCATGGCGGGCACGGCAATGCGGAAGCTGGATGTGCCGCTGAAACCCAGTAAAAGGGCGGTGAGCAGGGCCGCCCCCATTACCGAAAGCCAGGCCGCGAGTACGGCCGTTCCCACTTGCACCCGCTGACTTTTATGGGCAACCGCGCGGTACAACCCGTACCCAATCAGGGCCGGGATAATGCCCATTACCAAAATGTTAGCCCCCATTGTTACCAGGCCGCCATCCTGGAAGAGAAGGGCTTGCAAAGCGATAACGGCCGTCATCACCAAAATACCCAGCCAGGGGCCAAGCACAATCGCCGCCAACGTTGATCCCAGCAGATGGCCCGATGTACCCCCGGCAACAGGAAAATTGATCATCTGTCCGGCAAAAATAAAAGCGGCCATAATACCGGCCAGCGGTACCAGCCGTTCATCAAACGACTTTTGCGCATTGCGTATAGCCAGGACAAGAGTCAAAGCAGTAATCACCCAGCAAATCATTGCAATGAGAAGACTCAAAAACCCATCGGGAATGTGCAGATATTCAATCGTCAAGAAAAACATGCTCTACTCCTTATTGATCCGTTGTTGATTGACAGGCGGCACAAAGCCCCAGAATTGTCAAATGGTTATTTTCCGGTGCAAAATGGTGTTCGGTTACGATATGCTCAATCAAATCATGAAAATGATAGTCGGCCAACGCCTCAACACGGCCGCATTGGCGGCAAACCAGGTGATGATGGGGCGTCGGTGTGGCGATCTCATAAACAGTTTGGCCGCCAATTTTGGCAGAAACAAGTAATTGCAAATCGCAAAAAAAATGCAAAGCGCGATAAACGGTTGCCTGATTGATGGTTGGCACAGCGCTGTGCACCTGTTCATAAATCTCATGAGCGGTGGCGTGCCGGCCCATGGCGCAAATTGTGTCCAGAATAATCTGCCGCTGCGGGGTAAGGCGGTGACCTTTTTGGCGAATGCGTTGGGTATAGTTTAGCGTGTGATGGGACATTGTCTATTCGTTGCGAAATTTTGTTATTGCAAATATTTGCAATAAGTTTTACACACTATAACAAAAAAGAGGGCGTTTTACAACCAAATTTTTGGCATAGCGTTGTAAAGTGTAACTATTCAGGTGACAGTCACTTTTTCCAGAGGTATTAGCCAAAGCCACGATGTTTAGTAAGTGACTGTCACCTCTGGTAGCTGTATAGTTACTGTAAAGTTATTGTTGTTCAAAATGAATCAGGCCGAAATTGGGAGTATGCAATTGCCCTATTAAATTTCCTGGTCAGGTGGTCAAATAGGTGTATAGTTTGGTAATATCTATGGCAGTTAGATTATAAGATTGCCTACCTGTAAGGTTGCAGAGTTGAAGGAGAATTATCATGCCCCCAACAGTGGAACCCCTGACCAATGTAGACGCCGCCTGGCTTGGTATGGAAGACCCGACAAACCTGATGATGGTATCGGGTATTATGACCTTTGACGAACCTATTGATCTGGAGCATCTCAAAGCGGTTCTCACGCATCGCTTTCTTACGTTTGGCCGCTTTAAGCAGCGCGTAGTCCAGCCCAAGCTGCGGGTAGCCGGGCCATATTGGGAAACTGACCCCAATTTCAACCTGGATGCGCACATCCACCGGATTGCGCTGCCGTCGCCGGGCGATCAGTCTGCATTGCAAACGATTGTCAGCGATCTGATGAGTACGCCTTTGGATTTTTCTAAACCGCTGTGGCAAATTCATATCATTGATAATTATGGCGACGGCTGTGCCCTGATGGTGCGGTTGCATCACAGCATTGCTGATGGCATTGCTTTGATGTCGGTTTTGCTTTCGATGGCTGATATGTCGGCTGAGTCGCCCTGGCCGCAGCCCAGATCCGAAGAACAGGCTGAGGAAGAGGACGTGCCATTTGGCGGGACGCTTGGCGCGCTGTTCAAGCAAGCGTCAACGGCCGTAAAAACAGCCCGTAAAATAACGAGTAAAGCGGTGCATGAGGGATTGGAAGCCATCATCACGCCAGCCAAAATGCTGGATTTAGCCATTCAGGGAACGGATAATGCTCTGGCATTCAGTAAACTGGTACTGCGCACGCCCGATCCTAAGACGATTTTCAAAGGGGAATTAGGTGTGGCAAAACGGGCGGCCTGGTCACGGCCGTTATCCCTCAAAGATATCAAAGCAATCAAGAACGTTACTGGTGGCACTGTCAATGATGTGTTAGTAGCGGCTTTGGCCGGCAGCCTGCGCCGCTACTTGCAAGGGCGCGGAGAGCCGGTAGACGGTCTTACCTTCCGCGTTTTTGTGCCGGTTGACATTCGTAAACCGGAGGAGCGGATGATACTGGGCAATAAATTCAGCCTGGTCTTTCTCCCCCTGCCCATCGGGAAAGATGATCCGTTGGAACGATTGGAAGCCGTGCGGCAAAAAATGGATGAGTTGAAAAAGTCGCCGGAAATTCCGGTTGCTTTCACCATTTTGAAAGGGATTGGCATGTCGCCGGAGGAATTGCATGATGTGTTGGTGAAGATGTTTGGGGCCAAGGCAACGGCCGTACTCACCAACGTTCCCGGTCCGCCCATTCCGCTGTATCTGGCCGGCAGCAAAATCAAGGAAATTATGTTCTGGGTTCCCCAATCCGGCCGTGTCAGCCTGGGACTCAGCATCATCAGCTATGCGGGCAAGGTGTGGCTGGGTGTTGCCTC
>JANTHP010000277.1 GCA_024762395.1 Anaerolineae bacterium | reverse complement strand
AATTAAATCGGTAATGAGATTTAACCGCAGATTTCGCAGATGACGCAGATTTTTCTCTGGTATATGGCACTAATCTGCGAAATCTGCGTCATCTGCGATTTACCGATTTATTTCCTGAAGGTTCATCAGCGCGTTTTTTGTCTCAGCCGATGAATTCCATTCATCGGCAGTCGGAACTGCGGTTATGCACTGCGGTTATGCACGCAAACTCGCTACTTTTCCACTTCAAAGTTGGGGCCGGAAACGGCCGTTAAATCAACAACCACCTCCTGCCCGCCAAACCCATCCACCAGGTCATGAGCGCGAACAGTGACTTCGGTTACATCAGGGGGAATGACAATGCCGCTTTGGCTGCGGGTGAAGGGCTGCTCGGCATCGTGGGGATGCAGCAAGATACGGGTAAACGGGCTGCCGGCATCGGGTCTGACAACTGCGCCATCTGGCAAAACCACATCCCAGCCGTCGGCGTAATCATCCCAGCCCGCATCGGGATGAGCTACGGTAACGTAAAACGTCCAGGTCTTTTTGTCAGTTTGCACGGCGCGGACAAAGGTTACGTCGGCATTAGCGGCCGATGAAGGCCCGGTCTTTGCTTCATTGGTGGGCGTCGGGCGGGAAACGGCCGTAGCAGGCACGGTTGAAACGGCCGTTGCCACTAGCGTCGTTTCCGTTGATTCAACCAGATCAATCCCCGCCGCAGGCTGCGTTGTCGCCGCCATTTTTTCATCGCTGACACACCCAACCAACAATATAAACCCTACTATCAGCAGCGCCTTGACCTCATTCCTCATTCCTCATTCCTCATTCCTCATTCCTCATTCCGGTTCATACCAGCCAACGATACGGTTCTTTTTCTGCAAATAATCACGGCGCACCCGCTCAATATCATCCAAAGTAACCGTGTTGAGCTTATCCAACACAGTTTCATACCAGCGATAGTCGCCAATGACAGCTTCAGCCATCCCCAAAAGCTGGGCTTGCCCGGTGATACTTTCACCCGCCATAACAAATTGGGCTTTGGCCCGTTTGAGGGCCTTATCCAGTTCAGCCTGGGTGATGGGCTGCTCCGCCAGCCGTGCCAGCTCCGCTTCTAAAGCGGATTCAACTTCGGCAAGGGTACGGCCGTTCCGCACCACCGCGTTAATCGAATACAAAAAGGGATCAATCGTCGGCATCATGCCGCCATAAGCCGCAGCCGCCAACGCCGTATCCACCAACGCCTTGTACAGACGCGAGCTTTTATTAGAACCGCCGCCACCAAACATACCCAGACTGCTGCCGCCGGCAAAAGCCGCATTCAACAGCGTCAATGGATAATAATCAGAATGGGCTGCCTCCGGCGCGCGGAAAGCCATCGTCAAATAAGCCGTATCGCCAGGGCCATTAACCACAACGCGCCGTTCACCCCGCTGCGCCGGTTCCTGCCGCAGCACCGGCGGCGGCGTCTCGCCAGCCGGGATGTCGCCAAATTGGGCTTTGACATTGTCTAGCATAACGGCCGTATCAAAATCACCCACCGCAACGGCAATGGCATTATTAGGCGCATAATAACGGCGGTAATAGCCATGCAAATCATCCCGCGTCATACTGCGTAAATCAGCTTCATCCCCAATCACTTCATGATGGTAAGGATGGACGCGGAAAGCAGCCGCCGTTAACTCCTCATTCAACAAAAAACGTGGGTCATTCTCATACATCTGCCGCTCAGAAAGGATAACCGTGCGCTCCGATTCAGTCTCTGCCTCAGTCATCAGCGTGTGCGTCATCCGGTCAGCTTCAATTTCCAACGCCAGACCGATGCGATTAGCAGGCATTGTTTCATAGTAAGCGGTAAAATCAAGCCACGTAAACGCATTAAGATGCCCCCCCTCACGGGAAACAAGCCGATCTAGCGTTCCATTAGGAAATAGGGGCGTTCCTTTGAACATCATATGTTCAACCCAATGAGAAACGCCGGTTAAGCCGGGTTTTTCCAATCGGCTGCCCACACGATACCAAATCATAAAACTGGCAACAGGCGCGTGACGCATTTCTTTAAGAACAACAGTTAAGCCGTTATCCAGTACAGTTTTTGTAACAGGTAAGGTCATAGGTCTCCTCAATCATGAACAAACGTCATGCGTTCAAATTCTAATCGTGTTAGGATACTTGAAAGAAAACAATGGTACAAATACCCAAATAAATTTTGGGCAACTACTAAGGGTTCGTTCGTTTTTAACTTTTTGATTTTAGATGGCATGTTTCGGGAATTGGAATTCCCGAAACACCAAAGTTATTTACGATTGAACCCTAGCAGGCTGTCGGGAAAGTCTTGAAAACCTTGACAGGACACGGATTAACATAGGTAAACACGGATTTTCAGGCTAAAAACGTTAAAAAATCGTAACTATACAGCTACCAGAGGTGACAGTCACTTTCTAAACATCGTGGTTTTGGCTAATACCTCTGGAAAAAGTGACTGTCACCTGTATAGTTACAAAAAATCCATGTTTATCCGTGAAATCCGTGTCCCATTACTCTTTCTCCGACAAGCTCCTAGAGGGAAGAATGAACAAAAAAACTGAACAAATCCACGTCATCGGGCACGTAAACCCTGACACCGATTCGATTGCATCGGCGATGGGGTACGCCTGGCTGCTGCAAGACCAATTGGGCGAAGAAGTTGTAGCCGCCCGCGCCGGGCAGCTTAACCCGCAGACAACCTGGGCGCTGCAGCGATTGGGGTTGGAACCGCCTCTCCTTTTGCCCGACGCCTCCCCCCGTTTTGAAGCTATCGCCCACCGATTTAACACGACGACGCCGGAACGGCCGTTACGCGAAGCATGGGCCATTGCCAATCGAACCGGCGGCGTCGCCCCCATCATCAACCCCGACGGCACCCCCTACGGCATCGTCACCGTCATCAGCCTCTTCAACTTCTTCATTCGCGCCGTCGGCTCCCATCCGCGTAAAGAAGAAACCCGCATCGCCGAACTGTTGGACCGGCCATGCCAGGAAGCGTGCGACGTAGACGCGCCCCGCTTCCTAGCCAGCAGCCGCATCCGAGACTCCCTCCCCCGCATCCTGCGCGAAGAACGCACCGAATTCCTCGTCGTAGACGAACACGGCTCCTATGTCGGCATCTGCCGCCAACGGGATGCGCTGCACCCGCCCCGCCTGCGCCTGGTTTTGGTTGACCACAACGAACCGCGTCAGGCCGTCGCCGCCCTGGACGAAGCCGATCTCATCGAAATCCTCGATCATCACCGCCTGGGCAACCCCTCCACCAACATGCCCATCCGTTTCACAGTAGATGTGGTCGGCAGCACTTGCACGCTGGTCTCGGAACGCATTGATGAGGCGGGATTAAGCGCGCCGCCATCGCTGGCCGGAATGCTCCTGGCCGGACTGCTCTCCGACACGCTCATCCTCACCTCCCCCACCGTCACCGAACGCGATCACCAAGCGGCCGAGCGATTGGGACGCTGGGCGTTCATGGGTGGCAGCCCGCTGGACGGGGAAAGCATCCAATCGTTTGGCGAAGCGCTGCTGGCTTCCGGCGCCGGCCTGGCAACCCGCGCTCCAGCCGATATTGTCAGCGCCGATTTGAAGCTGTACGAGGCAGGGGAAAAACGATTTGGCATCTCGCAGGTGGAGGTGACCAGTTTTAACCAGTTGGCAGAGCATTTACGGCCGTTGCAGCAAGCCTTATCCAATCTAGCCGCATCAAAAGGGCTGGATTTTGCCATGCTCATGGTAACGGATGTGGTACGCGCCGCCAGCCGCCTGCTGCTAACAACAGAAGTACCTGAGTTTGAAGCGCTGCCCTATTTACACCAACAGGACGGCACGCTTCATGCCAAAGGCGTGGTATCGCGGAAAAAGCAACTGCTGCCGGCGGTGTTGAGCGCGTTACAAGGGTAGCGTTACCCCGGCGGTGTAAGCATAACCGGCAAAAAAAGCTGCGATGCGGATAATTGGCGGCCGCTATAAATGCCGGGGCCTGGGGAGCCAATAAAAACCGCCGCCGGATCGGCAAGATTGAAAGTGACGGTAACGGCAAACGGCCAATCTAAACCGTCATTGACAGGCTGCCAGGTTTGGCCGCCATCGTCGCTGCGCAGCACGCCGTGTGAGGCCGAATCGTAACCGCCGTCGCTCATGGCGCTGGACGAAGCGGCATAAATAAGATTTGGATCAGCGGGGGAGACGGCCGTATCACGCATAAAATCATCTGTCCATAGTTTTTCCCAGCTTTCGCCGCTGTCCTGGCTGCGGTACAGCCCCTTGCCGGGGCCAAACGCGGCCACGTACACCCAATCGGGATGGGATGGATCAACGGTGACGGCCGACACCCCCTCCCAATAGCGTGTCCAAAACTCGCCTCCCTGCCCGCCGCGCATCTCCGGCAGGCCAACTTCCACCCAGCTGCTGCCATCCCGCGCCGCCCGCCACAGCCCCGCCTCGCCGCCAGCGTAAATGTAAGTGGGAGAAACGGCCGTAAAATGACACCCGCCGCAAGCAAAAACCAACGTCCAACTCAGCCCGTCGTCCACACTACGGTACACATCCCCGCCTGCCGTGACAAACAAGGCGCGATTGTTCTCCGGGCTGGCCGGGTCAACCGTCAGCCCGGCTGTCGGCGCGGCGGGCAGACCGGCGTTAGCCAAGACCCAGTTGGCTCCGGCGTCGCTGCTGCGCAGGAGTGTATGCGTTCCGTCCGGCGAACCGGCCTGGCTCATCCAGACCACACCCGCCCGTGCCGGGTCGGCGGCGATGGCGAAGCTGTCGCCGCCCTCTCCTTCCCAGCCGCCGGTGTAATCGGGATGGTTGCAATTTTGCCAGCTCGCCCCGCTGTCGCCGCTGTGGAAGCAGCCTAAATCGAAAAAGCCCACGTACACATCGTCGGGGTCGGCCGGACTGACGACGATGTCAAACACGTCCACGTTGTCCAGGCCGCGCGACTGCCATTGGCCGGGAGCGATTTCGTCGGTGAACAGGTTTTGGAAGAAACGGCCGTCGTCAAACGTGCCGAAAATCCACTGCCCCGTCGCCCATAACAGCGCATCGGGATCGGACATATCCTCGCCCAGCGTCTTGGCGTCGCCGTTAAAGCTGCCGCCGTAGGCAAAATACGCCTCCGTCCAGCCCGTATCCCAATTCTCTACCAGGCTGACCTGCGTCCAATCGTTCACCCCATCGGGCGATTCCCACACGCCATTGTCGCTGTCCCAGGAGAACTGGTGGTGCACATCAATCAGGCGGATGGCGTGGTCGTCGTCCGCGTCCAGCCAGATAATGCCGGTACGCGCCGTTAATTCGGTCCAACTGTCGCCGCCGTCGTCGCTGCGGTACAATTTACCGCCGTCCGGGTCATCAACGATGCAGTCGTAACCCTCGTCCCACACGTCGCCGTAGCTGGCGATGTACAGCGTTTCGGGATGGGCGGCGTCCATTGCTAAATCCATGATCTGCCCTTTGTCGGCGGCTAATTGCGACCAGTTTACGCCGCCGTCAAGGCTCCGATACACGGCCGCTTCGCTGCAGGCAAACCGCCCTTCTCCAGCCAGCAAATAAACAGCGTCAGCGTCGGCGGGATGGATGGCAAGTTCCAAAATGCGTAATCCGGCAGGCAGATTGGCGCTGATTGGCTGCCAGGAACGGCCGTTATCGAAGGTTTTGTAGATACGGCCGTCATTCGAATCCCATTCAGGATGATATGCGGCGTAGCCGACTTGGGTATCGCTGGGGGCAATTTCAATGTCGGTGACGTAGCCGGAATCCAGTACCTGGGAAACGGTCTCCCCGCCATCCCCACTGCGGAAGATGCCTTCATCGGTCCCCAAAAACAGCACGCTGCCATCCAGCGGGTCAAACCCAATGCCGCTGACGTGGGTGGCGGTCAACCCGTCCGCCGCGCCGATGATGTCCCATGAGTGGCCTCGATCCAACGAACGGTACGCGCCGCTCAAATCGCTGGCGGCAAGGATGATGCCGGTCGGGCCGGCGCCGACGGTGGCAAAAGCGCCGCCCCCGCCAGGGTTGGTGCGCTGCCAGAGGATGGATTGCGTTTGGGGAACGGCCGTCGCCTGCATTTCCGGCGCGGCGGTTGGCGGCGGTTGGGTTTCCAGGGGAGCGGATGGGGTAGGAACGGCCGTTGCCTCTGTCGTCTCGGTAATGGGCGTCGTCTGGGCGGAAACGGCCGTGCAGCCCGCAACCATCAATCCCAACAGCATCAGAAAAACAAATTTCAAATAATTCATACAATTCATCCTTCGAGAAAATTTCCCCCGCAGCATTCGCTGCGCAGAATCAT
>JANTHP010000276.1 GCA_024762395.1 Anaerolineae bacterium | reverse complement strand
GGTAAACGGCCGTGCCACAATCTCACCCGCTTCAATCTCATGCGCCATAATACCCAGCCCGGCCGTGACACTGCTAAACGTATCCACCGTCCGCACCTTATCCGCGCCAAACTTGCGGGTCAGCATTTCATAAAACACCGGAATTTGCGATGAGCCGCCGGTGCGGATGACCGCGTCAATTTGGTCGGGGCTTAACCTCGATTCGGCCATCACGCCGTCAATGTGCGCCTCAATAGCCCGAATTTCGGCGCCAATCATGCGCTCAAATTCAGTGCGGGTGACAAAATCGCGCACCTTGAAGCCCGTCCCCTCCAGGAAAAGTTCCGCGCCCCGTTTTTCCGACAGCGTGCGCTTGGCCTGCTCGACCATATCGAACATTTTCAAGCCGTAATTGCCGGAGACCAGGCTCATCAGCGCCTCAATCTGGTATCGTTTTTGCGCCGATTGGGCGATGTCGGTCAAAATTTGCCGGTTTTTGGCCCCTTGCAGTTCCAAAATCGTCTGCCATTTGGCAAAGGTGTCGTAAATCCAGGGCGGCACGGTCAGGCGTTTGTGCCGTTGGCCGTAAAAGCTGCCTTCGCCAAAATGACGCGGCAGTTTGGTGCGTACCAGTCGTTGGTCGAACAGATCGCCGGCCACCGGAATACCGCCCGTTGCCAAAACTTCGCGCCGCCGGGGATCGCCCAGGCGCATCACCGTCAAGTCCAGCGTACCGCCGCCAAAATCAAACACAAGCACATGCTCTTCTTTGTCCAGCGTCGCTTCGTAGCTGTAGGCGGCGGCGATGGGTTCGGGCTGGAGGTACACTTGCTCGTATCCGGCGCGGAAGGCGGCTTGCAGCAGGCGGGATTGGGCCAGGCGGTCATGTTCGGGGTCGGTGGCGAAGCGGACGGGACGGCCTAAAACGACCTGGTTGAGTTCGACAACTCGGTTAAGTTGTTTCCCCAAATGTTTTTCGGCGCGGATTTTGACGGCCGTCATATACAACGCTATCAAATTTTCCAGCGAATAATAATGCCGCCCCACCACCGTGCCGGGATAATTTTCGTCGCGCAAACTGGTTTTGACGGAGAGGAACAACCGCCCCGGCGACAGCACATCCACCCAGGCGTAGGCGTCGGTGACGTAGTACATGTCGCCGCCGAAAATTTCCATCTCGCCCACCCAGACGCGCTTCATTTTGACGGCCCGGCCGATGTTTTGCGTGAAGTACAGGTCAACGGCCGTTCGCCCGATATGAATGGCTTGTTCGTTGGTGACGTAGACGGCCGTGCGCAAGACGCGCGGGTTCGGGTTCGCCGGATCCAATGGGAAAACATCAATCGTTTTTCCATCATACACCGCCATCCCTGAATTCGTTGTGCCAAAATCCATGCCCACAATCATAAAAATCTCCAGTTTGCGCGTGTGCAAGTTTGCGAGGAGGCAAGGATACTCGCAAACGCGCCACTCGCAAACTTCTTTTGCAACGGCCGTCAATTTATGCTAAATTATGCACACTTGGAAGAGGAAGAGCTACAATGATAAATAATCCCCCAACTCATGTTTTCATAACTGATTGGCAAATGCGACACGCCCCGCAAGGCGTGTTTTTGCGTTTATCGGCAGATTTGTCAAATTTTTCGAATTTGACAAATCTTCTTGTTTTTTATAGTTGTTCATCACAATCTTAAAGGAGGATTTCCATGAACAAACGAGTCGTTGTATCAATTTTGTTACTGCTTGTCCTATCTGTCCTGCTTACTGCATGTGGTGGCGGCGGCAGCGATGTCATCAGAATCGGCATCAACGCACCGCTCACCGGCGATAACCCCAAAGTTGGCGAAGGCACCAAATACGCCGCCGAGATGTGGTTGGAAGACATCAATGCTGCCGGCGGCCTGGATGTAGGCGGGAAAAAATATCAAGTTGAACTCGTCATCGAAGACAACGAATATAAAGCCGAATCAGCCACCAAAGCCAACACCAAGTTAATTACCCAAGACGAAGTGCTGCTCATCATCGGGCCGCAATCCTCCCAGCAAGCCGTCCCTGCCGGCGGCGTGGCCAACGACAATAAAACACCCATGATCAGCCCCTGGTCAACCAACCCCAACACCACCAAAGACCGCCCCTGGGTTTTCCGCACCCCATTCCTTGACCCCTTCCAGGGGCCGGTTATCGCCAACTTTGCCGCCGAGCAATTTGGGGCCACCAAAGCGGCCGTGTTGTACGACGTAGCCAGCGACTATCCCAAAGGGCTAGCCGAATTCTTTAAACAAGCCTGGGAAGAGAAATTTGGCGAAGGTTCCGTCGTCGCCTTTGAAAGCTTCACCACCAAAGACCAGGACTTCAGCGCCCAATTGACTAAAATCAAAGAATCCGGCGCCGACTTCATCTTCACGCCGCAGTATTACAGCGAGGTTCCGCTGATTGTGCAGCAGGCGCACGAACTGGGCTGGGACAAACCCATCGTCGGTTCCGATAGTTGGGGCTCCGCCGAACTGGTCAACCTCTGCGGCGATGACTGCGACGGCCTGTTCTTCTCCACCCATTACGCCGCCGCTGGCGCCACCGGGGCCACCAAAGAGTTTATTGACCGTTACAATGCCAAATACGGCTATGTGCCGGACGATGTTGGTGCGCTCACCTGGGATACGCTGCTTATCGCCCAGACCGCCATTCAGAACTGCGGCAAAATCACCGGCGACCTGGCCGTTGACCGCGAATGCGTCCGCGATGCGCTGGCTAATATCAAAGATTTCCACGGCATCACCGGTGACATGACCTTCACCCCCGAAGGCGATCCGATCAAATGCGCCGTCATCGTTCGTATCAGCGACGCCGGCGAATTTGAATTCTTTAAGCAAGTTTGCCCGTAAACACCGCCTTTTAGACCTGCGAGGTTTCAGAAACCTCGCAGGTCTTTTAAGATGAAGGCGGGTTCAGGTTTGTCCTGACCCGCCTTCTTGCCTTGCTTTAGATAGTGTATAGGGAATGGAATTCCCGATATGTATAATGGATTGTTTCGAGGATTCTAATTCCCGAAACATGATAACTTCAGGAAATCGTTATGACGTATTTTCTACAAAACGTTGTCAACGCCTTGCAGTGGGGCAGCTTTTACGCTTTGATTGCTTTGGGTTACTCCATGGTGTATGGCGTACTTCTGCTGTTTAACTTTGCTCACGGCGATGTTTTCATGGTCGGTTCTTATATTGGTTTTTTTGTGGCGACTGGCCTGGTTGGACTATCGGCGACGGGCATTATTACCTTGCCTTACTGGTTAATCCTTGTTTTGACTATCCTGATTTCGATGATTTTGACGTCTTTTGTGGGGATGCTCATCGAACGGGTTGGTTACCGGCCGCTGCGAGATGCGCCTCGCGCTTCAGCGGCTATTACCGGCTTGATGATTGGCATCATTCTGGAAACGCTCAACCTGATCGCGTTGGGCGCGGAACGGTACAAGTTTCCGGAATTGCTGCAATCGCAAACGTATGATTTCATGGGCGTTAGTATAACTAACAAGAAAATCATGATTGTTTTCGTCTCGCTGCTGTTAATGTATCTCCTCAATTTGTTTGTGATGAAGACAAAATGGGGGATGGCGATGCGGGCGATGGCGTATGATTTTGCCGTTGTGCCGTTGATGGGGATTCCGCTAAACACGATTGCAGCGCTGACGTTTGGCCTGGGTTCGGCCTTGGCGGCGGCGGCGGGCATTTTGTTTGGCACGGCTTATCCTGTTATGGATCCATATATGGGCGTGACGATTGGTTGGAAGGCGTTTGTGGCGGCGATTTTAGGGGGGCGCGGCTCGATTGTGGGTGCGGCCGTTGCCGGGTTTATTTTGGGATTTATTGAGATTTTCTCGGCGTCTATTTTCCCCTCTACTTACCGCGATTTGATCGCTTACTCCATTATTTTGCTCATTTTGGTGTTCCGACCGCATGGCTTGTTTGGTCAGGAGCACACGTCCAAGCTTCGCTTGTAGAATGGCTGTTAGCGATTAGCTCTTAGCCATTAGCTTTTTCCGGCTAACTGCTAGCGGCTAAATACTAAAAGCTCATCGGGATTTGACTTATGACTGCACAAACTATTCAAGAATCGAAAAAAGGCAGACGCTTTCGACTATGGTGGCAGAGCGTCTGGAGTCGTTTTGACGATGTTCCTTTGTTGGGCTGGCTCGTAGGCGCGTTGGTAGCTGTGGGGTTGGAATATGCAGTGGGACGGCCGTTTGCCCAACTGCTCGGTATGCGTAAATCTCCGGCCCTGTTTGGTTTCTTGTTCATCCTCAAGGAACCCTGGCTCATTCCCAGCGCCATCGTCTACGTCGCCGTGATGTACATCTTACCTATAGCGGCGGTGGCAAAAGTGACTGCGGCCGTTGCCAATAAAACAGCGGCGGCGATGTTACGGATTTCGACGCTGTTGTCGGTAGCCATTCACCTTGTTTTACTTTACGCTGTCTTGCACATCTGGACTGATGTGCTGCCTTACCGGCTCATTGTCGTTAAGCTGACGCTCATCGCCATTGTCATTACGCTAAGTTTGAATGTCGTCAACGGCTACATGGGCGAATTTTCCTGCTCGCATCCCGGTTTCATTTCGCTGGGCGCATATGGCGCGTCGGTGGTGACGATTTTACTGTTCGACGACCCCGGCCCCTGGTTATTTCCTTTGGCGCTCATCGTCGGCGGTATTGTGGCAGCGATTGGTGCGCTGCTGGTTGCCATTCCCTCGTTCCGCACGCGGGGTGATTATTTAGCCATTATTTCGCTGGCATTTACGTTCATCATTAAGAGTTTCATGGAAAACATGGAATTTGTCGGCGGGCCGCGCGGGTTGGGCGGACAGCCTAACTGGGCCTCGCTGCCCGTTGTGTTTGTCGTGACGATTATCGCCATTTGGGTGATTAACAATTTCGTCCGCTCCATTTTGGGTAAGGCGCTGAATGCGGTGCGCGATAATGAGGCGGCGGCCGACGCGATGACGGTGAATACGCGGCGCACGAAGATGACGGCGTTCCTTTTCTCCGCCTTTTGGGCGGGGGTGGCCGGCGGGCTGCTGGCCCATGTGCTGGCGTTTATTAATCCGGCCTCGTTTGGCTTGCAAAAGCTGGCCGAGGTGTTGGCGATGGTTTATTTTGGCGGTTTGAATTCGGTGGTTGGCTCGATTGTGGGGGCGGTAAGTTTGAATTTGTTGGGGGAGATGTTACGGCCGTTAGAAATCTGGAAATGGATCGTCATCCCCCTCATGCTCATCTTGATGATGATTTACCGGCCCACCGGCCTCGTCGCCTTCAAAGAATTCGACATTGTGGCCCTGCTGCAACCTAAAAAGACAACAAAGGGGGACGAATAATGCCCTTACTTGAAGTCAAACACATGACCCACTTCTTCGGCGGTTTGCGCGCCGTGCATGATTTCAATCTGTCCATCGAAAAAGGCGAAATTCGCGGACTCATCGGCCCCAACGGCGCCGGCAAGACCACCATCTTCAACCTCATCACCGGCGTCTACACGCCCACCGAAGGCGAGATTCTGTTCCAGGGGCAGCCCATCGTCGGCTTACAACCGCACGAGATCGCTTCGCGCGGGTTAAGCCGCACCTTCCAAAATCTGCGTTTGTGGCGGCACATGTCCGTCGTCGAGCACATCAAAATGGCCCGCTACTCCAAACTCACCTATGGCCTGGTCGGCGCCTTTTTTGATACGCCGGAACGCCGCCGCCAGGAGGAAGAGTCGGATGAGATCGCCCATCGCCTGATGAAAGAGTTGGGCATTTCCCATCTGGCCGACCAAATTGTGACCAATCTGCCCTACGGGGCGCAGCGGCGGGTGGAGATGGCCCGCGCCCTGGCCACAGAGCCGGATTTGCTCTTCCTGGATGAACCGACGGCCGGGATGAACCCCGAAGAGCTGGTGGAGATGATGGACATTTTCCGCCAGGTACACGAGGAGTTCGGCATGGCTATCTTCCTCATCGAACACCGGCTGCGGGTGGTGATGGAGTTGTGCGAACGGATTCAGACGCTGGTTTTCGGCGAAGTCATCGCCGAAGGCACGCCGGACGAGATTCAAAACAACCCCAAAGTGATTGAAGCGTATCTGGGCGAGGAGGACATTCACTGATGTTACTTTCTATCAAAAACCTGGAAGTCTCCTACGGCAATATCAAGGCGCTGCATGGCATTGATTTTGAGATTGATGAAGGCGAGATTGTTTGCATCATTGGGGCCAACGGCGCGGGTAAAAGCACCACTTTACGGGCGATTTCGCGTGTGGTTCCGGTAGGCCCGGACAGTTCGATGACGTTCATGGGCAAAAATCTGCTCGATTACCCGGCGGA
>JANTHP010000275.1 GCA_024762395.1 Anaerolineae bacterium | reverse complement strand
CGTCATAAATTGTATCTGATGTTGGGATGTACCCCTATGATGCTGACCCGCTATTCAATTGTTTGAGAACTATTTATGGAATTACTTTATACGAGGAAAAAACTATAGGCGTTCGCCAATCGTGATCGTTATCGTATTCGTGATCGTAATCGTTTTTTTTCGATTACGACAACGATTACGATCACGACAACGATTTTTTGAGATACGAAAACTATGAACAAGCAAAAATACGACGCAATCATCATCGGCGGCGGCCATAATGGATTGGTAACGGCCGCTTACCTGGCCAAAGCAGGCAAAAAAGTCATCGTCCTGGAAAAACGACATCTCGTCGGCGGGGCCAGCGTGACCGAAGAGATATTTCCCGGCTTCAAATTCACCGTCTTTTCCTACGTCGTCAGCCTGATGCGGCCCGACATCGTGCGCGATTTGCAGTTGGCGAAGCACGGCCTGACCATTTTGCCGCTGGAAAGCACGCTCTCGCCGCTGCCCAACGGCGACTGCCTTTACCGCGACGGCGACCATTACCGCACCCTGCGCGACATCGCCCGCTTTTCTGAGAATGATGCGGGGGCTTATGATGAGTACGGCCGTTCCATGTACTTCATGGCCAAAGCAGTCAAATACATCCTGGGCAAACTGCCGCCCGATCCCACCTCCTACAATCCGAAAGAACTGCTCAGTCTGGTAGACATGGCCCGCCATTTCCTGGGGCTGGGCGAGGACAAGCTGTATCTGCTGGCCAAGCTGATGACGATGAGCGCGGCCGATTTTCTGGAGCAGTGGTTTGAATCGGAACCGCTGAAAGGAACGATGTCAGCCAGCGGCATCATCGGCACGTTCATGGGGCCGCGCTCGCCGGGGACGGCTTACGTCTTGCTGCATCATTACATGGGCGAGATTGACGGCGCGTTCCGGGCCTGGGGCTTTGCCAAAGGAGGGACGGGCGGCATTGCCAATGCCATCGCCCGCGCCGCCGAGTCGTTTGGGGCGGAGATTCGGGTGAATGCGCCGGTGGAGCAAGTTGTGGTGAAGAACGGCCGTGCCACCGGCGTCGCTCTTGAAAACGGGGACGAACTCACTGCCGATACCGTTGTTTCCAGCCTGGACCCCAAACTCACCTTCCTTAAAATGGTCGAGCCGAAGCATTTGCCGACCGAATTGGTTGACGACATCCGCAAATTCATCGTGCGCGGTTCGTCGGGCAAGGTGAATCTGGCGTTGGACGCGCTGCCCGATTTGCGCTGTATGCCGGGGCCGGGCCGCCATCTGGCGGGGGCCATTTCCATCAGCCCCAGTGTGGATTACATTGAACGAGCCTATGATGAGGCGAAGTATGGGGCGTTTAGTAAACGGCCGTACATAGACACCATCCTCCCCTCCGTCATTGACCCCGGCATGGCCCCGCCCGGCAAACACGTCATGTCCTGCTTCGTCCAATACGCGCCCCACAACATCACCGGCGGCTGGGACAACCAAAAGCGGGAAGCGTTTGGCGACGCCGTCGTGGATACGCTGTCCGAGTACATCCCCAATCTGAAAGACATTATCCTGCACCGCCAAGTCCTCACGCCTGCCGACATGGAAGAGATGATCGGCCTCTCTCAGGGTAACATTTTCCAGGGCGAGTTGAGCCTGTCGCAGTTGTTCTTTTTGCGCCCGGCGGCCGGTTGGGCCAAATACCGCACGCCCATCAAAGGCTACTGGCAGTGCGGTTCTGGCACCCATCCCGGCGGCGGCATCATGGGCGCGCCGGGGCAGTTGGCGGCGAGGGGGATTTTGAAAACCTTTTGACATTATTATCCCAAAGGGTTATTATTTTGTTATGATTAGGGCGTTCAAGGATAAAGAGGCAGAGAAGGTGTTTGACGGCCGTTTTTCCAAAAAATTGCCGCATGACATCCAGCGAATTGCCGAGCGTAAATTGATTATGCTCCATCGCTCTTTGACTCTAAATGATCTCCGCGTTCCGCCATCGAATCGGTTAGAGACATTAAAGGGAAAGCGCAAAGGTCAGTACAGCATCCGCATTAACGATCAATGGCGAATTTGCTTTGAATGGCGCGAAGATGGCGTTTATGATGTCGAAATAACCGATTATCATTGAGGTGTCATTATGAGAGACTTTCCTCCCATCCATCCAGGCGAGATATTGCTAGAAGAATTTCTGAAACCAATGGGCATCAGTCAATACCGCCTGGCTCAAGATATTGGCGTTCCGGCCATGCGAATTAACAAAATTGTGCGCGGTGAAAGAGGCATCAGCGCCGATACCGCGCTCCGACTTGCCCGCTATTTTGGTATGTCCGTCGAATTTTGGACAGGCATCCAAACGCATTATGAAGTCGAAAAAGCAAAAATGACATTGGGAAACCGATTAAAAGAAGAAGTTAAGGTTTTTGTGCCAGCCTAACGTCATAACAATTGCCAGGCTGGCACAACATTTGAGATTTTGAAACAGCGTGATGGCTGAGCGTGATGCAAACTAGCTCCCGAACAGTCGTCACGTTTCACGTTTCACGCATCATACAAAAGGAAATTATGGCAGACAAATCATTAAGCGCAGACCAAAGTAAACTTGACGACAAAATATGGGGACACCGCTGGGGGTTTAGCGACACCAAATTTGCAACCCTGCCCGATGGGGCGACAACTGTAACAGGGAGCCGGTACGCCATCTCCGGGACGGAAATGCCGGGATTTTTGCCGTTTGTGGAGGAGATGTTGGATGTCAAGATTGACCCGACCGACATCAAACCGGAACGGCAGGACAAACCGGTGACGCCAGCGCATATCAACGAGGCCTTTTTTGCCGCTTTGCAGGCCGCTTTCCCCGCTTCGCAGTACACGCAGGATGCCCCGGCGCGTTTATTGCACAGTCACGGCCAGACGACGGCCGAAGAAGTGTATCAGGTGCTTTACGGCGAAATAAAACGGTCTACTGACCTCGTTTTCTATCCCGAATCCGAGGCCGATGTGGAAAAACTCATTCAGTTGGCGGCTGAACATGATGTGGTGCTGGTTCCCTATGGCGGCGGAACCAGCGTAAGCTGCGCCCTGCAACTGCCAGAAACTGAACCGCGCATGATTGTCGTTGTGGACATGCGGCGGATGAACAAAATCGAATGGATGGACACCGAGAACTATCGGGCCTGTGTCCAGGCCGGCATCACCGGCAACCAGTTGGAAGCGGAACTGGCGGCGGCGGGTTTCACCAGCGGCCATGAGCCGGACAGCGTGGAACTGTCTACGTTGGGCGGCTGGATTGCGACGAACGCCAGCGGGATGAAGAAGAATCGCTACGGCAATATTGAGGATATCGTGGAAAATGTGACGATGATGACGGTAAACGGCCGTATCGAACAAACCGCCGCCATGCCCCGCACCTCAATGGGAATGCAGTTGCAGGATTTACTGTTCGGCAGCGAGGGCAATCTGGGCATCATCACCAAAGCGGTCATCAAAATCCACAAATTGCCGGAAGTGCAGAAGTTTGGCTCGCTGGTGTTCCCCACGTTCCAGACGGGCATTGATTTTTTGTACGAGCTGACCCGGGCGGGCGTTTTCCCGGCCAGCATCCGGCTGATGGATAACATTCAGTTTCGCTTTGGCTCGGCGTTGAAGCCACGGCCTTCGGTTGGCAAAAAGATAATGAGCAAAATTGAGAAGTTTGTTTTGCTCAAGCTGAAAGGGTTTGACCCCAATGAGCTATGCGTGGCGACGATTGTGATGGAAGGGAGCGCGGAAGAGGTGGCTTACGAGAAGAAGATGATTGCCAAAATCGCTAAAAAGTATAATGGGGTGGCTGGCGGTGAGGGAAACGGCCGTCGCGGTTACGCGCTCACCTATGCCATTGCCTACATTCGGGATTATCTGTCCGACTACCACATCATCGGCGAAACGTATGAGACGACCGTCCCCTGGAGCAAAGTGACGGCTACGTTGGAAGCGGTGGATCGGGCGGCCAAGATAAAACATGCCGAATACGGACTGCCGGGCAAAGCCTACGTCTCGCCGCGCATTACCCAGCTGTATCACACCGGCGTCTGCATCTACTTCACGCACGGTTTCAGCGCCCAGGGTGTCGCCAATCCCGACGAGATATTTAGCGAGATTGACCATTCTATGCGCCAGGTCATCATGGATGCGGGCGGCTCCATTTCCCATCATCACGGCGTGGGCAAACTGCGTAAGGATTTCATGGACGAGACGATTTCACCGACGACGGTCGAGGTTTTGAAAGGTGTGAAGCAAGCCCACGACCCGCAAAATATCTTTGGTATTCGCAACAACATCTTTGCTGAGTAGAAAGTAGGAAAGGATTTCATGAAACGCTGGGGAGAGGCATCGAAAACAAATTTGCTCTCTTTGAGTAAAGAACAGCAAGAGTTTGAATTAGCCCTCAGGGAATGGGAGCACACAGGCATAGTGAAAGATCACTTGTCAGCTACTGAATTATGCCAGTTGTGTGAGCATTCAAACTTACGCTATCATTTTGAGATTCTTAATCGTGTTACGCAAGCAACGCTTCAGGTGGGCTCAAGTTGTATTCATAAGTTTGATATTACTGTTTACGATGATGGAGGAAACGAACTCGTTGGTAAAGCCAAATCAGAAAAACTGGATGCAGAAATTAGTGAAAAGCATCGTGAAATGATGTTGGAGCCACTGAGAAGTTTATGGCAGGCCGACGAATCAAGCCAAGATTTTATCCAGCTTGCGGTGAGCAGCTTTAACGAACGAAGCGGCTTTTCCCCCGAAAATTTACTCAAACTGTTCCGATTGATGGAAAAACATCAAATTGAGTATGCGCGACAGATTTACAAAGTTGTTTTGCGAAGTAATCAGGATAAAAATGAACTTTTTGCGATGAAAGAAGATCAATTGGAATTTATTTGGCCTGGCCTTTCATCTTCTCAACGGCAACGATACCAGAAAGGGGCGGAAAAATTCAAGAAACAGCAAAAAAGAGATAAAAAGCGAGTTGCAGAACAGCAGGAAAAATGGCGCAAACTCTATTCTTCCCTAACTGAATCTACGGAAAGCCCACGGCAATCCATCGAACAGCGGTTGGTAGATTTGCGGAGGAAGGAGATGCAAAAAAGCCTACCTGGTAGATTGGTGGAAAAATTGCCAGCCAGCGCTAACTTGCCTGATAAACCAATTTTTTATGATGAACGAGCGCACAAATATACGGTAACTTTCTTCGGTTCCGGTGAAATACCATTCAAGAGGGTGTTCCGAGGCGAATTTAGAGCGTTGCAAAAATACATTGAGGCAGAGGTTCAAAATCACCCAGATTGCACCCTGGTTGAGGTTAGTGAGACAGCGACGAAGAAGTTGGTTGATACGTACCGGAGAACCTGAGATTGAGGATAAAACTATGCCATACGTAAACATCAAAATCACAAAAGAAGGTGCAACGCCCGAACAAAAAGCGCAATTGATTCAGGGGGTGACTCAATTGTTGGTGGATGTTCTGGGCAAGAATCCACAAACGACTGTGGTCGTTATTGACGAAGTTGAAACAGATAATTGGGGCATTGGCGGTGAAACGGTCACTGTCAGGCGACAACAAAAGGAAACAGTGGAAGATGTTTTTGCTCCCATACGAGGCCAGGTAGTGTTTCATGAAGACCCTAATACGCCAACATTGGATGAGTGGGGTGATCGGGCGTGATTTTGTTCGATACATAATTGGATAATGAATGATGAGTAGAGATTTTGATGTAGTTGTTATCGGGGCAGGACATAATGGGTTGGTTACGGCCGTTCTCCTCGCCAAATCTGGCAAAAAAGTATTAATCTTAGAAGCCCGTCCCACCATCGGCGGAGCCGCCGCTACCGAAGAAACTTTCCCCGGCTTCCATGTGAACACCGGTGCGGGCGACGCCGGCCTGTTCCGGGATGAAATTGTGCGGGAATTGGGGTTGGCAACGCACGGGCTGGCCTTCCGGGAGAGTGACGCGCTGGTTTTTGCGCCGCAGCCGGACGGCCGTTCCCTGACCTTGTGGCGTGATGAAGCCAAAACCGCAGCCGCCATCGCCCCATTCAGCCCGCGCGATGCCGAGCGGTATCCCGCCTTCATCGAAGAAGTCGAGCGGATTGGCGGCGTGTTGGGCGAAATGATGCTGGCCCCGCCGCCAGATTTGGCCGCATTCAAGCTGGGCGACCTGTCGGCCTGGGGCAAAATCGGGCTGAAAACGCGGCGGCTGGGCGACCGCGAGATGATGCAGTTCATGCGCGTCCTGCCCATGCCCATCAGCGACTATTTGGATGAATGGTTTGAATCGGCGGCGCTGAAAGGGGCGTTGGGTGGGGCGGGCATCATCGGGATGCGGCAGGG
>JANTHP010000274.1 GCA_024762395.1 Anaerolineae bacterium | reverse complement strand
TTGGGCAACGGCCGTTTCCACCTCTCCTTCTTCCGGCACAACCACAGCATGAACCCGGATATTGTATTCAGCAAACTCCCGCGCGCACTCCCGCGTAAAGCCAACGACGCCCGCCTTGCTGGCTGCGTAGGCCCCGTGCCGCTCAAACGGCTCTTCCACGCCAGCGGTGGAGACGATGTTGATGATGACGCCGCCGTCTCGCTCCTGGTTTTCATCGCCCCGATTTTCATCGGCCATGACCCTCCCCGCAAGCTGACTCATAAAAAATGTACCGCGCAGGTTCACATCCATCACCCGCTGCCATTCGTACTCGTCGGTTTTGAGGATGGAGGAGCTGGGTTTGATGGCGGCGTTGTTGACGATGATGTCCAGCCGCCCCCATTCGCGCCGCGTGGTGTCAATGAGGTGGGAGACTTGGAATTTGTTGGATACGTCGGCGGCGATGCCGATGGCCTGCCCGCCTGACTCGCGGATGGTTACGGCCGTTCGCTCTGCCCGATCAGGATTCAAATCATTCACCGCCACCCTGGCCCCTGCCGCCGCCAACGCTTTAGCGATTTCTGCGCCAATTCCCTGTCCCGCCCCGGTCACGATTGCAACTTTATCTTTCAAATTTCTCTCCATTTTCTCTCCGATCTTTCTCTGCGCATCTTCGCCCCTCCGCGCATCTCCGCGTCCCATCTTTACGCCAACGTATGCTTAATTGTCTCGAAATAAGCGCCCCAGTCCGGTCGGTTCCCGTCCCTATCCACAAATCCGTACTCTTTCGCCAGATGCCAGGTCGCCAGCGCCTTGCCCGCCTTCGCTTTCACATTGGGGTCCGCCGCCAGCGCCGCCACCGCCCGGCCAATGTAAAACGGCGTCTCTGAAGCGATGAAATGGGGGTCTTTTTGCGCCCCATCGCGCCAATTTTCTTCCGTCACGCCGAAATGGTCGAGCATCTCTTCCGAGCGTAGAAAACCGGGCGTGAGCGCCAGCGCAGTGATGTTCGTCTCACGCAGTTCTTGCGCCATGCCGTACGCCAGTCGAATCGCCGAAATTTTGGCTAAATCATAAAACAGATTGCCGCGATAACGAAAATCATCGCCATCGGTCACTTCGATGATGAGGCCGCTGTTCTGCGCAACCATGAGCGGAACGCCGTAGCGGCTGGTGATGATGTGGCTGTGGACGGCGCGTTCCTGCATCAATTTGCCTTTGGCCCAATCCAGTTCCCAGAACGGCTTACCCCATTCGCTGATGGCGTCGCCGCCCCAAATGTCGTTGATGAGGATGTCGAGACGGCCGTATTCGCTCTGCACCCGCTCAAAAAACCGTTTCACCTGGGCTTCGTCGGTGTGGTCAACCTGGGCGTAAAGCCCTTCGCCGCCATATTCTGTGACGAGAACGGCCGTTTCCTCAATGGTTTCAGTTCGATTACCAGTCGCCGGTTGGCCGCGCACGCTGCGCCCGGTGCAGTAGACCGTCGCCCCCGCTTCGCCCAGCATACAGGCAATACCGCGTCCCGCCCCCCGCGTGGCCCCGGCGACGACTGCAATTTTGCCTTTCAATGGCTGCATGGGAACCTCCTTTGCCAAGATGAGGGAAGTATAGTCAAGAGTGGGCGAGTAGGCGAGTGGCGAGTAGGGTTTAGATTTCTAGGTGGATGTTTGCCAACAACTGCCGGGTTTGGCGACGTGAACGGAGATGGATGATGGTCAAATGGGCGTTTTCTGGCTGGCGAAAAAGCTGCGGATATTCCCGTCGCCGCGACCATTGCTTTTTAAGCGCCCAAATGAAAAGCGAATCCCGACTGAAAAACAGGCCGCGCAGGGTTTCTACATTGTCGTTCCATAACGGCTGCCGGGTGATGGAACGGGTCAACCCGCGTCGCAGCAGCCGCCAAAAGATGATGTGTAGGGGGTAATCGAGCCAGATGAGCGTTTCGGCGCGCGCCCAGATGATGTCGCGGACTTTGCTGTAATTGCCGTCCACAATCCAGGCGGCCCCGTTAGTGATTTCGGTGACTCGTTGGCGGAAAACGGCCGTTTCCGCCGGCGTCCAATTTGGCTCCCAGTGCAGCGCGTCTAATTCAACGTGAGGCAAGTTAAGCCGTTGACTTAACTGCTTGGCCAGAGTCGTTTTACCAGAACCCCTATTACCGACAACGACGATGCGCTCCCCCATGATGTTATGGCAATGCGTCCTCAATCACCTGCTCAAAAGCGCTAAATGGCTGCGCGCCGGAGAAGACACGGCCGTTTACATCAAATGTCGGTTGGCTAAAAATCCCCCACTGGCGGCGCATTTCATCCAGCTTTTGGATGTGGGCGAGGGTGTCGGGGTTATCGTAACAGGCTTCGAATGCCGCTTGATCCATGCCAAGAGCGACGGCCGTTGCCACATAATAATCCCGATCCGCCTGCCACAAATCCCGCTGGTTCTCAAATAAGCGCTGGTGCGCGGCCCAAAACGCCGCTTCGTTCTGCCGTCCGATACATTCGGCCGTCAGCGTCGAATAAACGCTGGGGCTGCCATGATTGAGGACAGGCCAAAAGACAACCTTAACCTGCCCCGTCTCTACGTAGTTGGCGACGATTTCCGGCTCGGCTCCTAACACGTAGGAGCGGCAGCCCGGTCAAAGGAAATCGGAATAATCGATCAGGGTGATGGGGGCGGTCTCCGCGCCATGGAAGAAGGCGCCTTCAGCAGTACGGCCGTATTCCACAACAATAGGCTCTACTTCAGGCGCTGCGGTTGGCGGCTGGGGACTGGGAGCCGGCTCATCGGCGGGCGGGGGCGTTTCGGTAGGAACGGCCGTCGCTTCTGCAATTTGCACGATGGTGGGTGTCGGCGGGACGGCTGTGGGGGCAGGGCTTGTACCGAGCGGAGTCGAAGTAACGGCCGTTGCCGCCGGTTCCTCAACTGCCTCAGCCGTACACGCCGCTAACGCGAACAGACTAATCAAAAAGAAAATGCGTAATTTCATACCGCAATCAATTATACTTACCCTGTCTGTGCGTGAGATTACAGGAAGATTAAGAAACGGCCGTTGGTTTTTGCCCCACATGAATGGCGATTGTGCCAAACATGAACAGCTTGTAATTGATGTTGGTGAATCCCGTCTGGCGCATGATGTCCACAACGGTGTCTGGGTCTTTGAACTGTTGGGTGCTGTCGGGCAGGTAGCGGTAGGCGTCGGATTCGCCGCTGATGAGGCGGCCCAGTAGAGGAATGCCATAATTAAGGTGAATGAGGATGAACGGCCGTAACAAATTCCTCTTTGGCGGGCTGGATTCCAACACCACCACATGGCCGCCCGGCTTCGTCACCCGCATCTGTTCGGCAAACGCCCCCGGCACATCAATCACATTCCGCATCAAAAAACCGGACGTAACAGCGTCAAAAGTGTCGTCGGGAAAAGGCAGCGCCAGCGTGTCGGCGGCCGTCCATTGAATGGACTGCCGTTCCGGGTACAACTTCCCCGCCTGCATCATCTCAATCGTAAAATCGCCGCCGACGGCCTGGATGCTGGGCTGTTGGCGCAAGCCCTCGTAAGCAATATCGCCCGTGCCGGTAGCGATGTCTAGGAGACGGCCGTTTTCCGGCAATCGGGCTTGTTCGATGACATATTTACGCCATTTCACATCCTGCCCGGCCGTCATCAGCCGGTTCATCAAATCATACCGCCCGGCAATGCGGGCAAACATATTTTGGACATACTGGGCGCGTTCAGTTCCTTCTAAATGGGTCATGCGTGATACGTGATGCGTGAAGCGTGAAGCGTGAATTCTTCTCAATCACGTTTCACGTTTTACGTTTCACGACTCCTTTGCTTCCGTTTCTTCGTTTTCAGGGGGCAGCAGCACTTCGCGGGCTTTGCTGGTTCCGGTGGGCGGGCCGATGATGCCTTGATCTTCCATGGCGTCAATCATGCGGGCGGCGCGGGTGTAGCCAATGCGGAAGCGGCGCTGTAACAGCGAAGTAGACGCTTTTCGCAGTTGGCGCACCAGCGCAATGGCTTCGGGCATGAGTTTATCTTCGTACTTGGCCTCTTCCTCGACCTTTTGCAGTTCTTCCCAAAGGGGTTGGTGGCTGGGGGCTGGGGGTTCAGGGCTGGGCGCTGCTTGTTGTTTGTTTTCTGTTTTTTGTTGGATGTTGATCGGCCGGGTCGGGGCGTCGTCGGTTAAGGTTTTGCTGGTTGGGGGCGGCGGCGATGGGGGCGTAACGGCCGTTTCCCTTTCAGCCGCCTTCTTCACCACTTTCTTCGCCGGCCGGGTAGGACGAGACGGCGGCGGCAGCGTTTCTGAGGTAGGGGCCTGCGCGGCGGCGGCCTCCGCGCGCGGCATCACACTCTCCTCCGCCGAAACCAGGTTGAAGCGGCGCGCCCGCTGCCAGTAGCCAATCAACTTGTTCAACTCGCCATCGCTGACAAAACAGCCTTGCAAGCGCACCGGCGCCGCCGCGTCCGGGCTTTGGAAGAGCATGTCCCCCTGCCCCAGCAGCCGTTCCGCGCCGGTGCTGTCCAAAATAACGCGGCTGTCGGTGCTGGAAGCCACAGCAAAGGCGATGCGGGCCGGGAAGTTGGCCTTGATGAGACCCGTTACCACATCTACAGACGGCCGTTGCGTGGCAATGACCATATGAATTCCCGTCGCCCGCGCCATTTGCGCCAGCCGCGTAATGCCCCGTTCCGTCTCTTCCGGGCTGAGCATCATCAAATCAGCCAACTCGTCAATGACGATGACGATATAGGGCAGCTTATCGGCCCGCGCCTTACGCGCTTTTTTGTTGTAATCAACAATGTTACGCGCCCCCAAATCAGCAAACATTTTGTACCGGTTATCCATCTCGCGCATCGCCCATTGCAGCGTGCCGATGACTCGATCCATCTCCACCACCACCGGCGCAGCCAGGTGCGGGATGCCGTTGTAGCCGGTCAGTTCAACCCGCTTGGGATCAACCATGACCAATTTCAATTCATCGGGCGTATTTTGCAGCAGCAGCCCGGCGATGATGCTGTTGACCATCACCGATTTACCGGAACCGGTCGTCCCGGCGATGAGAACGTGCGGCATACTGGCTAAATCGGCGGCGATGGCTTGCCCGGCCACATTTTGGCCCAGGCCAATGCTCAACGGCGACTTGATTTTGCGGAAAGCGGCCGATTCCATCACATCGCGTAAAGAAACGAGCGCTTTTTTGACGTTAGGCACTTCAATCCCCACGTACCCCTTGCCGGGCACAGGGGCCTGGATGCGGATAGACTGCGCCGCCAGCGCCAGGGCCAAATCGTCGGCCAGTCCGGCGATTTTGCCGACTTTGACTTTGGTGCGTTTGCCGCTGCGCATTTCGATAAACATCGGCTCGACGCCAAATTGGGTGATGGCCGGCCCCTGGTTGATTTCGACGACGGTGGCCGGCGCGCCAAAGCTGTCCAGCGTGTGTTCGATAATCTCGACTTGTTCGCGAATGGAGGCGGAGTTCAAATCCTGGTCGGTGCCGGATTCGAGAATTTCGGCGACGACGGGCAGTTTCCAGTTATGGCCGCGCCCGGTATTGCCCAAAAAGACGGGGGTGGCGATGGTAGGCTGTTCTTGCGGCGGTTGGGGGTCTTCTTTTTGGGTTTTTCGACTGCGCCGCGCCCGTTTGGGTTTGGGCTCTTCTTCCGGTTCTGCATCTTCTGTGTTCGGGTCCAGTTCTGGGGCGAGGGGGGGCTGCACGGCCGTTTCCCGTCTTGCCGTTCTGCGTGATGTTTGCGGCGTATTGATGGGCAGTTCCCGTTCCGGCTGGGGCAGATTGAGTTGGGGCCGCCAGTTGAACACGGCCGTCAAAAATTGGCCGAATTCGGCGCGAGAAACACCCGACAGCAGGACGGTGGCGATGAGACCAACCACCACCAGGGTGAAAATGGCGCCCAGATTGCCGATGGTGGCGATGAGCGCGTAAGCCATCACGCCGCCCAGATAGCCGCCGCCGGTTTGGGCGCGGGCAATCGTCCATACATCGCCGTAGCCGTTGTCGCTCATGAGCAGGGCCAGGGTGGCAAATGCTTCAAAGGTTAAAAAGAATAAGGCAAAGCCTAAAATGCGATACCAGGGCAGCGCCGGTTCTTGTTCCATGCCCCACAATACCCAGTACAGGCCAATGGCGCCGGTGATGACGGGAACCAGCAGGCCGCCCCAACCAAATGTGCGCCACATCAAGCCGGATAAAGCAGTGGGTAAATTCCCTTGGGTGGGAGAAAGCAAACTGAGAACAAGCAAAAAACTAATAAACAGAATAGCAATCCCGCTAATCAACGCCTTTTGCTGTAAATTCAGGCGAATATCAACGCTGGGCTTTTTGCGCGAGCGCGACGTACTGCGCTTGCGTGAAGTGGAACGTTTGCGCGAACTCGTGCCGCCG
>JANTHP010000273.1 GCA_024762395.1 Anaerolineae bacterium | reverse complement strand
ATTAAAATTGGCATGGTTCAAGGCCAGGATGTTGTTGATTTAAGCCGTGTAGTCCCCACCATGCTTGACTTTATCGGATTGGGTCTGGATGGTTTGAAGCTGGCGGAGGAGTTAGGAAAAACGGCCGTTTCCCCCCTCCCCCTTGCCGCCATCAAATTACACGCACCCATCCCCACCCCGCCGCGCAATGTGATGTGCCTGGGCTGGAACTACGCCGAACATGCCGCCGAATCAGCAGCGACCAAGGGGTTAGAAATCAAAGAACTGCCCAAACTGCCGATTGTATTCACAAAAGCGACAACGGCCGTTAACGCACCCTATGGCGATATTTTGTTGGATACGGCCGTATCCGACCAACTAGACTGGGAAGCCGAACTCGCCATCATCATCGGCAAACAAGGCAAAAACATCCTCCGCGACGAGGCGATGGCCTACATCTTCGGCTATACCGTCCTCAACGACATCTCCGCCCGCGATTTACAAAAAGGGGGCAAACAGTTTTTCAAAGGTAAAAGTTTGGACGGCTCCTGCCCCATCGGCCCCTGGATTGTCACCGCCGACGAAATCCCCAACCCGCAAAACCTACGCATCACCAGCCGCGTCAACGGCGTAACCAAACAAGACAGCAACACCCGTCACATGATATTCGACATCCCTGCCATCATCGCCTACCTGTCGCGCGGGATGACCCTGCTGCCCGGCGACATCATCGCCACCGGCACGCCCAGCGGCGTCGGTTTCGCCCGCACCCCGCCCGAATTCCTGCGCCCCCGCGATGTCGTTGAATGCGAAATCGAAAACATTGGCATTATTCGCAACCAAATTATTTAGGCTGATAGTCGCGTAGTTCGTTCTACAGTATCTACTACAAAGCAAAGGGATTGACGATTTCTAATCCTTGCAAAAACCGACCATCCTGCATATCTTCACTGAACAAGGTCTGGCAACCGCTTTCAATCGCGGCCGTCGCGATGAGGGAATCGTACAAGGAATACCCAGTTTCTTCGCGTATCAGCAAAGCCTGCCGATAAAAAGCGATTGTGGGGTAATGGCGACACAGAGGCACAAAAACTGTATCTACATACTCCCTCACCTCGGGAATCGTCATGGGTTGGGAAAATTTACGCAGGGCAACATTCAAAAATTCTTGCACAACTTGGGAACTGACAACACCCCGCTGGGTTTGCAAAGCATCCTGTATCAAACGCTGCGCCAACCGCTGTTTTACGGGTGCGGCATGGTCAAATGAATAGACAAAAATATTGGTATCCAGAAAAAACAAACCTGGAAAATCAGCGACGTTCATTCATTTCTTCCCGACTAAATGAGCGGCCAGCATGTACACGCTCCAAACGTTTCATCAGTTCTTGATATTGTTCCGAAGCTAAAGGCTGCGCTGCATAGCGTTCCAACCATTCCCGAAACAATTTATTCAATGAGACACCCTCGCTCATTGCTCTGCGTCGCGCTTGCTGAATTGTTTCTTCATTTGCCGACAATGTGATATTTTTCATCATACAATCATATTACACGAGATTCGTGTAAAGTCAATGCCGGCGCTTGGTCGGGTCAGGGCGTTTCAGCAGTCAAGACCCTAAGGGTTTTTCAAAATGCAGTCCAGACAGCAATTACTTTACAAAAACCCTTAGGGTCTCTATTTTCCATGAAAACTGAAAAACCGTGCTGGTCGGGTGGTCATGTAGTCGAACATTTGACTACATAACTATCTCACATCCACAAACGCTGTCATTCCCCAGCGCAAAGGCAGCATATTGGCATCCAGTTGCACCGTCACCGCATAGGTCACACCTGCTCCGGGGCGGGCTTCCTGATTCTCACCGGCTGCGGCACGGCGTCCTCGCCCCGCCGCCCTAACTTACAACTAACGGTGCGCGGCCCGGCGTTGAGCGACCATCTGTTCATCTACCGTCACAAGCCGCTGTCGAAAGACATTATTCGCTGCCGGATAAAGGCGGCGGGAAAGCGGTTGGGGTTCAAGGCGACGCCGCATATGCTGAGACACACGTTTGGCACGCAGTTGGTGAATGCGGGGGCGAAGATTACGACGATTCAGGCGTTGTTGGGGCATGAGCGGCTGAACACGACGATGGTGTACGCCCAGGTGCATAACAAGACGGTGATTGTGGATTATCTCCGGGCGATGGCGCAGATTGAGGGTGAGCAGGCGGCCGTGCAGCCCGAAACCGTACCCGAAACTGCTATTGCCTTGTTGGACAGGTTGGGAAGGGAGGGACTGAGCGACAAACAGCGGGGGATTCTGGATGAATTACGATGCTGTTTGACGCCCCAATAATTATGTTGTTAAAGAGCAGGTAGCGCGAAAGCCGGTGGTGGTGGGGCGGCCGTCGCAGTAGGGGCTGTGGGTAAGTGGGAAACTCGCAGTGGAACGGAGAGTTTCCCACTTTATCCATCAGCCCAGATGAACCAGTGCGTGACAAGAATACTCCGATTTGAAGCGGGAACGCTTGCTATCGACACTTGGTTCTTACCTGTTTTTAGTGAAATTGATTGGATTCTGTATAAAACAATTCTGATAACTCTTGGATAACCGCATCGATTTGGTCGCGATCCTCAAATTCAGTTCTCTCATCAAACTCAATGATTAAATTGCCACGTCTAATTACCACACATGAAGTGTAATAACCAAGCGGAGTATACCATCCTTCGGGACCAGCACGTGATTCCTCAAGATACGATATAAAAACTTGGTCAACATATTTGGTATTGGCACTTAACTCACTTTGATACACTTCTTCAACAAAACAACCACCCGGGAAAAAAGCCTTTGAATCCGCAACGGTACTATCGAGGATGAGTGTTACCTGAACAGTGCTGGACTGTCCGCTTGTTTCATTAAATATTGAGTATTGCCATTCCTCCATCCATTCACCTTCCTCTCGAAGAGAATTCGTGTGATCAAAACGATGGTGGTCGCCTAATTTGCTCGTATCCATCACTGCTGAAAGGTCTTCGATATACGGAGGTAACGGAATATCAAAAAGTGGTGTAAGATTAACGTCGTTAGGCAGCAGGATTGGTTCGTTGCTGCAGGCGATAAGTACACTAGACACACACACCAGCAAGAACTTCAGCTTGGCGAATGTATTGAGAATCACTGCTATCCCAAGTTTTTCGCTTTTTTGCCGCTTCACATACCCCAAATCAATTTTGGCCATTTAAATCCTCCCCCACATTCTCCTTGTACCATTCTTCTGGTGACATATCGAACTGTTCCTGAAAATAAATTTCTGGGTCTATGCCTGCTTCGTGTAACAGAAATAGTGTAACCCAGAATTCTGTTCCATTAGTCATATATACGTCACGAGGGTTACTAAGATCGTATGTATCAGGAGATTTTCCGGCGAAAAGGTGGCCAAGTTGGAAATAGGAGCGAAATCCCGAACGTACCGGATTGTCTTTGAAGCAATTAGGACACTCCCGATAAAGCTCAATCATGCCGAAGAAGCCAGCATAATTACTGTAGCCTTCTCCACTATGGGAGAAAGTGTCTTGGTATGAATGCAAACCTCGTCCGAACATTTCTGCATCTCCTTGTTCAATGGCATAGTATAATCGTTCGATTACTTCTTCTCTCCCCTCAAAGTGGTAATAATTAGTTGGAGATGTATAAGTTGTTTCGCCAAAGTCAGAAATTGGACGGCAAGCAATAAAGGCGGGTGAAGTTAACCAGTTATCATCTACTCCTTGGTTCGCTTCACTAATAGTAACAGCGAGTGCGCTTGTATTTGTCATCCCAATTTGTCTTCCAACAAATCGTGCGATTTTCCCGGTAAGTTTCAAATGAACTTCTTTGCCATAGTGCCCGGTTGGATCAACAAAACGTAACGGAACAAAGCCAAAGAAAGACCCGAAAAACGGTAACAAATCCGCAGGTTGTACGAATTATACAGCCAAATCATGCTCTTGAGGGGGACGAAATGGAGGAAACGCCCCTCAAGACGCCCCCGACTACTGTCCATACCCTCCTCACACTTGCTAAACTGGTGCAAACTATTCGATTTCAAGTGCAAGAGGAGAAGAAAAATGCCCCCCATCCCCCAACCGACCCGACGGCCGAATCCCCGACCAATTCTCAACCCGCCATTCCAATGGAACCAACTCACGCCCCATCAGCAAAACCAACTGGCTCATTTGCTGGCGCGTCTGCTGAGGCCACATCTAAATGTTGTTTCACTGCAGCCACAGGAGGGGACGCATGAACAGTCACCCCAAAATCAATGAGTCCCATCGCCAGCGGCTGGCCTACATCTACATTCGCCAATCTACGCTACGGCAGGTGGCGGAGAATCAGGAGTCGCAGGATTTGCAGTACCAACTGGCGGCGCGGGCGGCGGCGCTGGGCTGGCCGGCAGCGCAAACGGTGATTATTGATGAGGATTTGGGCAAAACGGCCGTAACCTCCCACGCCCGCACCGGATTCCAACGCCTCTTCACCGACATCGGCACCGGCAAAGTGGGCATTCTGCTCGTCACCGACGTCTCCCGGCTGGCGCGCAACTGCGCCGACTGGTACCAACTGCTCGACCTCACCGTCATCAACGACGTGCTGGTCTGCGACAGCGGCGGCGTCTACAACGCCCGCGCCTACGATGACCGGATGCTGCTGGGCATCAAAGGCGCCTTCTCCGAAGCCCAATGGCACATCATGCGCCAGCAGATGCAGGCGGCGCGGCTGAACAAAGCCAAACGGGGCGAACTGGCGCTGCGACTGCCCGTCGGCTATGACCGGCTGCCCAACGGCCAGGTCATCATGCTCCCCGACCAACAGGTGCAGACAGCCATCCGGCGCATCTTCCGCCTCTTTACCCGGTATGGCAGCTGCCGCGCCGTTTTGCGCCAACTGCGCCGCGATGGGCTGCGTCTGCCCCGCCGCCAGCGGGACGCCATCGGCCAATGGGGGATCGTCTGGGTCAAACCCGCCTATTCCCCCATCTACCTCATCCTCAAACTGCCCGCCTATGCCGGCGCTTACGCCTACGGCAAGCGGCAGCGGACACAATTGCCGGGCCAACCGGGGACTGTTTACGGCCGTCGTCTGCCGCCAAGCGAGTGGCAAGTGTTGCTTCACGATGCTTTTCCGGCGTATATTAGTTGGGAGGCTTACATGAAAAACCAGGAAATCTTGGCCCAAAACTGGCAAGCCAGCCGCTTTGCCGCTGATAATCAGCCCAATCTTGGCTTCCACAATGCCCCTTTTACCGACAATGCCGCGCCAGCCCACAGGGGGGCGGTGGGCAAGGGGCGGGCGCTGCTGCAAGGGATGGTCGTTTGCGGTCGCTGCGGCCGTCGGATGCGGGTGCGCTATCGGGACAAACCGGCCTACGTGTGCGAAGCGAACAAGGTGCGATTTGACGAACCGCGCTGCCAATTCTTTCCCTACGCCCACGTAGACCAGGCGGTGGCGGCGGCCTTTCTGGAGGCGGTGCAGCCGGCGGCCATTGAAGCGGCCCTGTCGGCGCTGAACGAGCTGGAAACGGAACAAAACGCGCTCAGCCAACAGTGGCGGCAGCAGTTAGACCGCGCCGCCCACGCCGTCGCCGTCGCCAAAGCGCGCTATGAGCAGGTAGACCCGGCGCTGCGGTTGGTGGCGGCTGAATTGGAACAGGCATGGGAGACGGCGTTGCAGCAGCAGCGCCAGTTACAGCAGGCGTGGGAGCAGATGCAAGCGGCGCAAGCCGACATTTCTGCGGCCGATGTGGCTTTGGTGCGTCAATTGGCTGCCGATTTGCCCGCGCTTTGGGTGGCGGAAACGACGACGATTCCCGACCGCAAGCGGCTCTTACGCACGCTCATTGCCGATGTGACGCTGGAGAGCGACAAGGAGGCCGGCGTCACCCACATCGCCATCCGCTGGCAGACGGGCGGCGTGACGCAGACGACGGCCAAACGCCCCCGGCAGGGCCATCCCTCCAACCCGCAGCTGCTCCAGCGCGTGCGCGAATTGGCGCAAGCCGGGCAGGATGATGCGCAGATAGCGGCGGCGCTCAATGCGGCAGGGGTTGTCAGCAGTTGGCATGTGAAGGATGACCCGGCGTATGTGCCCGGTCAACCGGTCGCCTACTGGACGTGGCAGCGTGTCCGCAATTTACGCAACAAGCACAAGATTGCTCTGAATCGGGCGGCGGCGGGATTGGTGACGGCGCCGGCGGCGGCGCAGGCGTTGAACGCTTCGGTATCGGTTCTGCTGGACTGGTTTCGACGGGGGCTGTTGCCCGGCCGGCAGTGTAAACCGGGGTCGCCGGTCTGGATTCCATTGGATGAGGCGTTGGTTTATCGCCTCAGCGGACAGGCGCCCCGCGACTTGCCTTTCCGCCCGGAAACGCAGCCGGAGATGATTCCTTTGCCGCAGGCGGCCGCCCGGTTTGGTTT
>JANTHP010000272.1 GCA_024762395.1 Anaerolineae bacterium | reverse complement strand
GAAAACAACTGGGTCGGCGACGTACTCTGGTGCGGCAACCCCGGCAACCGTATGAAGCGCGAATGTACCGAGGTTGACGACATGATCGTTGCCGCCCGCGAAGAAACGGATCCGGCAAAACGTGTTGAAATGTACGCCCAGATCGAAGACATGTTCTTTGGGCCTGAAGGCGAGACACCCTTCTTCCCCATCTTCCTGCGTATTGCTTACGTGGCGGAACATTCCTGGGTTAGCCGCGTTCCCGCGCTCTTTGGCGGCGATCAGTGGTACACCTGGACGCTTGATAATGATGCAAAAATGGCGGCTCGCGGCCAATAACCGCGCTTGAGTTTGCCTGATTAGTTGGGGGAGCGGTTGTAAAACCGCTCCCCCGCTTCCTCTGTGTTCTGTATGACATTCATTTCCCTGGTAACTGGCGTTGGCCGCGCGTTTGGCGGCCGATGACTATCAGGAGGTTGTTATGATTACTTATATTACCCGCCGTATACTTATTTCGATTCCGATTATATTCCTTATTGTTCTCGTTACATTTTTATTGGTTCAGGCGATGCCGGGCGGGCCATTTGATTATGTAGGTATCCGCGTTATGCCAGAACACATGCGGCGTATTATGGAAGATCGGTATGGTTTGAATGAACCGATGTCTGTGCAATTTTTCAGGTATCTCGGCAGCTTGCTGCAGGGGGACTTGGGGCCTATGCTGAAGCTGCGCAGCCAAACTGTGAATGATATTGTGTCCGAAACATTCCCTGTTTCTATCCAATTAGGCACAATGTCGCTGCTTGTGGGGTTTGCCATCGGCATTCCGGCTGGCATCCTGGCTGCGTTAAAACATAATACGATTATTGATTATTCAGCCACGTTCATCGCTGTTTTGGGCGTGTCTATTCCCAGTTTGGTGCTGGGGCCAATCTTGATCTATGTTTTTGGGGTTTGGCTGGGGGTGTTGCCAATTGCATTTTGGGGGGCAGAACCGCCATTTATTTTAGGATTTTTACCGAAGCCGACGATGGATTTTTGGACACATGCCGTATTGCCTGTGTTCTCGCTGGGGACGGGATACTCGGCTGGCGTGGCTCGATTGACCCGCGCCGGTTTGTTAGAGGTGTTGGATTCGGATTATATTCGCACGGCGCGCGCGAAAGGATTGCGGGAACGAACCGTTGTGGCTGTTCATGCGTTGAAGAACTCTCTAATCCCGGTGGCGACAATTATTGGCCCGATGTTGGCCGGCGCGGTGACGGGCGCTTTTATTACGGAAACAATTTTTGCCCTGAATGGGATGGGCCGTCGGTTTGTTGAAAGCATTACGCAGCGCGAGTATTTTTTGCAAACCAGTCTTGTCCTTATTTTTGGTGTTTTGCTGATAGCGGGTAATCTCTTTGTGGATATTCTTTACGCCTGGTTGGACCCGCGAATTCGTTATGATTAGGCGTTGTACGGCCTGGTTGTTACGCCATAACGAATAGCTCATTTGCGCGAGGTATATGATGATTGCAGAGTTGGAATTGGAAAAAGCCCAAACGGAAACAAAAGGCCGCAGTCCGGCCCAGGATGCTTTTCGGGAATTTCGCCGGAACAAGATTGCCGTAGGCGGAACTTTGTTTGTTTTGCTGGTTGTTATTATCGCTTTGGGTGCACCCATTTTTGCGCCTTACCATTTTGCAGAACAAAACAATCTTAATAATCGTGAAAAACCCATGACCGGGTATATTGTAACCACGGATCACTTACCAGATTGTCATTGGGCTAACACGCCTCTGGAATGGGGATGCACCATCTTTTTTGCTGGTTCGGACTCCTTAGGCCGCGATATTTGGAGCCGTGTCGTTTACGGCGCGCGCGTTTCTTTGGCTGTGGCGGTTGTGGCTTCTTCGGTGGCGTTAGGGATCGGGATTGTTTACGGCACAATTTCCGGATTTGCCGGCGGCGCTGTTGACAATGTCATGATGCGCATTGTGGACTTTTTGTATGCCATTCCCATGCTGCCGATTATCATTTTGATGACGGTCTATTTCAAGGCGCTTTCTCGCGCAGGCGTTGATACGGGGGTCGCCGGTTTTCTGATTAACCTGGATCGGATGGCCGGGGGGCTGTTGTTTGTTTTTATTGCCATGGGCGCGTTGAATTGGATTGGTATGGCGCGTCTGGCGCGGGGTCAGGTGTTGTCCTACAAGCAAAAAGAGTTTATCGAGGCGGCAACGGCGCTGGGCGCGACGAATTCGCGCATTATTTTTAAGCATTTGCTGCCTAATATCATTGGCCCGCTGTTGATTGCTGAAAGTATGGCTATTCCCGGTTATATTTTCTTTGAGGCGGCGTTGAGTTTCATTGGCCTGGGGGTAAATCCACCCACGCCGAGTTGGGGTGCGATGATTAATGAAGGGTATGCGGGCATTCGCTCGAATCCTCATCTGGTTTTAGTGCCTGGGCTGGCATTGGTGTTTACGACATTGGCGTTTAACTTTATGGGGGATGGGCTGCGAGATGCGTTTGACCCGCGTATGCGTGGGAAGAACTAAATGAGAAGGGGACAAGTGAGTGTAATGAAGGCACGTACAGCATTATGGTTGATGATCGGCTTGCTGGTTTTGGCGAGTCTGGCATGTAAGCAGGCCGGCGAGGTTTTGACTCCGGCTGAAGCGACTGCGCGCGCGGAGGAAGCGGCTCAAGCTGGATTTACGTCTAGCGGTGCAGCGGCGGATGGCGAGTTTCAGGCCGGGGATACGGCGACGCTTATTGGCCGGAGTTTTTTGGTGAATTTGTATGATGCGCCCAAGGGGAAGATTTCGGCGGGACAGGAGCGGGGTACGGCCGTTACTGTTCTGGAATCAACCTCGCATGAAGGGGAAGTGTGGTACAAAATCGAGGCTCCGACCGGGGAAGGCTGGGTGTCTGCCGATAATCTGGAACCGGTAGAAGAAGAGATTTCCGGCCCGCAGCCGGGCGACGAGGTGTATTTGGCCGGAAAAAGCTATCTGGTTAACTTTTTGGATCAACCGGGCGGAAAAATGATCGCCGGCCAGGAACGGGGCGTGGCTATCACCATTCTGGAAGTCGCGCAATACGAAGGCGATATCTGGTACAAGATTAGTGCGCCAACTGGCGAAGGCTGGGTTCCATCTGAAAACATCTCCACCGAGGCGCCGTAGTTTCTTAGACTTGGCTGTATGATTTTCTGAAAAAGATCGGCGCGGTTTATGGAAACCGCGTAGGTCTCTACAAAACAATTGTAACGACATGGCAGGGAGGCGTTGATCCGGATCGCGCCTCCTTTTTTTCTGCGCAGCTTGGCGAAGGTTATGACGGCCGTAAATCGCCCGCAGCCTGGTAAATTTGCCGGAGTTGGTTGAGATGCGAAAAGGATTTCGATTAAATAATAATCTGTCTGCGCTTGGGTTGGCGATTTTGCTGCTGCTGTTGACGGCTTGTTCACCTTCTCCAGCCAGAGAATGGCTGAAAGCGCCTGGCTGGAGCCATGGTTTGCCGGTTGCCGAGACGCGCATTGGCGATCCGGTTCCGATGGCGCTGGATGACGCCGGGAATGTCTATCTGTTTTTGGTTACGGCCGAAAATGAAACATCGCAGCCTACAATCATCGCCTTAAACCGGCAAGCAGAAACCGTTTGGAAGCGGACTTTGGCATTTCCGCTGTCTCAGCCGGATAAACCGACTGTTGTGTGGGACGGCCGTTTGCTCAACCTCTTCTGGATCAGCGACCACCGCCTCTACACAGCCCAAATGAACACAGCCGGAGATATTGTCGGGCCAGTCAGGGAAATTTCCGGCGGGAGAGTTGTTGATTCTTACGATACGGCACTGGATGCGGACGGTTCGTTGACGGTTTGGTACGCCGGACAACGACGCAGTCCCGGCTTGTACATGCTTGACGGCGATTTAGCTGGCGAGGCGACGCTGGTGGACGCCGAGGGCATTCGGCCTACGCTGCAATATGATGAAACGGGCGCGTTGTACGCCGTCTGGGCGCATTATCCGCTGGGGTTTGAGGCATCGTTCTTTTTCTACGCTGTGTACCCCGATGGCAAGTATGAGGCGGGACGGGAAACGGCCGTTTACCAGCCCTACCTCGCCACAACCGACATCCTCATCGGCCCCCAGTTGGGGTTAGATCAGGCCGAAGCCTACCTGATTTGGAACATTTCCGTGCGTACCGGCCCTGAAGCGGGCAAAGTTGTCACCCAGTACATTCATTTTCCCAAAGGAGAGGCGGCGGTCATTACCAGACCCGAAACAATCATCGTCCCCAGCGTCTCCGATTTAGAGTACGCATCTGAGCCGGACGATGGTTTGACTGCCGGGCCGCGCATCTTCCCCGTTACCGGCCAGTACCCGGGCACGCCCAAAGTGGATAATGTCGCTTTGAATGGAACGGCCGTCCCGGAACAAGAACTGGCGTTGGCCTTCTCCGTACAGGCGCTGCATGAATTCCGCAAAACGCGGAACCAGATCGGGACGCTTTTCTTGCAAGACGGCGAACCGACCGGCTACCAACTGCTAAGTTACACATCAAACGCTTCTATAGACCCCGCCATCATTAGCGACGAAGCGGGGCAGCTTTACCTGACCTGGCTGGAGCGGGGGAAAGACGGGGGTTTTCAAGTTTACTTCACCAGTACCGCAGCCGATATGCAGAAACCGCTGTCCAGCGTCACCTGGGGCGATGTGGGGCGTATTTCGCGCGAGACATTGTTCGGGCTGCTGTCCGGCGCGGTGTTAGCGCCAGTCGTCGTGCTGCTTTGGATGATATTCCCCCTGCTGGCATTATTTGCAACCGCCTTTTTACGTCGAAAAAGCGATGACGCATTAACACACCCGGGAACGATTGTCAGTTTACTATTGGCCGGGGCCATGTACTGGGGGGGAAAATTACTCACAATTCCCGGCATCGGCAGCTTTGTGCCCTTTTCAGCCTGGATTCCGGCCATTCCCACATGGCTGCAATCTCCCCTACAGATTGGCGTGCCATTATTGATTACAATGATTGCCATCTACCTGGCCTGGCGCTTGACATATCGCCGCAGCGTCGCCTCATTGCTTTATTTTGCCATATTGGTTGCAGCAATAGATGGCGTGTTGACGATGGCGATCTACGGATTCCTTTTCTACAACTTGATCTAGTATCAGTGTTCAGTAATCGGTAAACAGTTATCAGTTATCAGTACGGTCTACCTCTGGAAAGTGCCTACTGAAAACTGTTTACTAACTTCTGTTTACTGGTACTAGTGCGTCCGGCCTGTATTAATTAGGCGATCATGCGCACAAAATTGTTAATCGGGCTGTTATTTTTGTTGACAGCCTGTCAAACGGTTCAATTTGAACAAACAGCGGGGAAGGAAACGGCCGTTCCCTCCCCCGTTGCTGCCACGCTTACCCCAACCCCCGATCCATTTGCCCCGCCCCCACGCCGCCTGAATGCGGGCGAGCTGCTGCTGGCCGCCGATATTGACGACATCCCGGCCATTCTTGCCACCGATGCGTTGTTTGTAGATGCGGCGGTTGGCAGCGACGAATGGCCGGATGAGGAACTGGTCGTCGCCATTGAATTAAACGGCGATGCGCGCGCGTATCCCATCCGGCTGCTCAGTTTGCACGAGATTGTGAATGATACGATTGGCGGGCAGCCCGTCGCCATCACCTGGTGTCCGCTCTGTTTTTCGGCGATTGCGTTTGACCCGGTGGTAGACGGCCGTTCCCTCACCTTTGGCGTATCCGGCTACCTGTACAACGACAATCTGGTCATGTACGACCATCAAACCAACACTTTATGGAGCCAATTAGCGGGGCAAGCCCTGCGCGGCGCGCTGCGGGGGACGCAGTTGCGAGCGCTGCCCGTCATCATGACCAGTTGGGGCGAGTGGAAAGCCCTCCATCCCGACACGCGCGTTCTGTCCGCCCGCCAGATGGGGCGGGAAGATACGATTATTGACCCTTACGCCGGTTATTACGCCAGCGGCGCGGCCGGCTTCTCCAGCGGATTAACCCAAAATGAGGCCCTGCCGGCGAAATCGCTTGTGGTTGGGCTGTTGGCCGGGAAGGAGTCCCGCGCTTATCCACTGCCAACCCTGCAATCTGAAAAAATCATCAATGATGAATTGAACAAGCTGCCTGTTCTGCTGATTTTTGATGATACGCTGCAATCGGTTTTTGCCTATCGTCGTGAAGTGGATGGGCAAACACTGACGTTTGCGCCCGCCGGGGATGGGTTTTTACGTGATGAAGAGACGGGTTCGGTGTGGAACGGCCGTACCGGTCAAGCCAAAACCGGCGCATTCGCAGGAACCCAATTATCCCCCCTCTCCGCCCCCGCCGTCTTCTGGTTCGCCTGGGCCGCCATTCACCCCCAAACAGATGTATATGCCGGTAATCAGTAATCGGTGGCCGGTAATCAGTAATT
>JANTHP010000271.1 GCA_024762395.1 Anaerolineae bacterium | reverse complement strand
ATCCAATATTGACCCGTAAAAGCAAAAAATGCGCCAACTGCGGACAGCCTTACCGTGAAGATTTGACTAAACCTTACTACCAACGCTATGAACCAGTCGCCATTGTGGGGAAATGCGAGACACATGGCCTGTTTTTCGTTCCACCGAGGCAGAAAGATTTAGATATCATTGCCCGCGCCGATGCCCAAAGGGCGCAGTGCGGCTTTGACCCCGCCGATTTTACCGTCGCGCCGGGGCCAAAATCGAAAAGCCTGCTTGTACGCGGGATTGAAAACTATCTTGATCTATTTTCCAGCCGCCAACTCCTCTACTTGCGGGAAGCGATACAGAACTTAGAAAATCTCTCTTCTTCTCCGCGCCTCTCCGCCCCTCCGCGTAACTCCGCGTCCCCCAAATCGGTAACGCAACTCAATCTCGCTTTGCTTATCTCCACGTCGCTGGAATTCAACACGATGTTGTGCGGCTACAAAGGGGACAAAAAGCGGCGTCCGGGCGCGATTCGTCATGCGTTTGCGTACCATGCCTACTCCTTCCCCTACACGGCGCTGGAAAACAACCCGGTTTATCCAGCGCGCCGGTCGGGGACGCTGCAAAGTTTGTTTTACGGCCGTATTGCTCGTGGGCGTATTTGGGCGGCTAATCCGATTGAACGAAAAGTGGAGGACGGCCGTACCGTAAAAACCGCCATTACTGGAGAAGTAGACGCCGGAACCGAATACGCCGATTTCGCCGATTTGCAAACCGGAGCGCGCCGCTTTTTGCTCCTGCAAGGCTCATCGGCGGCGCTGGATTTACCCGACGACAGCGTAGACGCCATCGTCACCGACCCGCCTTATTTCGACAGCGTGCAGTACAGCGATTTGGCCGCTTTTTTCCGCGTCTGGCTGCGCCAACTGCTGCCAGAGGCGGCCAATTGGGCGTATGCAGAAACGGAATCGGCGGTGGATCGGCGCGTTCAGGATGGGCAATATGCGGACGTTTTGGGTGGGATTTTTGCGGAATGTAAGCGGGTGTTGAAGGAAGACGGCCGTTTCATCTTCACCTACCATCATTGGAATCCCAAAGGCTGGGCGGCGCTCACCATTGCGCTCAAACAGGCCGGCTTTGTCCTCGTCAACCGGTACGTCGTCCACGCCGAAAACCTTACCTCGCGCCACATCGTCGGCCAAAATGCGCTGCAACACGATGTGATTTTGGTGTTGGCTCCGGCCGAATCGGGGGCGGCAAGGGATTGGGAACGGCCGTCAACCATTGACACCCAAACCAGCGAAGGTTTTACGCGCGATTGCGGAACGGCCGTTGGCTGGGCGCTCAACCATTTGCCTGTTGGGGAAATTGAGGCAGAATGGCAGTTGTTGTTGGCTGAAGGTTGGTAGGAATGAACCGCAGAGGCGCGGAGAGCGCAGAGGATTTTGTAAAAAATCTGCGCCATCTGTGAAATCTGTGGATTAAAAATCATGACCCTGGAATTTGAAAAACTCACCGCCCGCATTGAGGCGATGGCGAAAAGCACGGCGCAGCGACTGGAAGACCGCGACAACTCAGTTGATGAACTGCTAAAAACGTTGGAACGGTATGCGGATGATTGGGATGCAGTAGGAAAGGCTCTGCAATTGGCTCAGGAAAAGGCGGACCCGAAATTGTATCGTTCCGCACGGCCGTTCGACCACACCCATCCCCTCAACGCCCACATCAGCCCGCCAACCCCGCCCGAAAAGGCGACCATCGTCGCCACCGACGGCTCCCAAATCATGCCCGACCGCCACGCGGCCCATCTTTACTACCTCATCAACGTCGGTGGGATCGTTTACTTTCATGGCGACGGCCGTGCGCCCCACCCCTTCACCATCCCCACGCTGCATTTTCCCAAGACTGACCAGGAAGCGGCCCGCTTCGTGATGGGCAGCGGCGAGGTCAGCATTGAGCGCGACTTGCAGGAAATTGGTACGCTGGCCGACAACGCCTGGAATCTGCGCGGCGGCGACGGCAGCGTACCGTTGCTGGCAATCCTTGACCAACGGCTGCTTTACTGGCCCATTGGCGGAACGGAAGCTGCGCCCAACGAGGATGTGGTGGCCTGGATGCGGGCGATGACGAAGGTGCATGATTCTGGCGCGGCGCTGGCAGGGTACATTGATCGGCCGATGACAACGGCCGTCGTCACCCTCCTGCGCGCATTACAAGGCATTGGCGACCCAAAATTTGATTGGAAATCGCTGGGCAAGCAGGGGGCGGGCGGCGGCTTGAATGACATTGCCATTTTCCGCCGCCTGCTAGAGCCGGGGCAGCGCAGTAAACTGTTCGTCAACGTCTCCCCGCCCAACGAGCGCTTTGCGGAAATCGATCCGGCCAATGAGGTCTGTTTCTTTTACTTCAATCCGGGGCGGGGCATTGCGCGGGTGGATGTGCCGCGTTGGGTGGCTGAGGATGAGGGGATGGTAACGGCCGTTCACGCCCTCATCCACGACCAATGCCAAATTCTAGGCGACTATCCCTACGTCATCGCCCGCGCCGACGAGATGGCCGTCGTCGGCCGTCAGGACAACGAAAATCTCAACTTTTTGATTGATGTCGCCATGCAGCGGCACGGCATAGAAAGCCGCCTGACCGCCAAACAGGGCAGCAAAGGGCTGGCGCGCGGTGGCAAAACGCGGCATCGGGGCATATAGATCAGTTTATCTACTAATTGATTTTTAGCTTTTCTCCAGAGTAAATTCATGTTAAACTAACCTTAATTACTAATAATTAAGAAATTAGTATAAGGATTGTGTGTACATGAGAATCCCGCGCGCCCTACCCGACATCAACCGGCTTTTGCAAAAAGCGGCGCAAGAAAAACCGCAAAAGCTGCTCGAACTTTACCAGCTTGGCCCAACCGATTACAAGGGGCGTTACTTACATTGGGGCAAACTCAAATACATGTCTCCGCCGCCGGGGTTAACTTCTGAAGAGTATTGGCTGGGAACCAAATTAGCGCGGCTTCCGCTGCAAAAGACGCTGCCTATTGTTGACGCTGAGGGACGGCCGTTCAAATATGCCACTCCCGACAATGTTCTCCGAATGCTGCACCAAATTGACAGGAACGCCAGCGGGCAAATTAAAATGGCCGAACCCATCGCCAACGCAAAAACCCGCGACATGTACCTGCTCAAATCCTTAATCGAAGAAGCCATCAATTCCAGCCAGTTAGAAGGCGCATCTACCACCCGACAAGTAGCCCGCGAGATGCTGCGAACGAAACGAAAGCCAAGAAACCATAGCGAACAGATGATTTTGAACAACTTCCAAGCTATGGAATTTGTGCGCGAGCATAAAACCGACCCCCTCACGCCAGAAATGGTTTTTGAATTGCATCGCATTGTAACCGAAAACACCCTGGACAATGATGATGCGGCTGGAAAATTCCGCAAAGCCGATGATGATGTGATTGTGGTAGATGTCGCTAATGAGAAGATTTTGCATACGCCGCCTCCCGCTGCTGAACTGCCCGAACGTCTGACGCGCTTATGCGATTTCGCTAACGGGACGGATACTAACTTATTTATCCATCCCGTTGTTAAAGCCATTTTGCTGCATTTCATCCTGGCGTATGATCATCCATTTGTAGACGGCAATGGGAGAACGGCGCGGGCGTTATTTTATTGGTCTATGGCGCAGCAAGGATATTGGTTAATTGAATTCATCTCCATCTCCCGAATCTTAAAAAGTGCGCCGGCCCAATATGGCTACGCTTTTCTTTATTCTGAGACGGATGATAACGATGCCACGTACTTTGTCATCCACCAACTCGGCGTTATTTTGCGGGCGATTGACGAATTGCATCGCTATTTGGCGCGTAAAGTGCAAGAGACAAAAGATGCGCTGGAATTGATGGCGTTAACCACTCTGGCAGAGCGGCTAAATCACAGACAAGTAGCTTTATTGGAACATGCACTGAAAAATGCTAACGCTATCTACCGCATCAAGGAACATCAAATTTTACATAACGTAGCTTATCAAACGGCACGCACAGACCTTATGAGTCTGGCTGACGATCATAAATTATTGCTCAAGCTCAAAGAAGGGCGTACATTTATCTATATGTCGCCCACTGATTTGAAAGAACGCATTGAAAAGATGAGCGCGAAAAAATCATAAGGGTGTGTTCCACTTCAACTGACTTTCTCCAGAGGCGCTGGTCATAACCTGTTGTGTTTTAAGTGACTGTTGCCTCTGGGGCTTAGCGGTTACATGCTCAAAAAATCTTTTCCAGGAAAACAACTATGAAAAATCAAGAATTCGGCCGTGTTTTACGCGCCAGCACTGTAGGTTTCGCTGTCGGCTGCCGGGTGAACCAGTTGGAAGTTCCGGCTTTTGGCAGTCTGGTCAAAGCCCAGCCGGTAGACACGCGCGAAGCGATTTACGGCCTCATTTACGACATGCTCATTGACGACGACCCGCTGGTACGCCGCCTGGTGCTGGCCGAAAATCCCAACCCGGCCATCATCAACGACCAGCGCGAAAACCGGATGCTGCCGGTGGAGATGAGCGTGTTGGCGGTCGGCTACAAGGTAAACGGGCAAATCAAACACGGCCTGCCGCCGCGCCCGCCGCTCAATCTCGATCCGGTAGAACTGTGCAGCGATGCCGCCGAAATCGCCCAATTCACCGACAATTTGGGCTATCTGCGCCTCATCCTGCGTGCTGCCGATGGCAATGTGCCGGTTGACCAACTGCTCGTCGCCCATATCACCAACATTTACCATTTGCGCGGCCGGGACACGGTTTGGGCGCTGGGCGTGATTCAAGAGTTGATTGAACTACTCCGCAGCAATTACGACACGCTCATCCCTACATTGGAGGCGTTGAGCGATGCGCTGCCAGATTTGCCGGTGTTGGAGATTGGGGATTAGAGATTGGAGATTCTCGCATGGATGGAAAACAACGTTGGATTCGACAAGATTGGGAACAACGTATCCGAGAAGCAATACAAGCGCATGACGGCGAAGACGTTGTGGATTCGGAATGGCTTGACGCGCCATTAACGGATGGCGCTGTGACGACGCTCTACACGCCAGAGGAACGGCAGCGAGTTCTTGACAGATTATTGGACGCGCTAGAGGGCGACGGCCGTATCGCTGGCGTCCTGGTGGTTGGGTCTGGGGCTGTGGGTTTCAAAGATGCGTATTCCGACATTGATTTGTCCGTCGTCATGGCTGCGGAAGAGGATGTTGAACCGGTATTTCGTGATTGGGACGGCCGTATTCAGGCTTTATTCCCCGTTGTTGCCCGATTTGAGGGCCGTTATGGGCCGCATTCTTTTTTGTACGGCTTCCTGCTCGACAACTTTTTGGAATTGGATGTTGGTTTTGTGTGCTTGAGCAATCTGGTGGCGAAACGGCCGTCTTGGCAAATCGCCTTTGATCGTTCCCAACAAATTCAAGCCATCATGGAAGCGAGTCAAGGCAGCCAGCCTGCTTCGGAAAAAACGGAGCAGCCGCAGCGTTACCTCAACAGCATCTGGCATTACATCATGCACAGCGCCATTTGCGTTCAGCGAGAACAGTATTGGCGGGCCATTTATTATTTGGGGGTAGTGCGGCAACGGACAATTGAATTGGCGGGATTGCGTCTGGGGCTGGAGACCAAGAATTACCGGCAGGTTGATCAGCTTCCCGCTGATATTCTGCTGCCTTTGCAACAATCTTTCCCGGCCGATTTAAGCAATGACGCCATTATGCACGCCTTGCAAACAGCGGCGCACTGCTTTTTTGATGAAATTGTTGCCTGGGAAGGGCAGTTGGGGGATGTTTCAGCAAACCGGCTAAAAAGCAAAATGCAGTTGTTTTTAGCGCTAATGGATGGAAAAATCAATGCTTGACATAAATTCCGGCAAATCAATGAACGAATCAATCGGTTACATCATCGGCGGCGGACTGAAGGAAGGGTTTAATGTGCGGCTGACGGTTCCGGCTGACCAGGTGCAGGAGGGGAGCTTTGTGGTGTGTGACAACGGCCGTTTCCGTTACTACGGCCTCGTCACAGATTTGCAGCTAGGGGCCACCGACCCCCGCTTCGCCGACGAAAAAAGCGACCGGCTCCAGCTCGCCATCCAGCAAAAACTGCTGGGCAAAACCCTGTACACCACCTTAGCCATGTACCCCACCCTGCTCATGGATCGCGGCCCCAGCGACCCTGGCGAATTTTTGGATTGGCAAGAGCGCGTGGAGCGGGGCGAAGAAAGCCCTGGCCCCAAGCCGGTTAAAACCGTTCCCGCCCACCATGCCGAAGTCCGCGCTGCCGATGAAGCGGATGTGGCCGAGATTTTCGGCGGCACGTTCATCGTCGGGCACACGATTGAGCAAGGATATCCGGTGCGGCTGGATTTGGAGCGGTTCGTGAAACGTTCCAGCGGCATTTTTGGGGCGACGGGGACAGGAAAGAGCTTCCTCACGCGCATGGTTTTAGCCGGGCTGATGAATGAAGGCG
>JANTHP010000270.1 GCA_024762395.1 Anaerolineae bacterium | reverse complement strand
GTGATCACGGATAGTCATGGACGGCCGTTTCGCTTAGGCACAGTCGGTGTTGCTATCGGTGCAGCCGGCATTCCCGCCCTGTGGGACCGGCGCGGCGAATCGGATTTGTACGGCTATGAATTGCAGCACACCGATGTTGGCGTCGCCGACGAAATCGCCGCCGCCGCCGGGCTGTTGATGGGGCAGGCGGGCGAAGGACTGCCTGTCATTTTGATGTGCGGCCTAAACCTGCCCTCAGGCGATGGCAAGGCATCGGATTTAGTTCGTCCAAAAGAATTGGATTTGTACCGGTGAGGTAATTGTTAGTTTGAGACGTTTGATTTTTGTATTGGTAGCAATTTTATTTGCCATTGTTGGTTGTCAAACAAAGCCGGTTACTTTGTTGCCGCTGCCCACGCAGGCGGTTGCGGCCGGGCTGCCCCCGACAGCAACGCAAGTTGTACCGCCGACTTTTACGCCGCCCCCGGCAACGGCCGTTCCCACCAGCACCCCCTCAAAACGCCGCGACGCGCCACCCCCATCCAGCACACCGCTCCCCATCCCAACCAACACGCCCCGCCCCCCAACCGCTGTGCCCACCGACACTCCTACGCCCGGCCCTGATGGATACATTACTGCCACCCCCAACATCAAACCGTTAGATGAATACGGAACCTACGAAATCATCCCCTACCAGGCCTTTCCCACCCCGCCGGGCAACAACGGTTGGGGAATGCACTGGATACCCAGCACCAGTCAAGACCCCGCCATCGTAGACCGCTTCGTGGCCGAATTGGTACGTATGCACATCAAATGGGTCGTCTTCATGAACGATGGCACAGACATCGGCAGCAATGATTATTTAGTAGAACAGCTCGTTGCCAATGGCATCATGCCCGTCATGCGGCTGTTTCGATCTAATGTGACCGCCTACGATGGTAACATTCACGCCATGGTAAGCCATTATCGCACTAAAGGCGTTTATTATTATCAGCTTTACAACGAACCCAACACCAATATCGAAAATAACCAGGGCTTTGCCAACCCCAACCAGTACGCGCAGGCCTGGGCGGCGGCGGCGCGGGCCGTCATCAGCGCTGGCGGGCTGCCCGGCATTGGCGCCCTCAGCCCCGGCGGTGAGTATGACGATGATGAGTTCCTGGCGCGCACGCTGCAAGCGTTAGATTATTATGGCGAATCGCACTTGTTAAATCACGCCTGGTTATCGGTGCATAATTATCATGGATTGCGGGCCTACGATGACCCTGGCGGTTTTCTTCTCTTCCGTCAATATGATGAGATCATTCGCCACCATATCGGCCGTTCCTTGCCCATGATTGGCACAGAAGGCGGTTCTTACAGCCCCGACCCCCAGGTAGAGAAACAATTCATCATATTTGAATACAGCTACATGCGCGATGCGGAGCCGTACTTTTTAGCGTACAGCCATTGGATTTTAGCCAATCAGGAAGGAGGCCATTATGATTCCCGGTGGGAGTATCAGGCTCTTTTCCGCGCCGGTTTCATCCATCCGGTAGTGACCGACTTCTTTTACAAGAACAGCCGGTAAAGGTGACGGTCACTTCTTCTTTTTCTTCTTCTTTTTCTTCATACAAAGAAGGTCGTCCCCGTTCAATTCCATTTCTAACGCATCCCATAACTTGTTGAAAGCCTTAAAACGGGCGGTGGCAGCGCAGCGGGCCGGTTCTGTGTGCATACTGGCAACTGTTTTTTTCAGCCAATCGGCCGAACGGGCTTTGGCAATGATGTCGTTGAGGTCGTGGCTTTTGGTTCCGGCTAATGCGCCACCTGTCCAGTGGAAAGCGGCCGTCAGGCCAATCTTGGAGAGCTTATCTGCATCCCACAGCACCTGCGATTCCAGTTTTTTGAGCGGTTTCTCTCGCCACAAGCCCATATGCTGCTCAATCGCAATGGCAACTCGTTCAATCTTTTTCTTGGGAAAATCAGTTGTGGGCAAAAATTCGCGGGCAAAGCGGGCGCCTTCCTGAGGGTGACGTTCTTTTTGCTCTTTGCAAATATCGTGCAGCCAGGCGGCCGCTTCTACAATTTCAACATCGGCCCCGGTCATTTTTGCCAATTTAACGGCCAGCGTAACGACGGCTTTGACGTGTTCCCAGCGATAATTGAAGGACGGGGTGGATGAGTTGCCATGCTTGGCTACAAGTTCGCGCTCGGTTGCTTCGCGCATTGCTTCACGGACGGCCTTGCGCCAATCTTTTTGTTTTAATGGTTTTTTCTTGGATTTGCTCACAGTATGATGAACTCCGTTGTTGGCGTTAGTTTGTTGCCCAAGGGAAGGGCGTTAGCGGCGTAATGCCATAATACAGTTCGATAATGCGGCGGAAGATGGGAGCGGCTACTTCTGAGCCTTCCCCGGCGTGTTCAATCATGACGACGATGGCGATTTCCGGTTCAACGCCTTCTCCGGCGGGGGCGTAGCCGGCAAACCAGGCGTGGGATGCGCCGGGCGGGGCTTCGGCGGTGCCGGTTTTACCGGCTACGGTGATGGGGAGACCGATGAAACGGTGTGCGGCTGTACCCCAGTTGCCATCGTTGGCTACGCGCCATAAACTGGTCTGGATGGCGGCTAGATTTTCCTGGGTGAGCGGTAGTTCGCCGCGCAGGGTGGGCTGCCAGGGTTCTTCGGGCGCGCCGCCGCCGGCGCCGATACGGTCAATGACGGTTGGTTTGTATAATCGTCCGCCATTGGCAACGGCCGCTATCACATCTACCAGTTGAAGTGGCGTCACCTCTACAAACCCTTGCCCGATGGCCATGTTTACGGCATCGCCGGGAACCCACCCTTCGCCTAATGTTGTTGCTTTCCATTCCGGGCTGGGGATGGTTCCTTCTGCTTCGGCTAATTGGATGCCGGTTGGTGCGCCCAGGCCGAATTGGCGGGCGGTGAAGGGGAGTAAGTCAGGGTCAAGTTCGTTGAGATTGTAGCCTACGTCGTAGAAGCAGGTGTTGCAAGAGACGGTGAGGGCGGTGCTGAGGCTGACTGTGCCGTGCCCGCCTTCTAACCAATCGTATTTGATGAAGTTGTCGCCCAGGCGGTTCCAGGAGCCGGTGCTGGTGTAGCGGGTTTCGGGGGTGTAAATGCCGCTGTTGAGGGCGGCGGCCATGGTGATGATTTTGAAGGTGGAACCGGCGGGGTAGGCGCCTTGGGCGGCGCGATTGAGGAGGGGTTGGCCGGGATTGCTGAATACCTGGCCGAGTTCTACGGCCGAATCTAGTCGTACTGCGTCGAAGATGGCGGGGTTATAGGTGGGGTAGCTGGCTAACGCCCGAATGGCGCCGGTGTTGACGTCCATGACGACGATGGAACCGGCTGAGCCGATGAGGTTGCCAAAGTCGTCTATGGGGCGGCTGTTGATGGCGTCGGATAGGGCTTGTTCGACGGCCGTTTGAAAGTCTCGGTCTATTGTGGTGTACAAACTGCGGGCTTGTTGGGGGTCTCTTTCCTGAACGGTGGTGATGTATTCGCCGCTGGCGCCGACGATGGTGAGCGTGCCGCCGCGCTCGCCGTTGAGATAATCTTCACCCCATTTTTCCAGCCCGGCGCGGCCCACTTGCTCGTCGCCGCGGTAGCCGAGGGCTTTGTAGGCGTCTACTTCCTCGGCGCTGATGTAGCCGGTGTAGCCGACGATGTGCGGGGCGACGCCTTCTTCGGTGTAGAGGCGGGCCAGGCGGGTGGTGGGGGGCAGCAGCCCTTTGCCGATGTAGGGTTGGAGGGCGACGGCGTATGTTTGCATGACTTCTTCGCGCACTTCGCCAACGGGAGCGCGCCAATCGGGCTGGTATTCGGCGTAGCGGGCGTAAATGTCTTCGGGTGGTTCGTCTAGCATTTGGCTGAGGAGGGTTAGCAGCCCTTCTTCATCCTCGATTTCGCCGGGAACGACGGCTAAACTGATGACACTGCCCTGGTAGGCGAGGGCCAGGCCGTTGATATCGTAGATGTTGGCGCGGGCGGGGATGCGGTAATCGAGGTAGAGGTGGGTTCCGGGGGCCATTTCGGGCAGGATGAGGGTTTCGTCCCAGACGATGCCCCAGCGGTTGTTGTCGTAAGTAAGGGGGATGGTGTGTTCGCGGATGATGGGGCCGACGACGGCCGTTTCCCACGTTACCTGTACTTCAAACTCCGCTTTATCCCCTTCCTGGTATGTTGATAAGGGTTGGCTGCTGATGGTTTGCACGGCGGCGGTTGTCATGGTTTCTGTATAGATTTGTACAAAGTCGGCGGGGCTGACGAGGGACTGACTCTGCGGGGACAGCAGGCTGTACATGCCCAGGTAGTCCATCTCTTCCCAGGCGCGGACAAAGGCGCGGCCTATACCACTGGCGTCTTCTAAAATGGGAACGGCCGTTGGCTGGGGTGTGTTGGTTGGCAGCGGCGTGGCTGTCACTTCCTCAAATGAGTCTTGGGGCAGGGGCAAGACAGAATTTTGACCGCAGGCGGTTGTCAATAAGAACAATAGGAAAAGTAAGTGTTTCCAATTCATAGTTATCTCCGATTATAACTGAGACTGGGGCGGATTCTAAAAAATATGAGTAACTGCTCAGCCCTAGAGGTGACAGTCACTTAAAACGCAATAGGTCGTGACCAGTATCTCTGGGAAAAGTGACTGTCACCGGAGTGGTTACAAATATGGTTGATTCTCATTTTGACCGTGTTGCATCTAATGTGTCATTTGTCACTTGTGCAGTTAGCAGAGTTGGGGCAAAATGAGCGCTAAAATATGTACTGGAGTCTGGCGAAAATTAAATTTCAGTCGAGTAGGGGCGATTCGCGAACCGCCCCTACCAAAGATGAAATAAAAAAACGCCAGTCTCCAATATGCAGAACGATTGAGCAAATCGTTTGATGATTAATCCCGCTTTAATTCCACGAATATGAAAGGAGTCTTTTATGAGCGCAAAAGGTAAAGATGTGGTGATTTTGGGGGCGGCACGGACGCCAACAGGGAAGTTGATGGGCGCGTTGGGCAGTTTGACGGGGCCGGATTTGGGAGCGATTGCAGTGAAAGCGGCCGTTTCCCGTTCCGGCATTGACCCCAACAGTGTGTATGAAGTTGTGATGGGTAATGTGGTGCAGGCTGGTGTGGGACAGGCTCCGGCGCGGCAGGCGGCGCTGCGAGGCGGGCTGCCTAACACGGTGGGCGCGGCGGCTGTGAACAAGGTGTGCGGCTCCGGCTTGAAGGCGGTGATGGTTGCTGCTAATGCCGTTGTGGCCGGTGAAGCGGATGTGTTTGTGGCCGGCGGCATGGAAAGTATGAGCAATGCGCCGTATTTGCTGCCTAAGGCGCGGCAGGGGCTGCGCTTTGGCGATTCCAAAGTGGTGGATTCGTTGATGAATGACGGGCTGTGGTGTTCTTTTGAACAGTGGCCGATGGGTAATGCGGCTGAGTTTATTGCGGAGCAGTTTGATGTGACGCGGGAACAGATGGATGAGTTTGCGCTGCGGAGTCATACTTTGGCGGCCGAGGCGACGGTAAACGGCCGTTTCCAAGACGAAATCGTCCCCGTCGAAGTTAAACACCGCAAAGGGACCAACGTCGTTACCATAGATGAACCAATTCGGGCGACATTTAGCGACGGCGGCTACGAATTAGGAACCAGCCTGGAAGGGTTGGCTAAACTGCGCCCCGCTTTTGTTAAAGACGGCCTGGTGACGGCTGGCAACGCGCCCGGCATCAATGATGGCGCAGCGGCCATGGTTGTGACCAGCGCCGCTGAAGCAGCGCGGCAGGGGTTGCAGCCGATGGCGCGGATTGTGGGGTATACTCATGCGGCCGTTGAACCCAAGTGGTTGTTTGACGCCCCGGCCCAGGCCATGCCCAAACTGCTGGACAAAATAGGCTGGACGCTGGCCGACGTTGACCTTATCGAACTCAATGAGGCGTTTGCCGCGCAAGCGTTAGCCAACGGCGTCAGCCTGACCCGGCAGGGATACGATTGGGATTGGGACAAAGTCAACGTTAACGGCGGGGCTATTGCGCTGGGGCATCCCATTGGCGCCAGCGGCGCGCGCGTTCTTGTTACCTTGCTTTATGCTCTGAAGAATCGAGGCCTTAAACGCGGCATTGCCGCCCTCTGTTTGGGCGGCGGTGAAGCGGTAGCAATGGCGGTTGAACTGGAACAATAACCGTACAGGCGACAGTCGCTATTGGCAAAGGTGTTAGCCGGAGCGATGATGTTTATAAGCGACTGTCACCAATGATGTAGGCGCTAACAGCGCCAAGATCGACAAAAAATTGTCGATAGGTATGGATACCGCAATTTATTGCGGCCGTGACGAAGCCGTAATAAATTCCGGCATCCGTCCGTCCGGCTTCTTTTTGCCGGCGCCGTCTGGCAAAAGAGGTAGGCGCTTACGCGCCCACATCGACAAAAAGTTGTCGATCTTTTCGAATGGATAATTTATAACGGATAACGAGTAATGGCGAATGAAGGAGTCTTCCGCTGGCGAGAAATTGAC
>JANTHP010000269.1 GCA_024762395.1 Anaerolineae bacterium | reverse complement strand
TGAAACAGGAATCTGAATACTGACCGGAGCGGTATTAAAAGGCGATGGCGAAGCCTGACTCTTGAAAATATTGGCAGAAAGCGTAAACGGCACACCACCTAAGGTTACATCGCCAATTGGCGGGGAAGCAAAATCTGTTTGTGCATTGGCAAATTCGCCAAAAAGCACTGGCTGATAGTGAGTTTGTAATTGGCTAGTTGAATCGCTCTTGCCCTCAATAGTTATACGGACGATGAGGCTGCCGGCGTTATCGGAAAAGCCATCATCATTGGCCCCCAGCCATAATTGACCGGCGGTTTCGCTTTGAAATTGCAGCCGCTCGCCAATGAAAAAGGGCGGCTGGCTGCCAATGCCTGCCACTAAACTAACGATTGGGGCAGCAGGCACGGGAAATGTGACTTTGGAAGCCACTTGCGGGTCGCCATCCGGCCCGACGAGGGGCCAGGTGGGCAAAGGGCCGGCCCGCCAACTGCCGCTGATGTATTCGATGGCAACGGTTTGGCCTGCTTCGATTTGCACGCCGGTTTCATTGCGCGGCTGGGTGGCGGAAACGGCGAATTCGATAATTTGTGGCGGAACGGCCGTTTCGGTGGGCGGTGGCGGCGGCGAGGTGGGCGTCGGTATGATGGTTGGCAGGGATGTGGGAACAGATGTTTCTGTCGGCGCGGTTACAGCAGTGGGCTGCACGACAATTTCGGACATGGACGTAGGAACGGCTGCTTCGACTTCGCTCAGCACGGCTGTTGCCGGAATATCAACAACGGGGCGAGACGGCCGTAACGCATAAAACAAAGCAATCACCGCCGCTAATACAACCAACACGGCAACGGCCCAAACGGGAACAGAACGACGAAGCGTCGGTTCAGCCGAAGACCGTTCTCCGGTTGGCGCGCGCACCACGCGCTGGCGGCTGATGAGGGCGCTGTCGCGCAAATTGGTCAACACATGCGTCGCCTGGGGGTTCGGGCCGCCGATGCCTTCTGTTTCTAATGCCCGGTCAATGGCCTGAACCAATGCTTCCGCGTTTTGGAACCGATTCGCCGGTTCTTTTTGCAAGCACATGCCTACAATGGTTAACACTTGGGGCGCTAAATCCGGCCGTCGTTTGCCCAGGGGAACAGGCTGTTCGTACACGTGTTTGTGCAAAATGGCGACGGAATCAGGGGCTTCAAACGGCCGTACCCCGGCCAACATCTCATACAGAATGACGCCTAACGAGTACAGGTCGGAACGGCCGTCCAGCGGCTCTCCCCGCACCTGTTCCGGCGACATGTAATGGGGTGTGCCCACAAGACGCCCCGTTTGTGTCAAATTCGTGTGGTCATCGGCAACGGCAATGCCCAAATCCACCAACACCGGCATCCCATCAGAACGCACCAGCACATTGCTGGGCTTAAGGTCGCGGTGAATGATATTAGCATTATGGGCAACGCTCAGAGCTTCGGCAACGTGGCGGATGATGTTCAGCGTCTGTTCTGTGGTCAGCAGCTTGCCTCTGGCGGCCAACTGCTGCATTTTGTCCCGTAATGAGCCGCCTTCGACAAATTTCATGGCGATGTACGGCCGTTGGGCAACCCCAGGTCGCTCCGGTGTGAGACCAACGCTGTAGATTTGAACGATATTGGGGTGATCCAATCGGGCAACGGTGCGGGCTTCCCGGCGGAACCGCTGCACAAATTGAGCGTCCTGCGCCAAAGCGGGCAGCATGATTTTCAGGGCAACCTTGCGTTCTAGCTCCTCCTCGTAGGCCAGATAGACATCCGCCATCCCGCCGCGAGCGATATGCTCCCGAATTTCGTATTGTCCAATGCGCGTACCGATTTTTTCTGTTGTCATCGGTTACTTTCTCTAAAGCCGGAGCCTGGGAGGCTCCTTTACGTTGGCTGATAACAGTAGAGGAGCCTCCCAGGCCCCGCCCCCATGCCGCCGGTTCACGCTACTGCAAGGTAAGCGTACCCCACGTATAGGGGGCTTCGTAAGTGCGTGTTTCTACGTTGGATTTCATCATTTCTTGCACGGCCGTTCCCACACTATCATTATCCGACACATTCAACGCCAACCCGATGCGCATCCCGGAAGCGGGCGTTATGGAAAAATTACGCCAGGGAATGACAGCCTCAATAATGTATCCACCGTCGGCTAACGGGCGGGAAGCCATCATGATACCCTGCCAGGCGGCCGGGGTGTAACGGCCGTCGTTCCCCTGCCACAGATAAAATGCCGTCGGAACCGACTGGAAATCGCCCGGCGACATATTCAGTTGGAAATCATCGGGGCTGAGCAGCGTGTTGTAATCGCCGTTCAAGTCGGTATCGAACTGCATTTCGATGCTGTCGCCCTGGTAAATTTTCTCATCCGATTTGATTTGGACGTGGATATTGTCCAACACGGTGACGGCAATGTACAAATTGGCGGCGTCCCAACCCAGCCGCCAGTAGGCGTCGGCGTCGTTGCTGCCGTCCCAACTGTCTTGATGAAACACATCGTAGGCGGAGAGAACGGCCGTTCCCGCCGGCCAATCTGACAAATCCCCGTCAATCGTCGGCGGGGAAGCCAGCCGGATGGCGGCGACATTTCCGGTGATGATGGCCGGGATGTCGGTGGGAACCGGGATGGGTGTGGCTGTAGGGGGAATGGGTGTGGGTGGAACGGCCGTATCGGCCGTATCCGTCGTCGGCTGGGCCACCGGCAGCGCCGTTGGCCCAACAATTGGCGTGGCGACGGTTGTCACGATGACCATATTTGCCGTCGGGATAGGCGTGGGCGACGGCGCGGTCGTGCCGTTATCGCGGAGAAATCCATAAGCCAATCCAACGCCCACGACTAAAACCGCCGCCGCGGCTGCGATCCAGGGCCACAATTGGCGCTCCGGCTTTGTTTTTTGCGTCGGCGCGGGGGTGGGATAGGGCATAACGGCCGTTGGCGTTTTGCCGCGTTCTTCCAATGAAGCATTTTGCAGCGCCACGACAAGTTGTTCGGCTGTTTGGAAGCGGTCAGCCGGGTCTTTTTGCAAGCAAACTTCGACGGTGCGGAAGGTTAACGGGTTTAAGTCCGGCCGTGCGTCCAACAGCGGGCGCGGGGATTCGTGAACGTGCTGATGCAGCACCGCCAACGGACTATCGGCGGTAAAGGGGGCTTGCCCCGCCAGCAGTTCATACAGGATGATGCCCAGCGCGTAAATATCGGAACGGCCGTCAACCGGTTTACCCAGCGCTTGCTCCGGCGACATATAATGGGGCGTCCCCATCACACTGCCCGTCTGCGTCAGCCGCGTCATTTCTGATTTAACGGCGGCGATGCCCAAATCGGTCAGCACGGGTGTGCCGTTGGGATGCAGTAAAATGTTGCTCGGTTTCAAATCACGATGGACGATGCCGGCCCGATGCGCTGCGTGCAGGGCGTCGGCAATCTGCCGGATGATGGAGAGGGTGTCGGCCGTAGCCAGCCGTTTGCCCTGTCGGTTCAATTTGACCAGCCAATCTTGCAAAGAGCCGCCGCGAACGTACTGCATAGCCAGATACGGCCGTCCCGCAGGCGTAAATCCGGCCCCGTAAACCTGGATAATGTTGGGATGATTCAGTTGGGCGGTGGTGCGGGCTTCACGGCGGAACCGGGCAACAAAAGATTTATCCTGAACCAATGTGGACAACATCACCTTTAAGATGACTTCACGATCCAAATCCACATCGCGGGCGACATAAACCTCCGCCATTCCACCCCGCGCCAGCAGGGAAGTGATGTGGTACTGGTCTACTTGTCGGCCTACGAGTTCTTCAGTTTCCATTTGAGAGAATCGTTTGGAGCGAGAATTGGCAGATTGGGGGATTTTTTGATTTCATCCCTAATCTCCTAATCCCCGCATTTTTCAGAAATCACGGCTGGCAGTCTTCGCCTGGCTCTAAAATTTGTATGGCATTTCGAATAGCCCACCCTATAACTTCCGGTGTCGCCGATGTTGACTGAACTTTAATAAATTCGTTTACAACACATAGGTTGTCCGCCCCTCGGCCCGGCCCTTCGACAGATTTGGGAAGATCATCCAATATGAGGACTTCCGCGCCGGGATAAAGTTCATAAGAAGTGACTTGTCCACATTGGCCGTTGTTAATCTGAAAATCTTCCCACACGAGCACATAAGCGGTGACGCAGCCCCGTTTGGGTGGAATTGACGTAGATGTGGGCAAGGGGGGCGGCGTATCGGTTGGCGCCGATGTGGTTGTGGGCGGCGGGGCGGTAGGCGGCGGGGCGGTAGCTGTGGACGGGATAGGCGTTGGCGGTTGAACGACTGGGGCTGCCGACGGGGGAACGGCCGTATCCGTCATAACCGGCGCCGTCTCACCTTCAACCGTTTTACCCCCACCGCCAAAGGATAGTGAAACATTATCGGATGAAAAAAGGGCGTATGCGGCGAAGCCAATCAATAAAACCACGATGGTTCCCAGCGTCACCGACGCCCACAAAGGCAGACGCTTTTTGTGGCTGCGCGGCGGAGCTGCCACAACAAATGGGCTATTCCCCGGCACGCTCAACCCACTGTTAACGACAACGGCCGTTACATTATCCTTCGTCTGGTTTTTAATGGCGGCTTCCACCAACATGTCAGCCGCTGCCTGCGGCGGGTTATCTTTCATCAACCGGTACAACTGCTTATTCGTCAGCACGCCATGCAGCCCATCTGAACAGAGCAAAAAGATGTCGCCTGCATGGAGGTCTTGCACCGACGATAAATGAACCGTAATGTCCAATTTATTGCCCAGAACTTGAGTCACAATGTTGCGCAGTTCATGATTTTCCGCTTCTTCAGTGGTGATAACGCCAGCGTCCACCTGTTTTTGCACCCAGGTGTCATCGCGGGTCAGCCGCCGCAGCCGATTCTCCAGAAGCAAATAAGCGCGCGCATCGCCTACGTGCGCCACATGCAGCTTACCCTCGTGCTGCACAGCCGCTACCAGCGTACATCCCATCTTACCGCCGCCGCGCGCCTGGGCATGATCGTAAACAGCCTTGTTGGCTTCAAGAATGGCGTCGTGCAGCGCTTCCGGGATGCTCAGGCCGCTGCGGCGCAAACGGTAAAACGCCTCGCTGACCACCTGGACGGCCTGCTGAGCCGCCACATCGCCATGTTCCTGACCGCCCACGCCATCGGCGACGATGTACAACGCGCCCAATTCAGTCGGGGTTTGCGCGTCGCTTACCCAATACGCATCTTCATTGTGAGACCGAAACGGTCCTTGATCGGTTCGTGCGCCTACCAGCGCGAGATTTTCGTTCATTGGTTTATTTAGACTTGCGAGGTTGTCATCGTTTGGTTACAAAAACCGCATAGGTCTTCCTGTTGATAAGTGACTGTCACCTCCGGTAGTTGTATCGTTACCTTATTTATAGACGGTTACTTATTGAAGTCTGATGTCATAAGATGCAGCACGGTACGCCCCATCTTGATTTGGTCGCCATCATGCAGCTCGCAAGCGTCTCGTTTTTCCCAGCGATTATGTTGTGAGTCAAAAACGAAGACGCCGTTGGTGCTGTTTTGATCAAAGATGAAGAAACGGCCGTTCTCCCCTCTGATGCGTGCGTGCCGGCTGGACATGGCCGTGTCGTCAATCACAATATCATTACTCAAATCCCGGCCTATCGTTGTGTCCGAAAACAAGCGAAACTGCTCGCCGCGCCGCTCGCCGCTGGCAACCACCAGCCAGGCCAGCAGCTCAGATTGGATATGCAGCACTTCCGTCTTGTTGGAGCCTAAGTCTGGCGGCGGTTTAAGCGGCGCTGTGGCTGGTTTAGCCGGCGGCGGTTTTACCTCCGGCGTGGGGGGCGCGGGCTTTTCAGGCCGGGATGATGGCGTATCATCAAAAACCCAGCCAAATGAATCCACGACATTTTCTGCCGGCTTGTTTGCTGCATCATCTTGCGCAGCGGTGGGCGGAGGCTCCGCTTCAAAATCTGCCAGTTCGTCGCTGACGTCTGTATAAACACCATACTCCCCGCCACGAATGAGTTCATCGTCAAGAATTGTTTCGTTTCCAACCGGTTCATCCTGAAAAACATCTTCATCCAGCAGGGTAACGCGCCCCTGAGAGGGTGTCTCCATTAATTCTTCATCCAGGATGGTGTAATTATCGGCGCTTTCTTGCGGCGTGAAACGTTCGCGGGGGGCGATGAATGTGGAGACAAATGAGCGTTCTTTTTTCTGGGGAGGAGGAGCCATGTACGGGAAGGATGGCTCTTTTTTGCGCGATAATACCAGATCGAGAACAGCGCCGGCGCCGACGGCTATGAGGGTAACGGCCGTTCCCCATAAAGCCGGTTGAATAAGTATATCAAAGACCCCCTCGCTCTCGCTCCGCAGTTGAAACCATTCCAAAGCCAACACCAACAGGCCAATAAAAGCGGCAATTATCTGTCCCCAACTGGCATTAGGTTCAAAATCAGGCTTCCATAACGTAACTGCCAATAAGGCAAGCGTCACAACGCCAACCAGCGGAATGACGAACAAAATAGGGTCGCCGTTTACCTCCCCCGTCGAAAACAAATCCGCGCTTTCTTCAGGAGCCGTGCCGCTGGCTAAATGGTAACCGCTAAAT
>JANTHP010000268.1 GCA_024762395.1 Anaerolineae bacterium | reverse complement strand
AACAAATCCTTGTCCAGCAACCAGTTTAAACCGAGCATCAATAGCACTGTCTATTTCATCGAAATATGCTTCCGCTCGGTTCCGGTCTTGCTTAGCCGTTTCAGGATCGTCTATTTGAATAAAGAGGATGCTGCGATCACCATAAGCTTGTGCCAAATCATCAAGGCTGTCTAAAGTTTGAGATTCCAACGTGTGCATTTTAGCCAGATTCTCGGCTATCTTCTGATAACGAATGGAATCTGCATAAAGGTTCAAAGCTCTCTGGTATCCATCAGATTGAGACCGCACCAGCCACGCCCAGTCGCAAAAAAGGCTTCCTAGTTCATTATTCGCTTCCCACAAGCGCATCGGTTCATCAACTTCGTCTGTAAAAACACTTGCCGCCCGCTCCAGAATTTGACGCCCTACCTTAAAACTTTGCTCAGCTTCTTCTTTGGTGCAGCCGTCTACTTTCCATTGGTCTGCCTGTTTGCGGAGACAAAAACCAAGGCTTAAGCGACAAAGCCCAACTCCTCGCGGATCGGCTAACGCTTCCATTTGCTGTAAAGCTTCTCGCGCTTCTCTAACACCCCAATCAGGATGCCCGCCCAAAGTAAAAATCCTGGACTTCGCCGATCTGGTCAAGAGAAGCGGATATTTACGGTTTTCCAGTTTTTGAATTTCTTCCCGGATTCTAACAGCACGCATAATAAGCTGCTGCGCTTCATTGGACCGAGATTGCAGCGCCAACAGGTAAGCTGTATTAGTTAAGGTAGTTGCCAACTCGCTCCGTATATTTGCTTCATCAAAATGATGCAGCGCCAGCCGATAGTGGCGTAGGGCCAGACCATAGCGCCCTGCGGTCCGGTAAAGATACCCCAGACGATTATGAGCCAATCCAAATATCTGATGATACCGCTGCTTTTGGGCATCCTCTAAAGAGGTGGAATCTATGTTTTCTAAAATCGAAATGGCATCGTTGAGGACCTTTTCGGCTTCTTGAACTGGCGTGGCTTTCTGCACCATAGCTTCGCCGGTAGCTGTTAGCAAATCCGCTTTGTAAAGGGGGTCGTTTATTGCATCCCAGTCAAACAATCCAAGATAGTATTGGGCTTTTTCGCCAACGATATTGTGGGTTTGTAGATATTTAACCACATCGCGTAAATCTTCAGCGACCTGGCGTGCTGTATAGACGGACCCGCGCGCCCAATGGCGTCGCACCCAGCGTACAGCGCAATCCCGGTCAATGTCATTGCGATTAACTTTGCTGGCGATGAGTTTGTCATAAAAGGGAGACTGCGGATCTACGTAACGATTCAAAAATCCCAGCGTTTCATTGCGCAAGCGCATATCGTAATCGTTTTCGTGTCCCTTAATGGCGTCATGATCCCATCGAGAATAGTAGCGATGATACCCATTATATGGATTTAAGCGCATCTCATAGAAGAGGCGGTCTATGGTCAGTTTCTCTCGCCGAATGGCATCGGTTTCCCCTCCCAGTTTTTGGCGATGGTAGCTGACAAACGGTTTGTATTTTTCAAACTCGCGCGGGTCATCTTTGAAATACAAATCGTACATGTTATATATTTCGTCGTGGAAGAAAAAGGTTTTTTGTTGTAGTTCGCCTTCACCGACGGCGCGGACTTTAACGATGGCTAGTCTCCCCAGCCACTGAAGGTGCGCTTTCACTTCTTCAATGTTGCCTTCGCCAAAATAATCCAGTAGATCGGCAGTTAATCCTTTGCGGGCGTTAAAAAGGTATTGGATGATACGGCCGTGTGGGTCTGGCAGTTCCCGCAAATTATCAATCAACTGCATAGCTAACTCATCTTCCTCAAATTCACGGCCATTTAAAATATCATTGACAAACTGTCTGCTGCCTTCCGATTGAGTCAGAAAGAGGTCAACGATCAATGCGAGGTAAACGGGACGGCCGTTTGTCACCCGATGAAATTGCTTATCCAACCCCTCATATCCTTGCAGAATTTCAGCCAAACTGACGTCGCCATCTTCCTCTAACTTTTGTGAAATAGCTTCAAGGTATTTTTGCGTTTCCTTCAAAGAGAAAGCCGCCAACGGTTGAGCGTCAAACGAATTGTCTTCTGCAAAAAACTTTTCTTCAAAAGTCGCTTCGATGCGTTCTCTGTTTTCAGGACGACCGGCCATTAAAATAACCGTATTTGGCAAAGCCGGTAGCTGTTCCACCAGCCAATTCATCACCAACGCATCTACAGTTTCAACTTGACAAATCGTCTGCACCGGATCACTTTCATGCTGCATTAATTCCAACGTATCCAGACAAATTACCAGGCGATGCGTTTTGGCTAACGTTTGGTACCCCCTGTGAAACGCTCTTTCAACCTCCTCTTGTAATCGTTTCAGTTCTCCACTTGATGTCCCCTCTCGCTGCTTTTTCTCCAATTCATTTCGTTTGGCATGGTACTCCTGAAAATCTGCGCCGTTGCCTTCCAGCCCCAGCACAATGCCATGCCGAATGCCATCGCTGCTCTGATAATCAGAGTGGTACATATCCAAAATGGTTGTGCTGCGGAAGGTCAGATCGTCCCACACGCCCTCTTTAGTTACAACTTCCTCCAGCAAGCGCGTCTTGCCAATACCACCGGGGCCATAAAAATAGAGCAGCCAGGTGCGGCCTTTATCCTTGATAGCGTTGTAAATTGCTTTTAGCGGTTCCTTGCGGCCGATGATCTGGTCGGTGCGTCGGGAAGGTACTTGTTGGTAAGGGCTTGATAACATGAGGCTCTCCTTGTAAATAACGCCGTCTGACAAATAAGAGCGTAACAGGTCTTGATAAATCAAGAATTAGTTAGCGACAAGCGACTCTTTGCCTTCTTCCAAAGCGTTTTCCAGTTTAGTATTTAAAGTAGAAAATAATGAGGTCGGTAATAAATCGCGTAATTCTGCGTCTCTACTAAACTGGTTAAACAGGGCATTGGCCCTATCGTAGCTGAGATTTTCCAGAGCAAAATTAAGTCCTTCTTTAAGTTCTTGTTCTAATGTTTCCACGTCTTCCGTTACATTATAAATAGTGGCTTTGTGGAACCATATCTCCAAAATAAAATCTTCGCTGGCTTCGGGGTACTCGTCTACCCAGCCGTCATACATCTCTATTGCCTGCCGGTGTTGTTGGACGAATAAATCGGGATCGACTAATAGCTGTTCCTGGTTCAGTAAAGAACGAACAACGCGGCTGGTGGTATAGGAACGTCGTTCCCGGTTCCACCAAACATATTCAGTATTTTGTTCCAGGGAACGAATAAGTTTAAGGTAATAGTTATAAGGTCGCTCTTCCTCTTTCGATGATTGCAACATATACCGTACCCCTTCTAACCGGTAATAGCGCAAAGCTGAAACCGCTTTTAACACCTCAATTAAGCGCCCAGGTATCCCCTCAAATAAGTACGCCACAGCATCTCGGTAAACGGGGGGTAAAATTTCTGATTGATGCTGCTCCCAATCCGCAGGCGTAAAAAGTTCCTTCCCTAGTCGCTCCTGGCTTTCCCTTAGCAAATTTTTAGCAATTAGTGGACTGGTGGCTGACCATTTGTAGATATCGTCAACAGCTATAGATTGACCACCTAATCGGCGCATTTGTTCTTGAATGTCCCCTTTCGTAAATCCGTTGAGGTGGCTTAGTTCCAGAGGCGCTACCCGCCGCCTGGTCTCAAAACGAATCCATTCAGGAATCGGCCGGCGGCCGGCAATGATGAAAACAATGCGATTTATTGTTGCCAATGGTTCTATAAAGGATTTTTCCAGGCTGCCCCAATCATCAAATATCGATTCCGTTTGATCAAGTAGTATTACCGGTACAAATCGCTCCGAAAGCGTTTTTAGTAAGCTAACTAAAGATTCGAGATGCTTACTTTTATCCGCTTGTTCAAAAGAAGTCTGTTCAAGCGGTGAGAATGTTTGGCCTAACTGCCCTCGAATTTGCTCGAGAAAAGCGTGAATGAACGCGCCATAATCAATCTCGCTTGTTTTCTCTTTAGGGAACTGATGAAAAAGGGTAAATGTTGGGGCCGGAGCTAACGTGTCCGGTAGAGAACCGTCATATTGAAACGACTGTTTTAAGTGCGCTATGAACCATGATTTGCCGATGCCCCGCACCCCCCAAATGTTAACAATCGGAGACTCCGCAATACCACCCGATTGGATTTTCTGGATGACACGCGAGACCCAACGGATATGTTCTTTTCTGTTGACAAATAACTCTGGACGATATAATTCTTCTTCCCCAAACATGCTGGCCATGATGACACCCTTTTGTTACTGGAAGAAGACATCGTTCCACGGCGCTTTGGGACGATGCCTTCTGGCACGATCAATTAGTTCAGATAAACGTGATTCTCTCTCGAGACGTAAATATAAATTTTCTATTTTAGATCTTTTGATTGACCCCTCTATGTTGTCATAATCAACCTTTAACTCAAAACATAATCTCTTCAGATCATTCAAATTAAAATATGTGTCCAATAAATCTACAAACTTGGCCCGATCTATTTTGGGTTGTTTGTTTTTTGTGTCTTCTTCCCTTTCTTGATGAGTTTGAATCCTTTGGTGGAATGCCTCCCAATCCTTGAGGGAGATACGGCCGTTACAAAATTCTGATTGATGAACTAATTTGTCAGTTAATTGCAATAACGCACGAGGAGGCCCTAAATATGGATGGTTAACAGCAATTTTAATCAACTCCCCTTCAACATTTGTAAGCGTTAATACTTCTTGAGAACATAAATCTTCCACTCGCTGATAAAGCGCTGGCTGCTCTGGCTGTTTACTGGCCCAATTTAATCGTGCATTCAAAAATTCAATTAAGCTATTGGAGTCCCATTTAATGGGTACATAATACAAGCGACCAGTTTTATAGCCGCTTGAATCCAATATAGTCCGTTCAAGTGATTGAGGAAGAAAAAATTTCCAAATAACGCCAGGAATAGACAACAAAGACAATCCGTTCAACAACGGATTCACCAATGCAGCCATGTCGTCAATGTCTTTGAATTCATCTGAGCCGTCAATGCCATCTACCAAGAAAAACAAGCGTTCGATACCCAACGAATTTAGATGCTTAACGATACTTTTAATTGCTGTGTCAAGTGGAATGTTTTGCTGGAAAGGGGATGTAAGTGAGGGGTCTTCACACACCTCGAAATCTGTTCTGAGGCTGTTGTCTTTTAATTCGAATTGTATTTCTTCATATAAGTATGCATTTAGAAACCCCCAGAACCATCTTCGTTCTACCAAATGCTTTTCTAAAAAAGTTTCTTTGTGGGTTTGTTTCTGTACATAGACGATCAATGCTTTCGCGATACAAGACATTAATGCTTTAAAGTGATCGGATGTCGTTATGTTCGGTAATTCTTCAGCAAGCGATACGAAGCTATCATGGTTTATAACTAGCCAGTTTGGATGTTGTGCTGCCAGCATGTAGGAGAAATACAACCGATGGGCTGTTTTGCCACCGCCTCGCTCGGCCAATAAAGCCGCAGATTGGTTTGTATCTCTAATTCTGTCAAATCCTGGGTGTTTCACAAAAAGCCTTTCCCACAAATCTAAGTCTTTTGGCATTTTTTCAGCTTCTGAGTAACTGAACGGGTCATGAATAAACCCCAACTCTTCTAAACGTGGGGATGAATTTGGTTCAGAATCGTACCCAGTCACTGTTGTTAACCTTGTTTGGTATGCTAATCATGAATTGTTGTACCGAACCATGAAAGAATGTTGCGACCTTTTCATTTCCTGGTAGTAACTATACAGTGCTGTCGAGAAAATTTGTCAAATCTAAGGGAACCACCTGAATAGTTACTCCTGGTATTTGTCAAAATCAAGGTGTCATGCCTGAAATGTTCAACATATATGATTTTAGATGTTGTTCAGGACAAGTACTGGACAATTTCCCCCCAATATGCTGACAGTTTTAGCTTCCTGGGGCTGTCATATCAGTAAATTGTAGTTTTTTAATTGAAATCCCCAGCCCCGGATGGTATCCAGATAAATCCAGCGCCCTTTTTCGGTATCGTGTAATTTTTCTCGTATGCGGCTAATGTTGCGGTCAATGGTTTGGTCGCTGACGCCATCTTTGGTTCCCCATACTTTTGCAGCTAAATCGTCACGATTACAACGGCCGTCATTCTCTACCAACGTCTTCAATATTTTGAACGGGATAGGTGAAAGCTTTATCGGTTTCTCCCCCAGCCAGGCCAGATGCCGGCTAACGTCCAGGCGAAGCAAAGGCGTCCCATCAGAGGCAAAAAGCGGCTCATCTTTTTGGGGTTCAGGCGACTCCGACACGGCCGTTTTTCCCCCACCCGGCAATTCCCCCTCAACCGCCTGCCAATCTGCCATCGTTAGCAAACCATCCGTTCCCGCATGGGCCACATGCGCCGCGCATAACTTCTGCATAGCCCGCAAAAGCTGACGCGGAGACACGGCCGTTTCCACCCACCGCTCAATCTCCTCAGCCACCACTTTATCCTGACAAATCTGCCCCAAATCCGTCACCTGCTGCCGGCTAAACACCCCCATTCGTTGATTTAACAACGCTAGCAAGCGCGGGCCGCTCCACCCAAGCTGCGACGCCTTCACGCGCACCCGGTCCAATCTCAGCCAGCCTTGCGCT
>JANTHP010000267.1 GCA_024762395.1 Anaerolineae bacterium | reverse complement strand
GATAAATTCGACCCGCAGGATATGCGGACGATGGGCGGGCTGCGCCACAAAATGCCGACGACGTATGTGGTGTACATGATTGGCTCGCTGGCGTTGGCCGGTATCGTGCCATTGGCCGGGTTCTGGTCGAAGGATGAACTGCTGTCGCACGGCAGCGATAATAATTTTGCGGTTTATTTGATGCTGGCGCTGGCCGCTTTCTTCACTGCCTTTTACATGGGGCGGCAGCTTAAGATGGTGTTCTTCGGCGAACCGCGCCACGCCGCCGCCGAACATGCCCACGAAAGCGCGCCGTTGATGACACGGCCGTTAATCGCCCTGGCTACCCTGGCTGTTTTAGGCGGCCTCCTCAACCTCCCCTACTTCACACCAGGAATGGCCGAAGCCAACCATCATCATCCGGGCGGCTGGTTCCTGGCGCTGGAGGGCTGGCTGGAACATTCTATCCAATCCTTCGAGCTAACCGCCGAAGGCATCGTCCACATGCCGCACACCTCCGTCGTCCTCTCGCCGATGGTCGCCGGACTGTCCACCATTTTGGCGCTGGCTGCGTTGGCTTGGGCCTTCTACGGCGTCTACGGCAAAACGCCGCAAAAAGCCGACGACCGCGACCCGCTGCAAAGCACCCCAATCTGGTGGTTCGCCATTCTGCCCCTTGATACCTTGTACATGAAAAAGATCATCCCCGCGTTCAACTGGCTGGCCGATAAGCTGGGACATGAGGTGGATTGGGATTTCTGGCACGATTTTGTACACAACCGCCTCATCCGCGACCCCTTCGTCGGCTTTGCTAACTTTGCCGCGGACGTTCTCGATATGCAAGGCGTGGACGGCATTGTCAATGGCACAGGCAAAACAGCCCGTGCCCTGGCAAACGTCATTCGGAAATCACAAACAGGCTATGTACGCAATTACGCCCTGAGCATTCTCCTGGGGGCGGTGGCGTTGGTGGCTTATTTTATATTGATGGCAAATTAAAGAGATTGGAGACTAAAGATTGGAGATTTAATTCTCTAATCACAAATCTCCAATCACTAATCTCTACATTTATTTGGAGAAAAGATGGGTATTTTAACGATTGTCACATTCCTGCCCCTTTTAGGCGTCCTCGTTATCTTGATAGCGAACCGGGGGGATAAAGAATCGGAAAATTCAATCAAGTGGATTGCTTTGGGGACCTCCATCGTCACCTTTATCGTCTCCCTGATTGTTTTGGGAAACTTTGATAAAGGCGTCAGCGGTCTGCAAATGGTCGAAAAAGCTAACTGGATACCGTCCTGGGGAATTCATTATTACCTGGGTATTGACGGCTTGAGCATCCTCATGCTTTTGCTGACGACCTTTATCTCAATGGTGTCCATTGCCGCCTCCTGGACGGCGATTCAGCACCAAATCAAGCAGTATTATATTTTCATGCTGTTGATGGAAGTCGGCATGTCCGGCGTTTTCCTGGCGCAGGATTTGTTCCTGTTCTATGTTTTCTGGGAGTTCACCCTCATCCCCATGTATTTCCTCATTGGCATTTGGGGCGGCAAAGAGCGCATTTACGCTTCCATTAAGTTCTTCTTATACACGATGGCCGGGTCGCTGCTCATGTTGCTGGCAATTTTGTACATGGGGATTACGAATGAAACATTCGCACTGCCGGAGCTGATTGAAGGTCGCGCCGCTTTTGCCGATGCGCAAAATATCCTATTCCTCGGCTTCGCCATTGCTTTTGCTATTAAAGTGCCCGTCTTCCCCTTCCATTCCTGGCTGCCGGATGCGCACACGCAAGCGCCGACGGCCGGTTCTATCATCCTGGCCGGTGTTTTGCTGAAGATGGGGACGTATGGTTTCGTTCGTTTTAATCTGCCGCTGTTCCCGGAAGCGTCTATCCATTATGCGCCCGCTATCGCTGTCTTAGCTATCATCGGCATCATCTACGGCGCGCTCGTCTCTTTGCCGCAGAAGGATGTGAAGAAGCTGGTCGCTTACTCCTCTGTCAGCCATCTTGGTTTTGTGATGCTGGGTATCTTCTCGCTCAACGAGGCCGGTATTCAGGGCGGGATTTTGCAAGGGGTTAATCACGGTTTGAGCACGGGCGCATTATTCTTCCTGGTCGGCGTTTTGTACGAGCAGCGGCACACGCGCCTCTTCTCGGAATATGGCGGTGTGTGGAAGGCGATGCCGGTGTTCAGTGTGCTGGCGCTCATTGTTACGTTATCCAGCATGGGGCTGCCCGGTTTGAATGGCTTTGTAGGCGAGTTTACGATTTTGCTTGGCTCGATGGGGTCGCCGGCGTTGGGGCCGCATCCCTGGATTTACACTGCTTTTGCGACGACGGGCGTGATTCTGGCGGCCGTTTATTTGCTGTGGATGTTCCAACGGGTCTTTATGGGGCCGCTGGATAATCCCAAGAACAAGGCTTTGAAAGATATCAACACCCGCGAACTGGTCATTATGCTTTCTTTCTTGTTCTTCATCATCTGGATTGGCGTCGCGCCGTCCGGTTTCTTTGGACTGATGGACAGCTCGGTGGCGCATCTGGTATCGAGTGTTGGCACGGCCGTTGTTGCCGGACACTAAATAAAACAGTTGATGGTTGGCAGTTAACTATCAACTATTGAAGGGCTTAGACGATGGAATTTCAAGTTCCTACGATAAATATCTTGCTTATTGCTCCCGCTGCGATTGTGGCCGGCTGGGGGGTGCTGTTGATGCTGATTGAGTTGTTCATTTCTGACGAGGCTCAAGAGCAGTGGCGACAGATTGTCCCCGGTTTAGCCCTGGTTGGATTGGCGTTAGCCTTTATCCAAACTGTTGGCTTGTGGGGGTATGATGGTGGTACCTTTATTTTGGCCGACGGTCATCCGATGATTGTGGTGGATAATTTCGCCACGTTCCTGAATATTATCTTTTTGTTGACGGGCGCGTTGACCATTTTTATTTCGGTTGATTTTTTGCGGCGAACCGGGCTGGAACGGCCGGAATTTTACATGCTGATGCTCTTTTCCATCAGCGGCATGATGTTGATGGGCATGGCGAACGACTTGATTTTAGTTTTCCTGGCGTTGGAACTGCTCTCGATTCCGCTGTACATCATGTCGGGTTTGGCCTGGCCGCGTACCGATTCGGAAGAGTCGGCGATGAAGTATTTTTTGCTGGGCGCGTTTTCGTCGGGCTTTTTGGTATACGGCATTGCCCTGACGTATGGGGCGACGGGTACGACGCAGTTGCCTGGGGTGATGGCGGGTATCGCTAACGGCGGTTCGCTGGCATTGGCCGGGGCGGCGCTGCTGCTGGTCGGGTTCGCGTTTAAGGTGGCGGCGGTTCCGTTCCATATGTGGACACCGGATGTGTACCAGGGCGCGCCAACGGCCGTTACCGCATTCATGTCCGTTGGGGCCAAAGTAGGCGGGTTTGCCGCCATGCTGCGCATCCTCATCATCGCCCTGCCCGGACTTGGCGACGTGTGGGCGCCGGCGTTGGCCGTTTTGTCAGCGTTAACCCTGATTGTGGGGAACGTTGTCGCGCTGGTGCAGCCCAACATCAAGCGTATGCTGGCCTATTCTAGCATTGCCCATGCCGGATACATCTTAATCGCCGTTGCCTCCGCGCCTGCCAGCCCCGATGGGGTGAGCGCGGCGCTGTTTTATATGTTCGCTTACCTGTTCAGCAACATGGGCGCCTTCGCCGTCGTCATCGCCATTGAGCGCAAGACGAATGAGGGCGTGATGCTGGATGATTACAAGGGTTTGGCAAAACGGCATCTGGGGCTGGCTTTGGCGATGGCCTTTTTCATGTTGTCATTGACGGGTGTGCCGCCCACAGGCGGTTTTTCGGGCAAGTTTTTCGTCTTCAAGGCGGCGATTGAGGCTAATTTAATCTGGCTGACGATTGTGGGTGTGATTACGAGTGCGATTTCCGGCTACTATTACCTGCGCGTGGTGTACACGATGTTTATGCAGGATGGCGATGGGGAAGTAGCGGCTCCAGAAGCGTTGAAATGGACGGTGGGGTTCGCTGTGTTGGTAACGGCCGTACTCGGTTTCATTCCCGGTCCCTGGTTTGACATAGCGCGTCAGGCGGCGCTGCAAGGGATGCAGATGGTCGCTGGCGGGTAAATAAACTGCTTGGGTCAAAAAAATAAGAGGCTTGTCCAACAACGGACAAGCCTCTTTTTCTTACTACTTCACCATTGACCAATTTATCTGTGAATGGTTCTTGATACGGCAATAATCTCGGCCATTGTGGACAGCGCTATTTCTTCGGGTGTTCTGGCGCCAATGTTCAAGCCGATGGGGGCATGGATGCGGCTGATGGCGGCCTCGTCGAAGCCCATTTTTTGCAGCCGCCTCTTCCGTTTGGCATGTGTCTTACGGCTGCCCAGTGCGCCGATGTAAAAAACAGGGCTGTTTAGCGCGATTTTTAGCGCCGGGTCGTCAATTTTGGGGTCATGGGTGAGGAGGGCAACGGCCGTTTCCCGCGTCAGTTCAATCTGCTCAAATGCTTCATCCGGCCAGGCCGAAATCAAAACATCGGCGTGCGGGAACCGGGCCGCGCTGCCAAAGGCGCGGCGGGGATCCACCACAACCGTGCGGTAACCTGCCGTTTTGGCAAAACTAGCTAAGGTAATGGCAATGTGAACGCCGCCGACCATCACCAGCGTTGGCGAGGGACGCAGAATGTCTACAAATACCTCAATTTCGTCAGTTAAAAAGGTTGTGTGCGGTTGTTTGGCGGAGCGAGCCAGGTGGATGGCCGGTTCGTTCAATGCGTTTCCCACTGTTCCGGCAGTACGTCCGTTTGCCGCTGCCGCTAAACTTTCCCCCAGTCCCGGCCCGCGAATGATGGTGATGACGGCAGCCGCCTGGTTTTGGGCGATGAGGGTGCGGATGAAGGCGTAAACGGCCATGTCCAACCGCTGGACCAAAACATCAACCATCCCGCCGCAAGCCAGCCCCACATCCCAGGCCGTTTTATCCGATACGCCAAAGTGGAGCATCTGCGGCTGCCCCGTGTGCAGCGTTTCCTGCCCCGCCTCAATCACCGCCCCTTCCACACAGCCGCCGCTGACGGAACCGGCAATCTCGCCGCCGGCCGTAAACGCCATTTTTGCTCCGGCCGGGCGCGGCGACGATCCCCATGTTTGAATGACGGTCGCCAAAGCGATAGATTCGCCTCGCGCCAGCCAGTTGTCAATATCGTGGACAATCTCTTTCATGCTTGAGCGCGGCGTTTCTTTTTTCGGCTTACAAGACCGATGATGAGTCCTCCCAACATAATAAACCCAATTAGGGCGACGACGGCCGTTCCGGCGTTATCAAGAGAAACATTTGTGGTTGGTATCTGGTCGGGTTCATCGGTTAGCAGTCCTAGTTCCCGTTGGAGGCCTTCCACACTGCGGCGGATGATGGCGTTAATGTTGGCCTGCAACATGCGCGGGGGTAAATCGGCTAATTTTCCTTCAAATTGGACAGCCCCTTCACAGTGGATGATGGTGGCCTGATCTTGCGGGTGGAGATGAATACGGCCGTTACCCCGAAAGTTCCCGCGCGCGCCCCGCCCCTCAAAGTCAATCCGGAAACCGTCAAGCGGTTCAATGCCAGACAGGGCAATCTCGCCTTCATAATCGCCGCCCAACGGGCCAAGTCCTATGTTGAGGATGCCCCGATAACGCCTATTGTCAATGGTTTCTAGCAGATGTAAGTGGGGCATGGCTGAAGATAAACGGCCGTTTTCCATCAACGCCGCCCAAACCGCAGCGCGGGGTACAGCAATCGTGTGGCTGGTTTCAAATTCCATCATCGCTCCTCTGGAAATGTAGGTCAAGTTTGCAAACTTGACCTACGGCGGCGCATTATTTTCATTTATTTGCTGGTGTGCGGTTGCGCATGATGTCTTCTGCAAAAGCAACGGGAATTGGATTATTTTCCCTTTATCCCCCAATCCCCTAATCCTCGCCTCTTATCACTCGTTGTCGGCCAACAGCGCATCCAACTTGGCAGATAATGATTCAATCTGATGGCTGAGCCGTTGGATTTCTTCCTGCTTGGGAACGCCTTGTTCTGCCAACGCTTGCTCAACATCATCCTCATCGGCGCTTGATGACCGGCGTCCCAAGTTCAAAAGTTTGCTGCGTAACTGCATCCCCTCTTCTTTTGCCAATTCACCCCGGCTAATGAGCGTTTGCAGCCGGCGTTCGATTTCATCGTCTACCTGGCGGAATAAATCAAGCGGCGCTGTCAAGCTGCGACGTAGTGTGTTCATCGTGTCGCCGCCTGCCTGTACTAGTCCGGTCAGGACTGACTTGGGCAAGAAACCACCACCCTTTTTCTCTTGCTCAAAAATGATTTGAGAGAGGGTCAATGCCGTTAAATCCTCGCCGCTGGTATGGTCTACAACCTGCACTTCCTGGCCCTGGCGGATGAGCGCTGCTATCCCGTCCAGCGTGATATATTTTTTGGCTTCAGTATCGTATAGTTTACGGTTAGGGTAGCGTTTGATAATGGGCATGGACTGCTCCTCTATAAATGTAGAACGATTTGGTAAAGGGTGTGTTTCATTTCGGTTGAAGTGACAGTCACGGGGCGTAAAATCTTGGGTAAACTAAGGCCGTTCGCCCCGTGACTGTCACTTTGGTTCA
>JANTHP010000266.1 GCA_024762395.1 Anaerolineae bacterium | reverse complement strand
CGTCCAACAAGTGGGCGCCATTTGGTTTGGCGGTTGGGGTGTTTTAGCCGGTGCGATTTTCCCCTTCTTCTCCAACGCCATTGCCGGAACCCCGTTTTACGTTTCGGCCGCGTACATTCCGGCCAATTTTGTACAAGCCTTTTTGCCCGCCTGGGCATTTCGTTACTTCAAAGCGGATCCCCGCCTGAAATCAAAACGCGATTATTGGATCCTGTTGGCAGCGATGATCGTTTCCAGCGCTTTTGGCGCACTCTATTCCCCGCTGGTCGTTTTGAAAGGGTTTGGGCTGCTCACGGCCGATTCCACTCCGCTCTTTATTTGGGGTTGGTTTGGCGGTAACGTGATTGCTGGCCTGGTATTCAATTTTGTTTTGCTGAAAGCGTTATCGGCCGTTGTCATTCGTATGCCTGGCTTTGTCAAGAAGTGGTGGGCATAACCATTTGATTGGGTCGAATTATCAAGTGACTTGAAGGGGGCAATTTGCCCCCTTCAGTTTGCTTAAGCAGATTGAAATGAGAAAAACATTGCTGGGCTACGTACCGGACGAATCGCCTATTTATGCGATTCATCCTTTTGTAAAGCTCTTCTTCTTGTTGGTCGTCAGTTTGTTTCCCATGTTCATAACGCCGCCGGAGTGGAATCTGTTCTTGATGCTGTTCCTCTTGGGAGCGATGTGGTACAGCAAAGTAAATATGAGTACGCTGCGTATTTACGTCCCGGTTGCCGTATCCATGGGGACGATTATTTTGCTTTCGTATACCGTTTTGGGCGGCACCCATCCTGAATATCAACTGTTATACAAAATCGCCGGTATAAAAATTTACTGGGAGCGCATTCGGGACGCAATCGTTGTCTATTTTCGCATTCTCCCCATGATTTTTTCGATGGTCTTCTTCCTTAGCACGTCGCGCGAGCGCGATGTTATTGTGGCCATGCGGAGTATTCGGCTGCCGTTTATTGTGACGTATATTTTTGCCATGTCGCTGCGGGCGGCCGGTATGGTTTTGGAAGATTTCCACATTGTGCGCCAGGCTGAAAAAGCGCGCGGTTTTGATCCGGCGGGTAAATCACTTTATTACAAAATTCGCCAATATGTGATGTACATGATCCCATTATTCGCCCTTTCACTGCGCCGATCCGAGGATTTTACTAATGCGCTGGTTGCCAGAGGGTACGCTTTTACGGGCGAGGCCAGCCGCGTCAAGCGGGCTGATTATGTGTTGACTCATTATACGTTCACGACGCTGGATATGGTTTTGACGATAATCATTGGCTTGTCTTTTGTGGCCATTTTGTATTTGCGGTATGGATTGGGTTATTTAGACCTGGATAGTTCCTGGTTCCTGAGCTGGCTGCAAGGGGCGATTACGTAACAAAGTAGGAGGCATGGGATGGCTCCCATCATTGAAGTAAAAGATTATACCTGGCGATATTTACATACGACTGAACCGGCCCTGAAAAACATTAATCTTCAAATTGAAGAGGGGACGTTTTTAGGCATTATCGGCCCTAACGGGTCGGGCAAGACGACGTTGGCTAACTCAATTGACGGCTTGATCCCTGGACAGTATCACGGCATAAAGAAGGGGGTTGTCAATATCCGGGGGAAGGAAGTTGAGGATTATGCCAAAGGCAGCTTGCAGCGGACGATTGGCATGGTTTTTTCTGATCCGGAAGCGCAGTTTACGGCGATGACGGTAGAAGATGAGTTGGTGTTTGGGATGGAGAATCTGGGGATGACGATTCCTGAAATCCGCGAACGGTTGGCTTGGGTGACGGAGTTAACCGGTTTAGCTCCCTTGATTGATAAGCCGCCTTATGAGATTTCGGGTGGGCAGAAGCAGCGGGTGGCGTTGGCGGCGGTTTTGGCGATGAAGCCCGAAATCCTGATTCTTGATGAACCGACCTCGATGCTTGATCCGATCAGCCGTAAACAGGTGTTTGCGGTTTTGTCTAAGATGAAGCAGGAGCAAAACAGCACAATCGTTGTGATTGAACACAGTTTGGAGAATTTGGTACCGTTGGCTGATCGAATGGCGCTGCTTTATGCGGGTGAATTATTGTTTGAAGATGAGACGCATCATTTTTTTCAGCGGATGGATTTGTTGTTGGAAAAAGATGTTTTGCCGCCGGGTGCGCTGCACTTTTTCCATCATTTGATTCAGGCGGGATATTATAACGGCCGTATTCCATTAACGGCCGTAGACGCTGCCGAGAAGTTGGCCCAAATCATGAAAAAATCGGTCGAGGAGGCGAAATCATGAGCGAAAAAGAACCGTTCGTCCAGGTCAAAAATATGATTTTTCGTTACCCTGACGGCACGCAGGCGTTGAGCAACATCAACCTGAACATCAGAGAAGGCGAGTTTATGGCCTTGATCGGCCAGAACGGATCGGGCAAAACAACGTTGTCGAAATGTATTAATGGCCTGTTTAAGCCCTCATCGGGCGATGTGATTGTGGATGGGCAAAACACGAAGACCACTTCGATTGTTCAAATGGTGCGCCGGGTAGGGTATGTGTTTCAAAATCCTGACCATCAATTGTTTAACAGCAACTGCTGGGACGAAATTGCGTATGGCCCGCGCAATATTGAGTTAAGCGAAGCTGAAGTGAAGGAGCGTGTTGAAGAAGCGGCTAAAGTTGTGGGTTTATCCGAGGAATTATTTGCCGAGCATCCGTTTTTCTTGCCCAAAGGGCAGCGGCAGCGGGTGGCGATTGGGTCTATCCTGGCGCTGCGGCCTAAGGTGATTATTGTGGATGAGCCGACAACGGGACAGGACGCCAAACAATCGCTGGAGATCATGGATTTTCTGGTGGATTTGAATGAAAATCATGGTCATACGGTGGTGATTATTACACATGATATGCCGATTGTGGCGCGGTATGCGAAGCGGGTGGTGGCGATGGGGAACAGCCGTATTTTAGCGGATGGGCCTACGGCTGAGGTGTTCAGCCAGCATGATATTTTGGCTGAAGCTTCGTTGGAGCCGCCGCAAATTACGCAGTTAGCGCAGCTTTCGGGCGGTTTTGGTTTTCGTGCGGGGACGTTGACTGTGACTGAGATGTGGGAACAGTTTCAAGCGCTGGTAACGAGTTTCTGACTTTTTGATTCCATTTATAACTTCTTATTGCCTGACTTTTTCCTGCCGCAATGTCAAATCTCTGAAATCTCGTGGGATTATCGTATAATTCGCGTGATGATAGGAGGTTGGTATGTTTGAACAGGATCGGGTTTTACTGCGTTTGCAGCAGCGGGTGTTAGGCGAGGCGGCGATTGCGGCTTGTTTTTTGTCGGGGTCATACGGCCGTCGTACCACAGACGCTTATTCTGATTTGGATGTGGCTCTGGTGTTTGCCGATGAGGCGGCGCGGGAGCGGGCCTGGGCCGAACGGCGCGATTTTGTGCGTTCGGTTGTGCCCTTTGTGGCCGTGAAGTCGTTTGATGGGGCGCATGTACGGCCGTTTTTCCACATCGCCCTCTACAGCAACGGCGCCAAAGTGGATTACCGCTATGAAACCAAAGAGGCGCTCCAGCCCAGCTATTTTGACCGAGACATCCGCATCCTCAAAGACGACGGCGGCTGGCTGAAAGCGTTTCAGGCCCAGTCGGCGCAGGCTCCGCTCACCCAGCCGCGCCTGACGACGGCCGAATTGACAGCCCTGGACGAACGCTTTTGGGTGATGTTTATGGATGTGTACCGTCTGCTCAAGCGGGGCGATTACGACAAGCCGTTTACGATTTACCTGGAACTGCTCCACTTCACCCTCCCGCCGCTGCTGCGCGTTCTGCCGCCGGAGGAACCGGCGCGGCAAAAGCTGCTGCGGGCCAATTTCTCCCATGACACGAAGGCGACGGCCCGCCAGTTGGTTGATTTGTTGGAGGCGTATGTGGGGGCAAGAACGGCCGTTATCCGCCGTTTCCATTTAGATTTTGTCGTGGATGATCGGTTTGAAACGGCCGTGCGGCGCGTCATTGGGAGCTAGAGATTAGAGACTTGAGACTGGACTAATCTCTAATCTCTAATCTCAAGTCTCCAATCTCCAATCTCTTGTACGTTTTTAAATTCTCATTCCTTAGTCCCAGCCCTTGCGAAACCATGACTCTATGAGTAAAATTCCCCGCATTCCCAGAAACGGAGAAACAAATTACTGCGCCTCCGGTTCAACTGTTTCCTGGTTTATATCCCTAATCCAGGCTGGAAATAAGCAGCGAGGAGCATTTTCCCCCCTTATTGACAGCGCCAATCATTTTTCTGTGAGGAGAAGAAATGAAAAGCATATCTAATTTCCCCCGTTGGCTGTTAGCAGCCATGTTATTGTTGGTCATGGCCCTGGCCGCTTGTTCCTCCACCGAGGAACCGGCTCCGGCTGAAGAATCGGCAGAACCGGCTGCCGAGGAACCCGCGGCTGAAGAGACTGCCGCCGAACCCGCGGCTGAAGAGACTGCCGCCGAACCCGTCGTCATCAAAGTCGGCGCGGCGCACGCCCTCAGCGGCCCCATCGCCCTCTACGGCGAGCCGATTAGCCAGGGCATCCAATTGGCCGTCAAGCAAATCAACGAACAAGCCTACCTGGGCGAGAACACAACCCTGGAAATCGTCTTGGAAGACACCGCCGGCGACAAAGAACAGGCCATCGCCGTCTTTGAAAAACTCATCAACCAGGACGGCGTCGTCGCCATTCTCGGCCCCACGTTGAGCAACTCCGCCTTTGCCGCCGATCCGGTAGCCCAGGAAGCGGGCGTGCCTGTTATTGGCTCCAGCAACACCGCCTCCGGCATCACCGACATGGGCGATTTCGTCTTCCGCACCAGCTTGCCGGAAAGCGCCGTCATCCCCAACACACTTAAAGTTGTGTCTGAGGCGCGCGGCTTGACCAAAGTCGCCGTCATGTACGGCAACGACGACCAGTTCACCCAAAGCGGTTACGAAGTGTTCGCCGCCGCATTGGATGATTTGGGCATCGAAGTCGTCGCTACGGAAACGTTCGCCAAAGGCGACACCGATTTCAGCGCGCAGTTGACCAAAATCAAGAGCCTGGAGCCGCAGGCCATCGTTGCCAGCGCCTTAGCCGAGGAAGCGGCCAATATCATGACTCAGGCCCGCCAGTTAGGCATTGGCGAGGATGTGTACTTTATCGGCGGCAACGGCTTTAACAGCCCTAAACTGGCCGAAATCGCCGGCCCGGCGGCTGAAGGCGCCATTAGCGGCGCGGCCTGGTTCATCAGCAGTCCGACTCCCGCCAATGAATCGTTTGTGGAAGCGTACCGCGCTGAATACGGCAGCGACCCCGACCAGTTCGCGGCGCAGGCGTACACCGCCGCCTGGGTGTTGGCGGAAGCGATCAAAAATGCCGATTCAACCGACCCGGCGGCCATCCGCGATGCTTTGAACGGCGTCGCCAATTTCGATACCCCGTTGGGCAGTTTCGGCTTCACCGATAACCGCGACCCGGATCATACGCCGGTGGTGTTGACGGTGAAAGATGGCGTGTTTGCGCTGTTTGAGTAGAACGTAATGCGTGATGCGTAATGCGTAACCAGAGAGGCTTACGCATTACGCATCACGCATCTTGTATCATGTCTCCCTGGGAACTTTTTCTGGCTCAATTGCCGCAGCAGTTGGTGAATGCGGTTTGGTTGGGCGGGGTGTACGCTCTTTTTGCGTTGGGGTACACGCTGGTGTTTGGCGTGCTGGATTTGTTGAATCTGGCGCATGGCAGCGTGTTTATGTGGGGCGCGTTTTTTGGTCTGGTCACGGTCACGTCGTTGGGGCTGCCGGTTTGGGTGGCGCTGCCGGCAGCGATGCTGGGGGCCGGTTTTGTGGGGATATTGTTGGAGCGATTGGCGTATAAGCCATTGAGACAGGCGGGGCTGGGCACGGCCGTTCTCTGGGTTGGCTTTTTGTTGGGATTGGTGGGGGCGTTTCGGTTGTTTGACGGCCGTATCAACTGGATACTGGGCATTGTCGGACTCATCATCATTTTTATCGGCTTGTGGCTCGATTACAAAGGCATCCGGCCCGGATTGCCGCGCCACACGCCCCATCTCGCCTCCCTCATCAGCACCATCGGCGCCGGAACCGTCATGGTCACACTCAGTCAATCCGTCTTTGGGGCGCAGCAAAGCCGCTTCCCCTTCGACGCTTTCCCCAATCAGGTGTATGAAATCGGCTCCATCTCCATCACCCTGCTGCAAATCATCATCTTTAGCCTCAGCATCTTATTGATGGTGGGCTTGAGCCTGTACGTCTTCCGCTCCAAGACCGGGCAGGCGATGCGGGCGGTGGCTTACAGCCAGCGCACTTCCAGCCTGTTGGGCATTCATGTAGACAAAATTTTCGTCCAAACCTTCTTCTTGAGCAGCGCCTTGGCGGGCGCGGCCGGGGCGCTGCACGGGCTGGCTTTCAACGCCGTCACCCCCTTCATGGGCGCGCCGGTGCAGCTAAAAGGGTTAACTGTCATCGTTTTGGGCGGATTGGGCAACATTGGGGGGGCGGTGCTGGGCGGCTTTGTCGTCGCCCTGCTGGAAGTATTCAGCGTCGCCGCCGGACAAAGCAATTTCCGCGACGCGATTGTGTTTACGCTGCTGTTTATCATGCTTCTGGTACGGCCGCAGGGCTTGCTGGGCAAAAAGCAAGAAA
>JANTHP010000265.1 GCA_024762395.1 Anaerolineae bacterium | reverse complement strand
TAATCGCGGCTAAACAGACGGTCTCTATCCCGCCCATCTCGCCCCGGACGCGCATTTCCGCCGGAGCGGGGCGAGATGGCGCGGAGACAAGGCCATTAGTTCTGCCAAAATGAACCCGCGCGGTTCGAGAGCCTCGCCGAACGACCATCCCGCCCCTACGCCAGAATTGGAATTGCTGACGTTTCACGTTGACGCTGTTGCGTAATAGATGTACACTGTATACATCTATCATGCGGAGGATCATCATGTCTGAAAAAATGGTACGCACCCAGGTTTACCTGCCCAACGACATCTATCAAACCCTCAAAGCCCGCGCCGACGAGGAAGGCATTACGATGGCGACCCAAATTCGGGAAGCGCTGGCCCAATACGTGGTGGAAACAAAACCTGAAAAGAAAGGACATATTCTGACGGCCGACGACCCCATCTGGAACCTCATTGGTATGGTGAAGAGCGGCATAACGGATGGCTCTGTCAATCATGATAAATATATTTACGTCCGCGATTGGGACCCGGAACCGGAAGATGAAGCATGAATTTATTTGTTGACAGCAGCGCCTGGATTGCTCTTTTTGACGAAAGCGATAAATATCATGCCGTTGCTACCGCCAATTTGCGAGGATTGGAAGGGCAGCGGGTTTCGTTTTTGACAAGCGATTATATTTTTGACGAAGCCATTACCGTGTTGTTAAATCGCGGCGGATGGCGCATCGCAACGCGGTTTGGCGAGTGGCTTTTGGCCGCAGACAGTATTGAAATGGTCTTTGTTGATAAATGGGTCTGGCAGGCCGCCTGGGATATGTTCCAGATTTACGACGACAAAGAATGGGCGTTTACCGATTGCACCAGTTTTGTCTTGATGCGCCAGCATAATTTGTGGCGGGCGTTTACGTTTGACAACCATTTTGTTCAGGCGGGATTCCAGCTTTGGCCGGGGGCGGCATGAGTTTTACGCCATCAGACCATATCCAGAAAATTCTGCAAAATTTGCCCCAGAAGCCGGGCGTTTATCTGCATAAGGATAAGAACGGCCGTATCATCTACGTTGGCAAATCCGTCAATCTGCGCCACCGGGTGCGTTCCTACTTTGCCAACAAGGTAGACCGGGCCAAAACGGAACGTCTGCGCCGCGCCATCGCCGATATCGAGATCATCACCACCGATTCCGAACTGGAAGCGCTGTTGCTGGAGATGAATCTCATCAAAAAGCACCGGCCCCATTACAACGTCCAGCTAAAAGATGATAAACGGATGCCCTACATCAAAATCCATTGGGGCGACCCGTACCCCAAAGTGACGGTGACGCGCCGCATGACGCGCGACGGCAGCCGCTATTTTGGCCCCTACACCTCCGTTTGGGCCGTCCACCAGACGCTGGATTTGCTGCGCAAGATTTTTCCCTATCTTACTTGCGATAGAACGATTACGGGGCAAGACGGCCGTGCCTGTCTCTACTACGACATCAAACTGTGCAACGGCCCCTGCATCGGCGCCGTCAATCAGACCCAATACCGGGCCATGATTCAGCAGTTGATGGACTTCCTTAACGGCAAATCCGACCACATCATCAAGCAGCTAGAAGATCGCATGAACCGCGCCGCCGAAAAGCTGCAATTTGAACGCGCCGCCGAAATCCGCGACCAGCTCCGTGCCGTTAACAAAGTCGTTGCCAAGCAAAAAGTCATCGCCGCCGCTCATACCGACCAGGATGTCATCGCCTTCGCCCGCGAACAAGGCGACGCTTGCGTCCAGGTCTTCTTCATCCGGCATGGAAAGCTCATCGGGCGCGACTATTTCCTGCTGGATGGCGCTGAAGATGAAAGCGATAAGGATGTGCTGCAAAATTTCCTCACCCAGTTTTACGACAGCGCGGCGCACATCCCCAAAGAGGTGCTGCTGCCCCACGAAGTGGATGAGGCAATGGTCATTGAGCAGTGGCTAAAACAGAAACGCAGCACAAAAGTATCATTGCAAGTGCCGCAGCGGGGCAAGAAAAAGGAATTGGTGGAAATGGCCGCTGCCAATGCTGCCGACACGCTGGCAACGTTGCGCCAACAATGGGCCGCCGACCGTTCCAAACATGTCACCGCCATGAATGAATTGCAGGAAGCGTTAAAGCTGCCTGCGCCGCCATCCCGCATTGAATGTTACGACATCAGCCATACGCAGGGGGCGCAAACGGTGGGTTCGATGGTGGTGTTTGTGCAGGGTGCGCCGCGCAAAAGTGATTATCGCCGCTTTAATGTGCAAACGGTGGGCAACGATGATTACGGGGCGATGAAGGAAGTGTTGACGCGCCGTTTCCAGCGTTACAAAGAGTCGTTGGCGGGCGAACTTCATGATTCTAGCCAGATTGGTAAAATCAAAAAAGAGACGGCCTGGTCGCTGCTGCCCGATTTGCTCATTGTGGACGGGGGCAAGGGGCAGTTGGCGATGGCGATGGAGGTTTTGGCGCAGTTTGGCTTGCAGGATGAGGTTCCGTTGACGGGGTTAGCCAAACGGGAGGAGGAGTTGTTTTTGCCGGGGCAAAAGCAATCGGTTATGCTGCCGCGCCGCTCGGAGGGGTTGTATTTGGTGCAGCGGGCGCGGGATGAGGCGCATCGGTTTGCCAACGAGGGGCATCGCAAGCGGCGGGCGAAGGTGGGGGTGGCTTCGATTTTGGACAGCATTCCCGGCGTTGGCCCCAAGCGGCGGCAGACGCTGCTAAAGCGGTTTGGCGGTCTGGAGGGGCTGCGCGCGGCGACGATTGAGGAAATTGCTTCTGTCCCTGGTGTTCCGTTGTCGGTGGCGGAGGCGATTAAGACGCATTTGGCGTGATTGTGGTTTTAAGTGACTGTCACGGGGCAAACGGGGCTGGTTCGCCCCAAAATTTACGCCCCGTGACAGTCACTTTGGGGGTTACGGCCGTTTCCCCACTCTCTCTACCATACCCGAATCATTTTGCAGCATGACCGGCAAATAAACCGACCATGGCGGGGCTGTAATCTCAATCGTATGCGTTGCTGTCACCGGGCCGCCAAGCGCATTGCTGGCACTGACCGTAATCGTGTACGTTCCCGTCACCTCCCAGGCGAAGCTGATGGTATCGGTTAGACTGCTTGTTGTCGTGATGGGTGTGGTTCCCATCGTTTGCCAGGTATAGGTGATGGGAGTCAGCGCCGTTTCCGGGCTGACTACGGCCGTAAATTGATACGAAGCGCCGGTTATGCCTTGTGTAGGGCCGCTGATAGTCACGCTGAGCGGCTCGGTCGGGCTGGGGCAGGGGATGGTGAAATTGGCAACGGCCGTTGCCCCACTGCTTATAGCCGATACTTCATGCACACCGTCAGGTTGTCCTAATTGCGTCCACATCTGGCTGAAAGACGTGCTGCTTCCCGTATTAATTGTGCTTTGCAGCATTCCATCCCAATACAAACTAATTGTCTCGCTCATCGGCCAGTTGAAACCGAGGACTGAAAATTGGACATCAGGCCCAATCCCACAGTTGGGCTGTAGGTCAATGTAGGCGGCGCTGGGAATGACATTTTCCACCAGCAGCGGCTGCGAAACGTTATTGGTTTCTTCTCCCTCACCAATTTGTTCCACTGAATCAACCATCGCATAAATCCAGTGGGGGAGCGGTTCATTGGCCAAGCCAGTCGGAACTGTAATCGTTACCGTCTCGCTGGCATGAGCCGCCAGCGAACTGATAGCGGTATAGCCTGAACTTTGGCCAATCGGAATCCCCGTCGAATAAATTTCCGTCGGATCGGGGAAAATATCCACAAAAAACTGGTCATTGATGTCATCATCGCCGAGGTTGGTGACGGTTACGCGGAAATCTACCGGCTCATAGGCTGTGATGGGCGTGGTTGAGACCAATTCCGGCGCGCTGACCACCAAATCGGCCGGGACCGGCGCGTCTGGCTGACCACAAGAGGTATCCCAGCCCAAAAATTCTAACAGCAGCCATCCTTCGCTGAGGTTGTAGCCGTGCAGCCGGAACAGGACAAACCCATCCATTTGATACCAGAGACCCGTTCCCGCGCCGCCATTATTGACAACCCAGGCGGGCAGACGCAAGACGCGCCCCAAATCAATATGCTCATTCAAAGCGGAGATGACCTCGGTGGCGGTGATGCTGCCCGCGCTGCTGCCTACCCAGTCGCCGATATGCATTGTCATGTCGGCCGGATCGCCCGCCTCGTAAAAGCCGCGATCGGGATAATCCAGGCTGTCGCCCGGCCATCCCAGACTGCCGGCCAGCGTTTGGCTGGTGGGCGAGATGATTTGATTCCATACCAGCCAGCCAAATGAACCTTCCTCCGTTCCATTGGCGACTTTGAAAACGTAGCCTGTGCCTGCATCGCTTAGCAAAATGTCGGGATCATGGTTGAGAAATTGGCCGTATGTTGGCGGTATGGGAGGATAATCGAACTCTGCGGCTTCGGGATAGGGATTCGTGCCTGTGCCGGGGGGCGTTACTGACCGGGCTAATTCGTTGATGGCGATGGGGAAGGCGGAGCAGCCAGTTGTTGCTTGCGTGGGCGCGTCAGGCGCGTCTACTTCCCAGCCGTATGTATCTTGTTCGCCGCCGATATAGCGGGCCATGAGTTTGCCGCCATAAAACGGTGTGCAAATTTGCGGGTCAGGGTTATCCAGGTCGCAATCCGTTGTGAGGGTGGGGATTTGAATGTTGTAGGGCGGTTCCACCCATTGCGTTTGACAACTACCGGGTTGGCAGCGGCCAGAAACGCCATCGGGATCAGGATCGCCTGCGCCAAAAGTGAGCGACCAATCGGATTCGGCGATGGTGTCGAAGTAAAAGATGACGGGCGGCTGTGAGCCAGAATCTGAATCGTACAAGGAAATGTAAACCGATTCCCCGGCTTGGGCGGCATTGATGGGTGTTAAGGGAATGTCGGTTGCGAAATTAACGTTGGAATTTACGGGTAGATAATCCAGCGCTGTTACGACAACCCCTTGGGAGTCATGGATGGATGGATTATTGAGGATTTGGATGTTGCGAACGTTGACATTGCTGGAAGTATCGGTAATGAGCGGCCCAGCCCAAATATCGAACCCGTTTTCCGATGCGCCGTCGAGGGCAGTGATGTCCAGGTAAAGGTAACGGTCGCCGGTATCGGGGTCGGTGATGATGCCGGGAATGTCTTGGCTGAGGTCAAGCTCGAAGTCGCCCGGTGAGCCAGCATCAACTGGTACAGGCGCCGGTTGGTCGTAAAGGACTGTACCGCCGGGGGAAACCCAGTGTAAATCGGTTAAATGATCGCCGCTGTCTCGGACGCCATCGCCGGTTTGGCCGGTGTAATGGGCTATGTTAACGGTGGCGAGTGTGCCGTTGGCATTTTGAGTGTAGTAATATAGTTCATAGAGGGTATTGGTGTTAAAGGCAGGTGTGTATGAACTTGGAGAGCCACAGTTGCCATTGCCTGGCGGGGAACCAGCGCCACGATTTTCATCTACGCGCATGAACCAGAATGGGTTGATTTGGTCAATCACAACCGGCGGGCTGCCTTGCGGGTCAACCAGAGCCAGCTCGCCAGTGTTAATGAGGCATGGATTTTGCTGATCGGTTGAAGGGCAGTTCATTGTTACGGGGTTTGGGGGGAAACTGCCGGGATCGAGCGCTTGGGCATTGGCGGAAAAGGTAACGTCGGCGGTGTTGGTTGGCTCGTTGATAGAATCGGGATCGAACAATTCTACGCGCAGAATGTTGGAAGGGTAGTCGGCGGGGATGCGGATGCGGAAGTGGTAGGTATGGGGGCCGGGATCCCAGGGGCTGTTCCAGGGGGAGAAGGGATCGCCGTAGTTAACGCAGATGTGCGGGCCAAATATGCTTGTGTGGGATGTGTTGATGACGCCCCTGGCGTTGTTCCCCATTGTGCGGCTGGTATAAATATCTGTAACGGCCGGGAGCGGGTTAACCGCCCCGGCAATGGCATGATGAACAAATAGAACAAGCGCCAGTAAGCTGACGCCAGTGAGTAAAAGGGAAGATACGGTTTGTTTTTTCACGATCAACCTCCTGATCTAAAAACGACTGATGGGACGAGCAAGCGTATTATATCATGAAAATTCCCCGGAGATTCACCGACTTTCGCTGGGCTGGGGTCTACGAACAGCTTGATGTTGTTTTATCTAAAACGGGGCCTGGGAGGCCCCTCTACTAAAACGGGGCCTGGGAGGCCCCTCTGCCATGCTGTAGGCAGGCCCCTCTACCATGCTGTAGGCAGGCCCCTCTACCATGCTGTAGGCAGGCCCCTCTACTAAAACGGGGCCTGGGAGGCCCCTCTACCATGCTGTAGGCAGGCCCCTTTACTGTGCCGTAGGCAGGCCTCCCAGGCCTGCCGGTGGGATTAACTGACAACTTGTTCGTGCGCTTCTTTGGTTGTCACTTCCAGGAGGTTAACTACTGCTTTCTATTGGGGTAGGTGGATTGTTTGGATACAAAAAAGCCGCTGACAACCACTCCCAAACCAATCCAGATAATTGGAAATGCCAGGGGAGAGGCGCTTGACGTGGTTGTTGGCAGGTCGTCAGTGAAGTTGGTTCCCGTCGCTGTGGGCTGCGGAGTATTGGTGGGGTTGATTTTTGGGGTTTTTGTAGGTTTTGGCGTTTTGGTTGGTACTGTTGCGGGTGTGTTTGTAGGG
>JANTHP010000264.1 GCA_024762395.1 Anaerolineae bacterium | reverse complement strand
TATCCCGCCCATCTCGCCCCGGACGCGCATTTCCGCCGGAGCGGGGCGAGATGGCGCGGAGACAAGGCCATTTGTTCTGCCAAAATGAACCCGCGCGATTCGAGAGCCTCGCCGAACGACCATCCCGCCCCTACGCCAGAATTGGAATTGCTGTGCAACGTAGGAGGGAAAATTGACCGCCGCAGCGACGAATCAAAAAGTTTGCCCCGAATGTAATGCACCAATTACTGTACATCCAGACTTTGTAAGTTGGTGTGAACAATGTAATTGGAATTTACAGCCAATAAAATCAGAACATAAAGCAAATGCGATTGAAAAAATATATTTGGCGTTGGGGAAAAAGCAAAGCTCTGTTCTATTTGAAAGGTTTGCCAAACAGGAATCACTACAGTCAAAATTGACCATAGGCAAGATCATAGCATTTTTAATTGCTACTATTGTGTTTGGCTTGATGGGCGCTCTGATTGTTCTCGGTGTGATTCTAGTTCTTAGCCGTACTTTCATCGTTCCTTTGATCAGTATTCCTTTAGGATTAGCCTGTTTTGGATTGGTGTGGCTGATGCGACCGCGTTTCAGTAAGCCGCCACAAAACATCCTGACTCAAGAAGATGCCCCCACGTTGTATAAGGTTGTTAGCAAAATTGCCAAAGAGCTTAATGCAGATGTTCCGGAAATTGCTGTTGATGGCAAATTCAATGCTTCAATGGGAAAGTATACTTGGCGGCAGCGGGAAATTATGACTATAGGCTTTTCTCTGTGGGTAATCCTGACGCACGAGGAGCGTGTTGCTTTGTTGGGGCACGAGTTAGCGCATAGCGCCAACAATGATCCGTTTCGTTCAATCTACATTAGAATTGCTTTTGATGCGCTTATTACCTGGTATTGGTTGGTGAAACCTGCCGCAATTTACGATCCCGCAACAGGTTTTTGGGGAATACTTTACATGCCTTTTGTTTTGTTTATGTATCTGTTGGCAGGCATTGCTTGGTTAGGCGCTTTTGCCCTGATTCACTTGTTATGGCGCGATAAACAACGGGCCGAATATCTGGCTGATAATTTGGCGTCATCTGTAAGTGGAACCGAGGCAGTGACGACGATGCTGAAAAAGTTACCAGTATCCCATTCTCTAGCAATGGCTTTACAGCGGTTTGTTCTCAATAAACGTTGGCGAGAAGGAAGTCTATTTGAATTTCTGAAAGAACAAGCGGTTTCGGTTCCTGAAACAGAAATTAAGAGGTTGGTTCGCCTTGAGCAGCAAGAGGGATCCCGGCTAGACGTAACGCATCCGCCAATCGCGCTTAGAATAAAAATGTTACAAGAACAGCGTTATATTGAAACGCCTCAGATAGGTATCAGTCCAGAAGAATGGGCACAAGTTGAAGATGAACTTGGCGCGATTGAGGGGAAAGTGCAAGAGAAATTGGTGGATTGGTTTCGTGCGTCAAGGGGTTTCTAGTTTCATAAGGAGATAGGTTGACTTTTTTGATTCCTTTTCTGGATTTTGGCGGCGAGGGGCCGGTTTTGCATTTTGCCCATGCTAATGCGTACCCGCCAGGCGCTTACCGGCAGTTTTTTGAGGCGCTGCGGCCTCATTTTCGGGTGTTGGCGATGGAGCAACGGCCGTTACACCCCCACGCCAATCCCAACGACCTTACGAGCTGGGACTTGCTCGCTGACGATTTGATTCGCTTTTTTGAGCAGGAAGGGCTGGAAAATGTGATTGGCGTCGGGCATTCGATGGGTGGGGTGGCGACGATGTATGCGGCTGTGAAACGGCCGTCCCTCTTCCGCGCCCTGGTTTTAATCGAACCCGTCTTTCTGCTGCCCCAACTGCTGGCAATGGCCGCCGCCAATCCCGACGCCGCCTACCAACTGCCGCTGGTGCAAAGCGCCCGCCGCCGCCGCAACCGCTGGCCCAACCGTCAGTCTGCCTTCGACCGCTGGCGCACCAAATCCGTCTTCAGCCGTTTTTCCGATGATGCGCTGTGGGATTATGTCAATCATGCGACACATGAAGACAGTTCCGGCGAAATCGTCCTTACCTACCCCCGTGAATGGGAAGCCCAAGTGTACGCCCATCCGCCGCTGCACGTTTGGGAGCGCATCCCGCAGGTAACGCAGCCCACGCTGGCGATTCGCGGCGCAGAATCGGACACGATTGTGACGGAAGCGTGGCAGTTATGGCAGAAATTGCAGCCGCAGGCGGCCTTTGTGGCGGTTTCCGGTGCCGGGCATATGTTGACGATGGAACGGCCGTCTTTCACCGCGCAAATCATCATTAACCACCTGATCCCATGACATGACCGTCAAAATTCTCCGCCCCAATTGGATCAAACTGGTTTTCTTAGCGGAGTGGCTGCTGTTTCTACTCATTCTTTTCCTGCAAGGCGGATTGAAAACAGAACGACAAGCGCTCATCGCCATAGGGCCGGCGATCTTCTTTTACATTGTGGCCGCTGTCTTGGAAGGCGTCAGCCCCAGCGTGCGGCAGATTGCGCGCGGCTGGCGTATACTGTTTTTGGCCGTTGGATTGGCGCTGCTAGATCAAGGCATCAAGCTGCTGGTAACGATTTTTATCCCTTTTCGCACCGCCAAACCCATTATCCCCGGCTGGTTTAATGTGGCGCACAGCTGTAATTTTCGGGGATCGTGGGTATTTAGCCAGCTTGACGTGCCAACTGCCCATCTGATTTTCCTGTCTGCCGCCGCCTTTTTTATGCTGTGCTGTTCATGGTTTTGGTATCGCTATTACATCGCTCGCCAGCGGAACAGTTTATGGGCCGATGTGGCCTTTTTGGGGCTGTTTGCCGGATTGGCAAGCTGGCTTATCGAAATGACTTTGCGCGGTCATATCGTAGATTTTTTGTGCTTACCCAATGTGGTCACGGCCGATTTGAAGGACATTTACTTGACGATTGGCATCGCCGCTATTTTTGTGGAAACCATAGACAACCCCGGTTTATCCCGGTCATGGCAAGGGTGGCGAGAGGAACGGGCTAATTTAGGCCGCTTATTCAAAAATGTGGTCACATTTTCCTGGCAAGATATTCAGGGTGGTTGGCAGAAAATCTGGCAGAAAAATAAATAAGGACGGAATCATATGGATGTTTTTCAAACCTTTCTGATTGTTGCCGGAAGCATCGCCGCTTTTGTCGTGTTTTGGGTATTTGTTGTGTTCCTCACTTCATGGGTTAGTGGATGGAGTAAATTGGCGACAGTTTATCCAGGCCGACGGCCGTTTAATGAGACGTGCTGGCGGATGCAAAGCGGCCGTTTCCGTTGGGGCATGGGTTATAACGGCATCCTCAACGTATGCGCCGATGCTCAGGCGCTGCACTTATCCGTTCTTTTCTTATTTCGCCCCGGTAATCCGCCCCTCTCCATTCCTTGGGAAGATATTACCGGACGACGGCGCGGATTGGGTGTAGAACTCCGCTGCCGCCGCGCCGAGTCTGTGCCTATTCGCATTTCGACCCGCCTGGCCGGGGCGTTGGAGCAGGCGTCCGAAGGGATGTGGCAGTTTGAGAGAAATTGAGATTGGAGACTGGAGATTGGTTGCTCCCCAGTCCCCAGTTTCTGATTCCTACTTGTCATCCAACGCCGCAATGCCGGGTAGTTCCTTGCCTTCCAGCAGTTCCAGGCTGGCGCCGCCGCCGGTGCTGACATGGCTCATCTTGTCTGTCAGCCCCGCCTTCTTCACCGCCGCCGCCGAATCGCCGCCGCCGATGACGACTTGCGCGCCGGATTCGGCCAAATCGGCCAATAAATCGGCCAGCGCATTGGTTCCCTGAGCGAAATTCTCAAATTCAAAGACGCCCATCGGTCCGTTCCAGACGATGAGTTTGGCCCCTCCCAATTCCTGCCCGAACTGTTCGATGGTTCCCGGCCCCACGTCGAGAGCCATTTTGTCGGTGGGAATGGCGGTCACGGGCACAATTTCCCCTTTTGCGTCGGCGGAAAATTCGTCGGCGACGATGACGTCTACGGGCAAAACGAGCCGGTCGGCGGCCATTGCCAGCAGCCGCGTGGCTTCGGGCAAGGCGTCGGCTTCGACGAGGGATTTGCCGGTTTCGCGCCCTTGCGCTTTGAGGAAGGTGTTGGCCATGCCGCCGCCGATGAGGATTTTGTCGGCGGTTTGCAGCAGGTTGTCAATGAGTTTGATTTTGTCGGAGATTTTGGCTCCGCCCATGATGGCGATGTAGGGATGTGGGGGATTGGTTACGGCCGTTCCCAGCGCATCCATCTCCTTCCCCATTAAGAACCCGGCCGCGCACGCGCCGCCTTTGGCCCGCATCGCCCGCGCCGCGCCTTCCGTGCTGGCGTGGGCGCGGTGGGCTGTGCCGAAGGCGTCGTTGACGTACACATCAGCCAGCGCCGCCATTTTTGTCGCCAGTTCCATGTCGTTCTTCTTCTCGCCCGCTTCAAAGCGCGTGTTTTCCAACAGCATCACTTCGCCCGGCTGCAAGGCTGCGGCTGCGGCCGTTACGCTGTCGCCCACAACCTCGTCCATCTTTTGCACCGGCTTGCCCAGCAGCTTGGACAGCGCCGCCGCGACCGGATTCATGGCAAATTGCTTGTCGGCTGGGGATTTCGGCCGGCCTAAATGGGAACATAAAATCAGCGCCGCGCCTTGTTCCAATAAATAGTTAATCGTCGGCAGCGCCGCCCGGATGCGCGTATCGTCGGTGACGACAATATCGTCATTAGGGTCTTTGCTGCTCAAAGGCACGTTAAAATCAACGCGCACCAACACTTTTTTCCCCTTTACATCAATATCAACAACAGTTTTTTTATTCATTTTCCCCTCGTGGAATTACAAACATAAATTTAACGTTTTAATTTTACCCTGCTATCGTTGTTTCCAACGTTTTGCTAATCCAGCGATTCAAACTCATGTTAGCTATTCGTGCCTGGATTGTGATTTTGCGGTGCAATTCCGGGTCAATACGCACACTAAACTTACCCGAATAGGGCTTTTCCGGTTGTTCGCCTCTCTCGTCACAAAATGCGAGGTAATCTTCAACTGATTCTTGAAAGGCTTGTCTCAACTCATCAACAGTCTCGCCTTGAAATGTAATCACGTCCCGTAAATTGATGACTTCACCATGAAACACGTCATCTTCGTCATCAAATTCAATTTTGGCAATGTAGCCTTTATATTCCATCATAATGTCATACCTGCCTCTTGGAGGAAGCGCCGAACAGACCTTACCATCCCTTTCTTCGTTTCTTTTTGTGGATGGGGCCGATGAAAAACCGCTCGAATGCCATTTAGAGCTACTCTAACCCTGGAGCCGCTGCCTTCTGATATTTCTGCACCCAATGCCAAAAATAATGATTCTATGTCTTGCCAAAGAATATTGGCTCTGACCGGGTTGGCAAAGATCGCTTCTAATGTTTTGTGATGCTTTTTGTTCACAGCTAGATGGTATCAAATAATGACACCGCGCACAAGCGTTTTGTGATATAGTGCAAGCTATTCATTTTCACGTCGGCGGGTTCCGTATTTGATGACGTTTACTTTTTCGATTGTTACCAATCCCTCAGCCATCATCTCGTCCAGGTGGGGCAGGAGTTGGTTGATGTAGTCGGCGCTGTCTACGATTTCGATGATGAGGGGTAGGTCCTGGGAGAGGCGCAGTAGTTTGGTGGTGTGCAGGCGGCTGCGTGCGCCGAAGCCCATCATCCCCCGTGTGACGGTGGCCCCGGCCAGGTCTAGTTCTTTGGCTTTTTGGACGATTTGCTGGTGTAACGGCCGTCCTTCATACATATCCCGCTCGCCAATAAAAATCCGCAGCAGCAGCCCTTCCTCAAATAATTTCATCGTTGACCTCCCATAAAACGTAAAATCTGCTGTTCATCGGTTGATTAGGAGCGCTCTGGCGGCTACAAAGCCTAAAAACACAAATAAGATGCCGAGAACATTACTACCGAGGATGTTCAACAGTCCTAATTTATACTGCCCGTCGCGCAGCAGGTTCAGGCTTTCCAGGCCATAGGTGGAAAATGTGGTGAACGCGCCCAATCCACCGACAAAAATCAGCGTGCGCGTGTTGGGCGCAATGGCGACTTGGTCAAACCAACGCCACAGAAAGCCAATCAAAAAGGAACCGATCATGTTCACGCTGAGGGTGCCCCAGGGGAAGCCCTCGCCCAGCCAGACGTAGGCCCAGCCGGAAACTAAATACCGCAGCAGCGCGCCGATAGCGCCGCCTATTGCAATTGAAAGCCAGGTCAAAAAATACTCCTAATGCGCTGCAAGATATGCGCGCTAAGTCATCGTCCATTATTTACTTCCGTGTTTCAAGAATTGGAATTCCCGAAACACCAAAGTTATTTACGATTGAACCCTAACAGATGAAAGTTGGTAACTATTCAGGTGCACCCTTAGATTTGTCAAATTTAGTCGGGTAAACGCCTGGTTATGCTAAAAAATTTGACAAATCTTCTCGGCAGCGCTGTACAGTTACGAAAGTTGTTATGGTACGCACAAAATACCGCCTGCGTATACCGTGTAATTATCGTCCAGATTGTTGATTTCTCGTAGTTCTTCCACGGTTACGTTCAAACGATGGCTGATGCTGTAGGCTGTATCATTTTCGCCAACGGCATACGGCCGTCGCCCAGGACAGTAATCGGGATTGCCAACTGGCAATTTAATCATTTG
>JANTHP010000263.1 GCA_024762395.1 Anaerolineae bacterium | reverse complement strand
GGCGGGCAGGACTTGCTGCGCGAAGCGTTTACCAGCTTTTACCGGGCGCGTTTTGAAACCAACAGGAAGAAAAAAGCGGAATTGGTTTATCTGGGGAACATGCTCATCGGACTGCACGAACAATCCCGGCTCCAGCCCGTCATCGAAAAGGCGATGGCCGTCCCATTCGACGTCTTCACTGGCGACATCATTCCCGAAAGCGACGACAAACTGAAGTTGCTGCGTAAAAGAATGGCGCGTGGCGCTATTGGCTTCTCGCGGCAGATGGTTTTGCGCGCCGTCACCCGCATGACGATGACTTATTCCCTGCCCACCCGCGAGCTAAAATTGGGCAAAGATTTGGTCGCTCCCACCGGCCTGATCAACTTTCCGCCGGAGCTGATGACGATAGAAAATCCGCGCTGCCGAGAGTTGGTTTTGCGCTTTGGCAGCGGCATCCACACCATTTCCGGCAGCGCCGCGCGCAATTGGGGCAGTCTGGAAGACCGGATGAATTTCCTGGTTGATTTTTTCCGCAGCTACCAGCATTACAAACCGCTTTTCCAGCCGCCATTCCTCGATAATCAGATTTCAGTCATCGAAGCCGGGCAATTTCCCGGCGGCCCGTTATAGGCTGCTTGCCCCGGAAAAGTAACTATTCAGGTGTACCCTTAGATTTGTCAAATTTGGTCTGGTAAAGACCTGAGCATACTAAAAAATTTGACAAATCTTCTCGGCAGCGCTGTATAGTTACATTGGAGGTAACTACTCAGCCTCAAAGGTGACAGTCACTTAAAATGCAGCAAGTTGTGCCCAATACCTCTGGGAAAAGTGACTGTCACCTGGGTAGATACCATTGGAGATAAAAATGAGTAAAGATGCCCCTCAAAGAGCGAGAGAACTTTTTAGCGCCGGTGAATTTTATTGAGCGGAGAGCGTTCTTTTGGCGGTCGCCGAATCTCTAGGAGTAGAAAGCGAACTGCTGCCGCAGATTGCGACTGGTTTTTGCAGCGGCATGGCGCGCACGGGCGGGTTTTGCGGGGCGTTGAGCGGGGCGATGATGGGGGTGGGGCTGGTGAACGGCCGTAACCAACCCCGCGCCTCCGTTGAAGAAAACTACCAAACCGTCCAAACCCTAATCGCCCAATTCAAGGACAAATTTGGCTCCACCAACTGCCAGGAATTAACCGGCTGCCATCTGGGAACCCCGGAAGGGATAGCCAAATTCCAGGAATCGGGGCAAGGCGCTAAATGCGTCAACTACGCCGGCGAAGCCGCCGCGATGGTTATATCGCTTGGGATTGATTAGCTATACGCGCTTCACTTCCACTTATGTTTTCCCCAACCCTAAATTATAGGCAAGGGCCGCGCCTACTTCGCGCATTTTACTGGGGGAAAGTTGACCGATGGGGCGAATGGTTGTTTCACCGGGTAACGGCCGTAATCTGCTCCCAACTCCCGTTTGCTGGATAGTCGCCACCTGCGCCAAATTGATGGCGCTGTGATTAGACAACCCGCTTTCTTCCGGTTTAACCACGACGACAAATGGATACGGTTTGGGCGGCAGCGTGCGCGAGATAGCGGCCACGACTGTTGTTGGGCTATAGCGGTTGCCCACATCATTTTGCACAACTAAAGCGGGCCGCAAGCCACCTTGTTCGCTTCCTTTGACTGGATCGAATTCGACCCAATATATTTCACCCCGCTTAACCGGCATTGTTTGCACCCCCCTCCAAATTAAGCGCGTCATTTACTGCTTTGGCGCTGGCTGCCGCAAAATCTTTAGCTTCCTGACTGTAAAATTGGTAGCCTTCGGCGGCCAGCTTTTCTTCTTCCAGAGATTTGATATAAGCCAAAGCCTGGCTGATAATCTGACTGCGACTGGATTGATTTTGCGCTGCGCGCTGATCAGCATAGTCTACCAAGTCGTTGGGCAGCGAAACGGTTACTTTGCGTGTTACACTTGTTTGACGGTTCATCACATTTCTCCGGTAAACAGTTCTGGAAATTAGTAATACTTATTTTACTGCCGTGTTTGGCGTAAATCAAGTCATACCGTGCAGACTTCTAAGGTGTATTCCAGTTTACTGCCAGGCCGTCACATCGTCTAGCGCTTTCTTTTCCTCGGCGTCCAGTTGGACGTCGGCCCCTTTGGTGGTGTCTTCCAGTTGGGCGATTGTGTTGGCCCCGATGATGGCGGAGGAAACGGCCGTATTCGCCAACACCCAGGCAATTGACGTCTGCGCAATCGTGGCGCCATGTTCCTTGCCAATCTCTTCCAACTTGTCCACCGCGTTAAATCCCTGCTCATTCATGTAGCGGCGGCGCACGCCGTCGGCGCGGGGCGTGTCCGGCATGGGCGTGTCGCGGCGGTATTTGCCGGTGAGGAAGCCGCCGGCCAATGGGCTGTACGGAATCACGCCGATGCCCTGATCCAGGCACAACGGCCGTAACTCCCGCTCAAACTCGGCGCGATGCACCAGCGAATAATGGGGCTGTACGCTGTCAAATCGCGCCAGATTCTTTACATCGCTAATCCAGAGCGATTTTGCCAACAGCCAGGCCGGGTAGTTGGAACAGCCAATGTAGCGCACCATCCCAGCGCGCACCAAATCGTTCAGCGCGGTCATCGTTTCGTCCAGCGGCGTTTCATCGTCGGGGAAATGAACCTGGTACAAATCAATGTAATCCGTTTGCAGCCGGTCTAAGCTGGCCTCAACGGCGTCTAAAATGTGTTGGCGGGAGAGTCCCTGGTCGTTGGGGCCATCCCCCATCGGGCCGCGTACTTTGGTGGCGAGAACGATGTCCTGGCGACGGCCGTTACCCTCTGCCAGCCAGTTGCCAATAATTGTTTCGCTCACGCCGCCGTCGTTGCCGTCCACCCAGCGCGAGTAAATATCGGCCGTGTCGAAGAAATTACAGCCCAATTCTACGGCGCGGTTCATGATGGCGTGGCTGGTCGGTTGATCGGCCGTCCAGCCAAATTGCATGGTTCCTAAACAAATTGTTGAAACTTTCAGGCCGGTACGGCCGAGTCGTCTGTATTCCATTTTTACCTCTCGTCATGTTTGTAAATAAGTCGGGCGTTTTTCGGAGCGGCGTCTTTGGGAAGACGGCATTCCGAAGAGTATGTGCTTAACTTCCACATTATTTCTGTGCGCCAATTTTGACATGCAAATTATACCCTTTATACTATGAGTAGGAAGGTGCATAATGGCTCAATTAATCATTCCTACCAAACAAAAGGCAACGCGACAGCCAAAGTCAGAACCGAGAATGATGGTTAACGTACATATTCAAGCCGAGATCATTTCTGATGAAGCAGCGCGGCATAAAGCGAATGTCTGGCTTTTGATGAATGCTGGTAATTTGTTGCGCGCCGATCATCCTGAATTGTTGCTGGATGAGGAGTTGACGTGGCGGTTTGACGTATTGTTAACCTATCCAGACCAGGGCGTGGTGGGAAAGGTTGGCAAACTGCGGGTAGATGCCACTGCCGGAACGGTTCTCGATTCTACGGATATTGTTGAGCAATTTACCGCTAATACCGATGCGCTTACTGCCAGTTGAACACAAACCCCAACAAGAAAAAACGGATTGTTTAGCTGCGTGCGCTCAAATGGGTTTGGCTTACCTGAACATAACAGCTTCGCAAAACGTCCTCAAGCAGTTGTTTGATACCACATCCATTGGTGCGCCCCTCTCGCATATTCGGCGTCTGGAGCGTTATGGTGTTAATGTTGCGCTTCAAGAGGGAGATGAATTTGCTCTCCAGCGGGCGATTGATCAAAACATTCCCCCTGTTATTTTTGTTCGTACTAATCAACTCGATTATTGGAAAGAAGACGTTCAACATGCGATTGTTGTTGTTGGCTATGATGAGGCTCATTTTTTATTGAACGATCCTGCTTTTCCTGATGCTCCCAAGCGCGTTCTGACAGATGAAGTTATATTGGCCTGGGATGAGTTTGATTATTTATACGCGCTGATTACCCGCAAGTGACGGTTTATCATGGTTCCGGCGTGGCTGTTGCCGCCGGTTCCGCTGCGGCGGTGGCTGTGGCGGCGGCCGATTCTTCCAGGGCGGCGGCCTCGGCGGCGGCGCGGGCTTCCGCTTCGCGGATGGAGCGGTCTTCCGGGTTTTCCAGATTGGGGTTATCGAAGTTGAAATAGTTGTACGTCGCCCGCGCTACCTCGCGCAGGATGGGGAAGCCGATTTCGTAAGGCAGCCAGTCGCTGTCAGGTGCGGTGACGTATTCGACGATGACGTAATCACCGCCGGGGGAGAAGACGATGCCGGCGTCGCCATGCGTTACAAAATCCCAGCCGTGTTTGTGGGAGACAGGCACATCTTCCGGCACGCCAAAGCGGATAAGGTTGCCTTCTTCGTTGCGAATCATCAAATCAATGATGGCCTGACATTCATCGGGGGTGATTTCGCCGGGATAGACGGCCAGTAGTCCGCCGCCGCCTTTGGCGCAGTGGTAAATCATCCCCAGCAGCGTGCCCATATCTTCGGCGGTGGTTTGCATGGCGCTGTCGGGACGGGTGGGCAGGTCGGGTCGGCTGTTGGCGGGGGTGACGTAGGTGCTGGGGCGGTTGGGTACGGCCGTTGCGTCATACGGAATGGCCATAAATGTGTTCACCAGCCCCAACCGATGCGCTTCTTCGGTGATGATGGCCGCGCCTTCATAGGTGTTAGGTTCCCCGGCGACGACATGGAGCAGTAAATTAGCGCCATAGTTGCTGGAGCGAATGGCCGTATCTTCAAATAACCCCTGTGTAAATTCATCCGGCGGGCCGTCCAGCGCCCGGTACGCTTCCACAAAGATGAGGATTTTGAGGATGCTTAAGCCGGACATGGCGACATCGGCGTTGATGCCCAGCTCTTCGCCGGTTTGCAAATCCATGATGAACACTGCGCCCAGCCCGCTAAAAGCGTCAAATTGGCCTTCCAGATTGGCGCGTAAGCTTTCCAGATTGAAGGCGGGGGCGTCTTGATTTTCAATGACGAGGTGGGCTTCGCGGTTATCAGGCCGGTACAAAGCCTCTTCCACGATGGGAAGGCTGGCTTCCAAATTCATGATGTAGCCGGCTTCGCCAGCCTGGTAGGAACCGGCGGCGGCCAGTAGTTGGGGCGGTTTGGCCGGTTTGTCGAGGAATTGGGCGATGGTTTGCAGCCGTTGAATGAGCGCGTCCCGGTCGTGGGTGGCTTGTAATTCGATTTCTACCGGTTCCAGGGAGCGTTGGAGGAGGTATTCAACAAAACCTTGCCAGAATTCTGGCTCGCCATGTGCGGCGGCAGCCTGGTCAAGCATTCCTTCAACGTCAACGTTGAAGCCGATTTCGTCCATGTTGATTTCGGCGCGTTCGTCCTGGTAATAGACGATGAGGGGGGATTGGTAATGCTCGTTGAGGCGTTCGACTGCTTCTTGGCGGGAGAGGCCGGATATATCGAGGTTGGCAACGGCCGTTCCCTGGGGAATCAGGTGGCGGGCATAGTTGTACAGGAACAGTTGGTAGCCCAAATAGAGCAGGCCGACAATAAGAATGGTAATGGTAAGAAATTTCTGGATGGCTTTTAACATGGTTGGGTAGTCGAGTAGTCGTCAATTATCAATCATTATGCTTAATTGCCCAAATACGGTGTGTCGAAGTTGAAGAAGTTATACACAATGCGGGAAACATCGGCAATCAGGGGGGAGCTAATTTCCCATTCCAGCCAATTGGGTTTGTACAGGATAACGACGAGGACATAATCTCCTTCCGGTGAGAAGATAATGCCGGCATCGCCGTGTGTATCGTTAATCCAGCCGTGACGGTGGGCAACGGCCGTTTCCGGCGGCACCCCTTCTTCAATCAAACTATCAATCCGATTTTGCTGCATCATGTCCAATATCTCTTGGCATTCTGCTTGCGTAACCGATTCATCGTACACAGCCGCAATGGCTCCACCCTGGCCCTGCGCGCAATAATAAATCATCGAAAGCAGCGTGCCCATGTCTTCGGCCGTTGTTTGCATTTGCGGTGTAGGTCGCGTTTTGAGGTCTTCAACGGAATTAGCCGGCGTTTCCAACGTGCGCTGGTCGTCGTCGTCATATGGCGTGAGCATAAATGTGTTGACCAATCCTAACTGCTGCATTGAATTTGTCACCAGTTCCGCGCCCAGATACGGATCATCCTGTCCGGCGATGATGGCCAGCAGTGCATTTGCGCTTTGATGGTCAGGGCTTGTGACCAATGTGCTGGAAATCATTTGCTGCTGCGACAGCGTCGGCGGAGAATCTAAAGTCCGGTACACCTCAAGAATCAGTGGGATTTTTAACAAATCCATGCCGGACATGGCTGCATCGGCGTCAATGGCAATTTCTTCGCCGCTGGAAAGTTCCAAGATGAAAACAGAGGCAACGCCATCAGTGGCCTGGGCATAATCTTGCAGTTGATTTACCAGCAGCCGGGTGAGTAAATTCTTTTCTGGCCGGTCCGGGCTGCGCGGTTCGATAACCAGATGCGCTTCTCGGTTGGTGGGGCGGTAAAGCGCCGCTTCCACATCGGCAAAACTGGCCTGGATGTTGGTAATGGTGCCGGGTTCGCCAAATTGAAAGCTAAGGGATGAGGGGACGGGCTGCGGCGGCTGGGCCGGTTTATCGTTGAGATTGGCTATCTTTTGCAAAACATCGCGTAATGCTTCCCGGTC
>JANTHP010000262.1 GCA_024762395.1 Anaerolineae bacterium | reverse complement strand
GCGCTGAGAAAATTTCTGTCGGCCGTGAACCAGGCTGGTAAATTGTCCGCTTGTTTCCCTTCAGCGCCTGCTTCACCTGTTTCGGCTGATGCGGGGGGCGTGACGGTTAAATCGGCCGTTTCAACATACCGTTCCAGGTCGGCAATGGCGTCAATAACCGGCTGCCTGGCATCTTCCGGGCTGTTTCTGGCCAAATCATGCGCCCAGGTTAGGACGATGTCCGCTTTTTGGTCAAGCGTTAAATTACTCAACGCATCTACCGGCAGCGGTAAGTCAGCCATAAATTCGATGAGGTCGGCAATCGCTTCTTCAGCCATTTCAGTGCTTCCGGGCGGCGCTTGTACCAAAATATCTTCCAATTCGCCGCGCACATCGTTGATTCGCTGCTCCAGAGTTGGCGTGGGCGGCGGTTCCGTCGGCTTGATAAGTTTGTAAGTTAAATGGAAGCCGCCGGGAATAATAAAGTACAAAAGCAGTGGTAAGATGAACAAGAATAAGCCGGTGTAAGCAAACCAGGATTGCATGATTGGCGAGAGATCAGGAGATGTTTTTGCCGGGATGACTGCGCGAAGGGCTTTGTATTCGCGTTGTTTATGCCAACCGCCCAGCATGGTCATAGTCGGCACAATACCGGCCAAAGCAATGACGATGAGGAGCGTGATGCTGCGTCCCATTTGCGCCGGATCGGGGTCAAAATGAAAACGCGCGGCCATGCCCACGAGTACGGCCGTTATCAACAACCCAAATACTGCTGTCCCTGATTTTTTCCACCAGGCTTTTAGTTGTTCGCGTAAAGTATATTTTGGCGGATTAACGATGTACATCCAGTTACGGTTATCGGCGCCGCAGCGCGGGCAGTTGATTTGCTCATACCGGCCGCCATCCCATTCTTGATATGAGTCGGGAGACTGGTTCGATTTGGCGCGGGGTTCTGCAGCCACTGACCGGCGTGAACGGTCCGGTTGGTAACGGAGTTGGGTGTCGGGATGCCGATCGAGCGGCAATCGCCACGCATCGCTAGGATTTCTATCCCGCACGGCGTCATCTTCGGCAATGGTAAATGATTCGTGACAGCACACACACGTTAACTGACGTGTAATACGGGCTAATGGGGGGACTGGAAAGTCAAGCATAGCAACCCTCGCCGCTACACGGCCGTTTTCACAGCCGTCTAGCCATCTTACTGCACAACCGAAAACCTGCTAACCAAGGAATTCTGTGCGGCCTATCCCTAATAATGAAACGCTTTTCGTAGCATACCCGAAAACGGTATACGGGATCAAGCGACGAAATGTAAACTAGTTTACATTTTATGCGCGCTCAAAGATCGTGCCGGTAAAGAACGGTATAATTGAACGTGTGTTTGCTATGAAAAGATGCCGCTATTTCTGTAATGCTGTTATGTTGGAACGTGCCTATTTTCTTATCATTGTCCTGCCGCTTTTAGCGCTGTCCGGCTGCGGCGCGCTGAAAAATGAACCGATAGGGCCGAAAACGGCCGTTCCGCCATCGCCCAGCACAGACATCTCCCCCACCAGCGCCGTCACAGCCCTGCCTGAAACCGCCCCGACCACCCAGCCGTCCGCCACACCGCCGCCGCCAGCAACGGCCGTCATCACCCCCTCTCCCATTCCGCCTGACCTGTCCATTGATCAAAACGACGTATCCCTATACCCTGCGCCCCAAATCTATGCCGGCGACAAGGTAACTTTCCAAATTTGGCCATATGTGCCCCCCAATGTGGATGCGACCGACGTTTCTATTACCGTTTTTGTAGACGGCCGTGAACTCGGCGACGGCGCATTAAATGAACACAACCTGTCTGGCGATGCTTTCGGGCTGGTTAAGTGGGGCTGGGACACGTCAGGGCAAGTCGGCGAACACCAAATCCAGGTCGCGCTGGATGTAGACGACATCATTCAAATCGGCGATGAGAACCCGGATAACAATTGGATTTCCTTGCCTGTCACCGTATATGGGCGCGATTTGCTGCCGGAAACAGAGGCAAATGCGACCTGGGTGACGGCTGAAACAGACTGCTGCCATGTTTACGTAGTCAGCGGCACGGCCGCTTACCGGGATTTGCCGCAGTTATTGGTAGAAGTGGAAACGGCCGTACAAGAAGCCGCCAGCCGATTAGACGAACCGCCGCAGCAGCCCATCAACATCTACTTCATTGATCGCATCATCGGGCAGGGCGGATATGCCGGATCAGACCTGGTAATCTCTTACCTGGATCGGGATTACGGCGGTATAAACTTAAACCAGCTCCTCGTTCACGAAACCGTTCACATCATTGACCGGCAGTTCGCCCCCCAGCGTATCTCATTGCTGGCAGAAGGATTAGCCGTGTGGGTTAGCGGCGGCCATTACAAGCCGGAAGATATTGACCAACGCGCCGCCGCCCTGTTATCGCTTGATTTGTACGTGCCCTTGGCCGAACTTGCGAACGATTTCTACCCGGTTCAGCATGAAATCGGTTACTTGCAGGCCGCATCTTTTGTCAACTACCTGGTAGATTTACATGGCTGGTCCCGTTTTCGGCAATTTTACAGCGATGTGACCCTGGAGGACGCGCCTACCCCAGCCGAAGCGTTGGATTTGAATCTGCAAATTTATTACAACAAAACATTAACCGATATGGAAGCGGATTGGTTGGCTTATTTAGACGGACTGGGATGGGATGAAACGGCCGTTACCGACCTTCAAACGACCCTTCTCCAATACAACACCATGCGCCGTTACCAAAGCCTCTACGATCCAACCGCCTACTTTCTCCATGCCTGGCTGCCCTACCCCAAAGAAGTCCGCAGCCACGGTAACCCGGCCGACCTCTCACGCCACCCCGAATCCGAAATCAACATCACACTGGAAGTCATGCTGCAAGCCGCCAGCGAAGCGCTGCAAGCCGGAAACTACCATCGGGCTGCCATCATCCTTGAAAGCGTTGGGCGCGTCTTAGATAACAACGGCCTTTTTCAAGACCCGCTGGCGCTGAATTACCATAACATCGTCCATTTAGCCGCCGCCAGCGGCTATGAGGTACAAAAAGTCATCTTATCTGGCGATCATGCCGTGATTTGGGTAACTGACGACCACTCAAACGTCCTTACGGCGCTAAACGCCTCCCTTAAAGAACAAACCTGGACCCTAGTGAATTAGCGTCTAAGAGTACGCCTGAATAGTTTGATAATGTTAGTTCCCCACCGCTGTTGGCGTGATGGTTAGCGGCGTTGTAATCGTTGTTGTGGCTGTGATGAGCGGCGTGGGTGTCATTGTGGGTGTGGGCGTAGGCGTGGGGACAAACTCAAACTGGGTAGCGATGACTTCGTAACTGGTTTGCCCCGGTTTAATCGTCACTTCGCGGCGGTAGGCGATGGTGTCGGCGTCGCCCACCACCGTCACTTCCAAAATATAATCGCCGGCCGGTAAGTCGCCCACCACAAAGTTCTCCCGCCACACATCATCGGATTTGACCGCCAGACTGTAGGTCTGCTGTTTGCGGAACGGCACAGAGCCATCCACCGATTCAACAACGATGTCTGCGCCGGGAATGGGATTGCCCAATTTATCCACCAGCCGCCCGGCCAGCGTGCCCCAGCCTTCGTAAGGAGCCAGCCATAAAGCCGGATTGCGGGCATCGTTGTAATTGTTACTACCCACGCGCACCTCAAAATGCAAATGAGAATCGGTGACTTCGCCGGAACGGCCGACTCCGGCAATCAACTGCCCCTGTTCCACATGATCCCCTTCCTGCACAAATAGTTCCAGCGTGTGGGCGTACAGCGTGAACACATCCTTACCGCGCCACTGCCAATCATGCTGAATGACGACGGTGTTGCCGTAATAATTGACGCCGTTGCGCGGGCTGGGCAGCGGCCCGGCATGGATGACCGTTCCGCTGCCTGCGGCCAGAATGGTTGTGCCGGTGGGGTTGGGAAAATCCATGCCATGATGAATGCGATATGGCGCTAATTCAGGGATTTGTACGTCGTTGCCGAAGGGGTACCATTCTAAATCGTAAGTGCGGCGGTTGGAGGGTAACGGCCGTTGCAGCCAATAATGGTCGTCAGGATGAATCGAAAGCGGAACCGGGTAGGGCGGCGGGCGAAACTCGGCCGGCGCGCCGGGGCCGGCATCGCGCACAAAAAATTGTCGGGCGTCGCCTGGGGCAACGCCGTTTCCTTCAGGCGTTGGCGGCAGCGGCGTTTGGGTAAGCGCGCTTGCCGCGCCGACCCCGCTGCCATGCAAAAACGGAATCGGTGTAGACGGCGTGGATGTGGGCAGTGCCGGCGCCGCAATGGGCGCAACGAGCGTCGGCGGCGCGAACGAATCGGGCGCAGACGCACAAGCCGTCAGGAAAAAGAGAAGAAATAAGAGTTGACGTTTCATCGCCTGCCCTGAGCGCAGCCGAAGCGTTTCGCGTTTCACGGCGTCCCCAAAACGGCCGTCAACTCATCCGGCGTATACAATTCCAACATCGCCGCTTCCCAGGTCAGCCCGCCCCGATTCTCAAAATGCCAGAAATTGATCGCCGGGAAATAAGCCCGCCAATCGCTCCCCGCCGGAACCCGCTCCCAACCATAATCGGCCGCCAGCGCGGTGAAATCAACATAATAGCCCGATGGAATCGCCTCTTTCAGCTTGCCGCCTTCATCATAAAAGCGCGGCTCATCCCCATAGCGAGCCTGGAAATCCCAAGGCAGTATCCGCAGCGGTTCCCCCTGGCTGCCGTCCTGCACCTCAGTGCGGACAAATACACGCCAATACGTTTCCGCCCCGATCTCTTCACGCACAACCTCTACACGGGGTTCAAAAGCCAATGCCTCGCGGTAATACAAATCAAAGGCGCGGCCAGCTTTGTTCCAGGAATTGGCCGGTTGGCCGGGCGCCGGCAGTGCGGTTAGCGGCTCAAACATGTTGTCCAACTGCGCCAGAAAGTCCCAGCCTGCTTCGTCAATCACACGCTGGCGCAGGGCTGCAAAGGATTGGTCAACTTGATCGCTCAGGTAAGGGGAGGGGGCGTTGACGGGCAGTTCCCAGAGCCGTTTGGGCGGTTCTTTGCCCGTTTCGCCGGCCGCGTCTTTAGCGATGGCTTCGACGAAGAGCGGGCTGCGGCTGGCGGGCGGTTCAATCTGGGCAATGGTTTCGGCCAGGGCCGGGGTGATGGCGACGGCCGACCAATCAGGATCGGCGATACGGCCGTTTCCGGCAAACAACTGCGGCGTCACACCCCATCCGTCCGGGCTGCTGGCGACCAAAAAATCGCGCCCGTTCTGGTTGTAGACGGCGACGAGGGAATGGCCGTCCGGCGACCAGGCAGGCGAGCGGCCTTGCTGTCCCAAATTGGCAGGCGGCCCGTCAACCTGGGCGTCGCTGCGCATGGGCAGGGCATAAAGCAGCGGGAATCCGGCGCGGGCGTCTCCGTAGGCCAAAAAACGGCCGTCGGTTGACCAGACCGGGTCGGTTTCATAAATGTCGGGCGTGTGGGTGAGGTTAACGGCCGTTTCATCCGACGCCTCATCCAGCGACAACGCAAACAAATCCGGTCCGCCATCGCGCCAACTGACATAAACAATATGCCGCCCGCCCGGCGACCAGACCGGCGCGTAATCCAGCGCCGGATCTTCTGTCAATCGGAACGGCCCTTCGCTGCCATCGGCCTTGACAATGTAAATATCCAGATTTTCATCGCGGTAGGATTCGTACACCAGCCATTGACCGTCTGGCGACCAGGATGGACGGCCGTCAAATGCAAAATCATCCGTCACCCGGCGTAACTTTCCGTCTGGCAGATTGTAGACATAAAGCTCCCAATTGCCATCGCGGTGGGAGGTGAAGGCAATTTCTTGCCCGTCCGGACGCCAGGATGGGCTGCTATCTGGCGCCGGGTGGCTGGTGAGGCGCACCGGTTCAGCCTGCCCCAATGGCAAAATGTAAATGTCGCTGTTGCCGTCTACATGCTGGGTAAAAGCCAGACTGCCGCCCCCCGCTAACGGGTCCGGCGTGGCCCAGGGCGTTAACTTAACCGGGATGGTGGGGCGCGGTGTGGGCGTAACCGGGCCGGGCGTGGAGGTGACGACGATGATGCGGGTGGAAATGATGCCGGCCACAGCCTGATCGGGCTGTTGGTCGCGCAAGGTGATGACGCTGACAACAAAGACAATGCCAATACTGATGAGGGCGGTGATGAGCCGCATCCGGCGGGCGTGGGTATTGGGAATGTGGGGCGCGGTAACGGCCGCTGCCGGTGGTTTGGGCCGGCGCAGGCGTACCCGCCATCTGGCCCGCCAAATTGACCAGCGCGATCCCCAGCGGCGGCTAAGTCGTCGGCGCTGGGGGGAGGTTGCCTCCCAGCGGGCCTGGAAAAAACGGGAGAGGAGGGAGAGGAACGGCCGTACCGCTGCGCGGTACAACCAGGCAACTGGCCGCCACACAAACAAAGCCAACAAACGCCGCAGCGCCACACCCATGCGTCCCAGGAACCGCCATACAGGGGCGCCAATCTTTTTGACGACCTGCCACACATAACGAAAAGGAGCCGAAAGCCAAAAAAGAGGCTTCCAAATCGTCCAAACAAGCAAGTTGCGGAACGCAAGCCCCATCCTACCCAGCAGTCGCCAGATTCGAATCGCTGAGTTTTGCCACAACCACCTACCAATACGTTTTGCTCGTTCGCGCATGTCATTGCCAGTGTAGCATGACTGTAGACTATGTCAAGTTGCAAG
>JANTHP010000261.1 GCA_024762395.1 Anaerolineae bacterium | reverse complement strand
AAGTCCCATGAAGCGCGCGGGGTGCGCCAGATTTGCGAATACCTGTGGGATATTTGGCATCATGGCTCATCGCGGCATTATGCTATTATTGCCAACCCGAAACGCACCCGTACCGGACGCGAATTAAGCGCTGATTTGGTGTTGATTTCTGAACTGGGTATCGGTGTGGTGGAATTGAAGGGGTCGTACAATGAAATTGATTGCGGCAAACCCAATTCCGCCTGGTATGCGGGGCCTGCTCGCATCAAATCCGGCGCTTTGCCTTTTGCCGAAGGCGGCTATCGCAATCCCCACAAACAGGTACAGGCGTATGCGGCGGCTATACGGGATGATTTGATTGAATCGCTGGCAATGCCGGGCGGGCCGGAAGAATGGGAACAGTTTAAGTTTCAAACGGCCGTTTGCTTCACTAACCCACGCGCTGAGATAGAAACATGTCAGGATGCCGTCGGCGAACTGTGGTGGCGCAAGAAAGAGCTGGCAGAGTGGGAAGAATTTTCTGTGATGGCACCCAAAGATATGCGTGAATGGGGGGCGGATTTACGTTTTGATATGGATATGGGGGCGGCTTATGGCTACCGATCATATGCCTGGTCGCCGGAACAAGTCCACCGGTTAGCCACTGAATTTTTTGGCGCGCGGGTTTGGTTGGAAATGAATCACAGCATGACGCCGGATGCGCCCTTTGCTTTCCTCTCGTTGAAGGAGCATGACCGCACGATGCGGATTTATGGTATCTCACATGAGGTTGCGACTGTGGGCCGCGCTAACGAGAGCCACGTGTTCATTTCCGGCGAGTATCCCAACGTCAGCCGCAATCACGCGGTCATTACGCGGGAGTTGAAAGGATTTACGATTGAGGATGTCAGCTCAAACGGAACCTATTTGCAGGGAAAACGATTGGTTAAGTTTAGAAAATATCCACTGCAGGAAGGGGATGTGATCATGTTGGGGGGAAATGGGAATGGGACAAAGGCGTGTACGCTTGAATTTTCGCGTCATGCGCCGCCGCCGCTGTCAACCGCTTTTAATAATTTGCGAACGCTTGATTGAAAACGCAGCCGTGACGACAACGCTTACGTTCATTATTCTGAAGGCGTATCAGGAACAAGAATCAGGCGCAAATGGCCTTCTGCTTCCAGTTCGGCCGCAAATTTTTCCATCTCGTTAAACTTAAATACATTTTGCGTCGGGCTGCGCGTGGGGCGGCCCATTACCATTACTTCCGCTTTGGTTTCAATCGCAGCCTGGTGCAACTGCTTGCGGATGTTACCTTCCCACACCACATAATTTACTTCAGCCACACCGCGCCGCTTAGCGCGATCCACCAGGATGAGCATCGTAAATTTGCCCATCTCGACCAATTCTTGATAAACGACGCTCAATGGGCCAATCGTAGCGTAATTCAAAAACTCGGCATCTAAAGCGTGAAAAAAGGTTAATCGGGCGCCGGTTTTTAAGGCCAGATCAATAGCATAGGTCACGGTTTCGCGGCTTTCCGGCCCGCCGCGCACGGCGCAAAGGACTTGGTTTAGTTTTTGTTCGGACATGGTTTTAGTCTCGTAGTCTCTAGTCTCGTAGTCTCTAGTCTTGTAGTCTCTAGTCTTGTAGTCTTGTAGTCATATTGTCGTTAAAATAACTTTGGTGTTTCGGGAATTGGAATTCCCGAAACACGGAAGTAAATAATGGACGATTACTAAAAGCGGATGAACAGCCAGATTGTAGCCAGGCCGACAGTGATGATGAGCGCCGGGAAACCTTTTTTCAAAAAGTACATGTAGGTAATGGGCGAACCGGCCCGCTCGGCGATGCCGGCGGTGACCATATTGGCCGAGGCGCCGATGAGGGAACCGTTGCCGCCCATCGCCGAGCCGATGGAGAGGCAGTAAAATAATACTTTGCTGTCAGCGCCGGGGATGTTGACGGACAGGAAACCGATGACGGGCAGCATGGCGGCGGTGAAGGGAATGTTGGCGATGACAGTAGACAAAATGGCGCTGAGCCAGATGACGGCCAGCATCGCCAGTGTTAAATTATCGCCGACCAGCTTGCCGATGCCGCTGGCGATGTAGCTGATGAGTCCCACTTCCTGGATGGCGCCGACGCTAATGAAGAGGGTCATGAAGAAGACGAGGGTTGTCCAGTCTACGGCTTCGATCATTTCTTCGATGTCCGGTTTGATCCAGACAAGAAGGGTGGTAGCTCCCATAACGGCCGTTACTGCCGGCAGCAAATGCACTTTCTCGCCCAACACAAACAGCAAGATCATTCCCGCGCCCACCACGCCCGCTTTGATGAGATGATCCGGCTCGGTGATGCGCCCTTTTTGCGCCAATCTCTGCAACAGAACATCGGAAACGCCGCCCCCGGATTGATGCGCCTGTAAATCATGCCGGTACGTGTACAAGTTGTAAACGATTAAGCCAATCAAGGCCAAAACAACGCCTGGGGTAAGATTGGACAGAAAATCGTTAAACCCAATCCCGCCGTAGGAGCCGATGAGGATATTGGTGGGCGTCCCCACCAATGTGCTGATGCCGACGACATTGGAGGCCATCACCTCCGGCATGAGCAGCGCCAGCGGGTTGATGCCCAAACTGAGGGCGATACGAATCGTAACCGGCGTCATGAGCAGCATGGTGGTGACGTTATCCAGAAAGGCGGAAGCGATGCCGGTGACAATCATCAGGATGATGACCAGCAGCCAGGCACGGCCCCCGGAGAGCCGGTACGCCATGTAGGCCGCCCATTGGAAAACGCCGGTGCGTTCGACAACGGCGATGACGATCATCATGCCCATGATGAGGAAGATGACGTTCCAATCTATGTAGCGCAGGGCGTCTTCAAAATGGAAGATGTACAACCCTTCATACAAGGGCGGCCCCAGGTAACTGACGGCGAAAATGAGCGTGGTTCCCAGCAGGGCGGCCAGGGTGTTATGTAGTTTGCCCAAGGCGATGAGGATTAACATGCCCACAAATACGAGCGTGGCAATCCAAAAGCCTGGTGTAATGCGCCGTTCCAGGGTGATGATGGGCAAGTGCAAGAGGTTGCTTTGGCGCAGGTTCTCGATGGCGCTGCTGTTGACGGCGTATTCAGCCGCTTGAAAATGATGCCGCTCGACATGGATGGAAATTTCGTCTGGGATGGGATCGCCGGCAACAAGGAGGAGGGTGTAACGGCCGTCTTCTTGACTAACCGCTTCAGCCAAAATATCTTTGCCGGAAAAGGCGGTGATGTGCGCGTCGAAAACAGGCTGCTCCTGCGTGTCGCGGATGAGGCCAGTGAGGAGGGGAGAAACGGCTACGGCCGTTTCCTGCGCTTGCGCCTCATCCATCGCTGCCCAGGGCCAGATTAGCAAGAGCAGGAAAGCCGGAAGAAGTAATCGGTAAGCGGTAATCTGATTACCGACGCCTGATACCCGATACCCGATACCCGATAACGGGTTACGGATCAGTCCGTTCATCACTCATCTCCTGCGGGGTAAATCACCTTCGCCCCGGTTTCCTGTTCGATGTGACGGCCGAATTGGTCAAGTTGTTCATGCGTGAAGACATTCTGTTCGGCCGTTTCCTTGGGGCGGCCGAGGACGACGTAATCGGCCTTTAGCTCACGGCACAGGCTGATGATTTCATCCCCGACCACATGCCCTTCCCGGATGACGCCCTCGGCCTTTACCCCCTGCTGTTCGGCCTGGGATTGGGCGGCCAGTAAAATGAATTCGCCCAGCTCCTGCATTTCTTCCGAGATGGTTTGTGTGCGGGAGTGACTGCCTCTTTTCATAAAATCCAGGTTGAGTACGTACAAAAAATAGACAGGTAGTTTCGTCTCCTGTGCCGTATGCACGGCCTGAGTAATGGTGGGCTGGCTGGACGCCCCGCCCCGAATGGCGCAAACAATACCGCTCATCGTTCCCTCCGTAAAAATACTAATTATACCATCTAAATTGCAGAAAAATTGTGAATCTCTAGGCCCCCAGACAGGGCGATTGCATATTCCAGTTTTTGCCTATTGCCGACGGTTAAAAACCGTGCCGACGGTTAAAACCGTCGTCTGCCACAAGAAGTACGATAAAGCGCACTAAAATGGCCGCCTCTCAACGCGCTTCAGCGCGTTTTTTGTCGTAACTTAAAACGCAACAGGTTATAACCAACGCCTCTGGGAAAAGTAACTATCACCTGAATAGTTACAAATTGTGATAGAATCAGGTAGCATAGCGGACCCTAAGGGTTCGTTCGTTATTAACTTTGGACTTTGACCGGAGATTAGAGACTGGAGACTAGAGATTAACCAGTCTCCAGCCTCTAGGCTCCAATCCCGCAAAGCGCTAAGTTATTTCTGATTGAATTCTAAATACTGCTCAACTACATTTATCACCGGTGTTCATAACTTGTTACAACAACAAGTTGAACTGTTAATTGCTTATGAATGTTAAAACCCGCTGCCCCTGGTGCGGCACAGACCCTTTGTATGTGAAATATCATGATGAGGAGTGGGGCCTACCTGTTTATGACGACCAAAAACTGTTCGCCAAACTCATTCTGGACGGCGCGCAAGCCGGTTTGAGCTGGATCACGATTTTGCGTAAGCGGGATAATTATTACCGCGCTTTCGACAATTTCGATCCGGAGAAAATCGCCCGGTATGATGCGGTGAAGCTGGCGGCGTTGATGGGGGATGCGGGGATTGTGCGTAATCGGCTGAAGATTGAAGCGGCGGTTAAGAATGCGCGCGGCTATCTCAATATCATGGAAGAGACCGGTTCGTTTAGCGGCTTTTTGTGGGATTTCGTAGACGGCCGTCCCATCCAAAACAGTTGGCAAACTCTTACCGACCTGCCTGCCAAAACGCCGCAATCGGAAGCGATGAGCAAAGCGCTTAAAAAGCGGGGCTTTAATTTCGTCGGCCCCACTATCTGCTATGCGTTCATGCAAGCCGTCGGCATGGTCAACGACCACATAATTGACTGCTTTCGCTATCATGAATTGAGTTAACTCTCGTTCCGCGCTCCGCGTGGAATGTTTGCCTGGGGCGCTTCGCGCCTGCCAAAAGGAAATCTTATGCTAAAAAAACTTGAAACAGCAACTCTGGGGGCGGGCTGTTTTTGGTGCGTTGACGCGGTTTTTCAAGAATTGAACGGCGTTGAAGAAGTGGTGTCCGGCTATGCCGGCGGCTCAGTTGATAATCCCACGTACCAACAAATCTGCACGGGCGCGACTGGTCACGCCGAAGTGATTCAGATTGTGTTTGATACGGCCGTTATCACATTCGCCGATCTGCTGGAAGTATTTTGGCGCACACACGACCCCACCACCCTCAACCGACAGGGCGCGGATGTGGGGACGCAGTATCGTTCCGTCATCTTCTATCACAACGAAGCGCAAAAGGCGGCGGCCGAACAATCAAGAGCGGAAGCAGACGCCGCCGGTCTTTGGCCCAATCCCATCGTTACTGAAATAGCGCCATTCCACACATTTTATCCGGCAGAAGCGTATCACCAGGATTATTATCGTCAAAACGGCCGTCAACCCTACTGCCGCCTGGTCATTGATCCCAAAATGCGTAAATTTCGGGCAGCATTTGCAGACAAGCTCAAAAAACCCGCATTGTAACGATTCCAGCAGATGTATAGATGTTCCGCATTTATGCTATAATTTTTGTGGAAACAGTCCAATTACAATGAGAAGAGGAGGCAAAGATGACAACTGAGATAACGCAAGCTGAACAACAAGCCGAGCCGGAACCAATCGCCGCCGAGGCAAACGACGGTCAAAAACCGAAAGCCAAGTCCCCCAATGGCAAAAAGAAAGTTAAAAAAGTTGATTTAGACAAGCAATTTTATGACGCCAAGGGGCATTTACACAATAAATATAAGAAAAACGGCCGTTTAACCACCGAATTTTACGAACACGAACTGTTCCGGCTGCAAGAAGAGCTGGTCAAATTGCAATACTGGGTGGTTAAAGCTAATTTGCGCGTTGTCATCATCTTCGAAGGGCGCAGCGGGGCCGGCAAGGGGGGCGTCATCAAACGCATCACCGAACGCACCAACCCCCGCATCATGCGCGTCATCGCCCTACCCAAACCCAGCGACCGAGAACGCACCCAATGGTGGTTCCAGCGCTATGTGGCCCATCTGCCTGCTGCCGGCGAAATTGTTTTGATGGATCGCAGTTGGTACAACCGCGCCCTGGTTGAACCGGTGATGGGTTTTTGCACGGAAGAACAATACCGCGAATTTCTGCGCTCTTGCCCCCAATTTGAACGGATGCTGACTCGTTCCGGCATCATCCTCCTCAAATACTGGTTCTCTGTAAGCGATGTGGAACAGGAGCGTCGGTTCCAGGCGCGGGTGGAAACGCCGTTCAAGCGCTGGAAGCTCAGCCCGATGGATTTGGAGGATCGGCGCAAATGGGTGGAATACTCAAAAGCAAAAGACCGCATGTTTGACTACACCGACATCAAACAAGCTCCCTGGTATGTCGTCAATTCCGATGATAAGAAAAAGGCGCGGCTCAACACTATCAGTCACATCTTGAGCATGATTCCTTATGAAGATTTCACCCCGCCCCCCATTGAACTGCCGCCGCGCGAACAAAATGTGGACTATATCCGTCCCCCCATCACGGAACAAACGTTTGTGCCGCAGATTTACTGATTTTTGCTAGACAGACCTGCGAGGTTTTTGGAAACCTCGCAGGTCTACCGCGAAACGGCCGTCACTCCCCCATATGCGCCAACAG
>JANTHP010000260.1 GCA_024762395.1 Anaerolineae bacterium | reverse complement strand
ACCGCGACGGAGACGGCCGTGCCCACGCCAACAAAGCCGCCCGAACCATCTCCGGTTAGTGAAACGGCCGTTCCCAACGCCATACCGATTTACACCTACGAAATCATCCACACCTACGACCACGACCCCAACTCCTTCACCCAGGGCCTCATTTACGAGGACGGCATTTTTTACGAAGGTTCCGGCCTGTACGGCCAATCTACCTTGCGCAAAGTGGATGTGGAAACGGGCGACATCATTCAAATGATTGAGCTGCCGGAGCAGTATTTTGGCGAGGGGATTACGACGTTTGACGACGAACTCATCCAATTGACGTGGCAGTCGCAAACTGGATTTGTTTACGATAAAGAAAGTTTTGAACTGTTGCAAGAGTTTAGCTATCCCACGCAGGGCTGGGGCATCACGCATGATGGCGAAAAGCTGATTATGAGCGACGGCACGGCTAATCTTTACTTTTGGGACCCGGAGACGCTGACGGAAGTTAGCCGCGTGGAAGTCCGCGACGAAAACGGCCCTGTTGTGCGCCTGAATGAGTTGGAATATGTCGAGGGGGAGGTGTGGGCTAATATCTGGCAGACGAACCGCATTGCCCGCATTAACCCGGCAACGGGGCAGGTTGTGGGCTGGATTGATTTGACCGGCTTGCTTAATCCCGCCGATGTGACGCAAAAGGTAGACGTACTCAACGGCATCGCTTACGATGATGAAACGGATCGTTTGTTTGTGACGGGGAAATTGTGGCCCAAACTGTATGAGATTGAGTTGGTTCCTCTTGATAAGGGATGAGAATTTAATAACGTACAAGGGATTAGAGACTGGAGATTAGAGATTAGTCCAGTCTCTAGTCTCCCAGGGTTGTTCAGTTCTAAAAATGGGACACGGATTTTCACGGATAAACACGGATTTAAGAACAAATAACGGATAAAAATCCGCGTTTATCTGTGTTTATCCGGGTGCTAAAAATAGAACTGAATAGCTCTGCTAGTCTCCAATCTCCAGTCTCAGTTCCGCAGGTTATTTAATTTCCGTTTCTAATCTTATCTGTGTTCATCCGTGTTAATCCGTGTCCCATTTTCAGAGGATGTTTTAGCCAAAAACAAGCTGTATAAAGCGTCCGATGAGTTGATTGGCTTCCGAACTTTCGCCGAATTGGTCAATCATTTTTTGTATCTCTTCCGGCGTCAAGACTGCCGCATATCCGGCCATGTACCGGCGAAAACGAGCCAGATTACTCTCTTTTGTCAGTTCCGGATGGAATTGGGTCGCCCAAATCGGCTTGTTCGGCACGCGCAGCGCCTGGAACTGCGCCCTTTTGCTGCTTGCCAGATGCAAAACGCCCTCCGGCAGCCGGGAGGCTTTGTCTTTGCGGCCCAGTTGGGCGGTAAATGTGTCGGGGAGATAGTTGAACAGGTCGTCGTTACGGCCGTCATCCGTCAACTGTATCTCATATGTCCCTACCTCCATCTCGTCCGGCGCGTAAACAATCTCGCCGCCGAGGGCTTGCACCAGCAGTTGGAAGCCAAAGCAGGAGGCAAAGGTCGGGTGTCCAACGGCGACGGTTTCGGCTAACACATCCAAAACGGCCGTAAACCGGGGTAAATTGCCTTTGGAGACGTAATAATCGCCGCTGCCGCCCACCATCAGCGCGTCATAGCGGCGGATTTCGGCCAGGGTGGGGGTGTTGGCGAGCAGGTCGTAGGGGGTGACGCGGCTTTCATCTAATCCGGCCATTTGGGCAAAAGAAGCGCGCTCTTCCAGCCGCGCCGCATCGTTGGCGTGGCGGGCCTGGAGTAAGAGTATGTTGGGGGTCATGAATATCGTTCCGTCCTTGGTGGGAAAATTTTGGGAATTGTAGCAAGACGGCCGTTTCTTCTCAAGAACAAACGCCGATTTTTATGTTATACTGTTTCCATCACGAAGGGTGAAAACCGCAGCCCGATTTGGCAAAGGGCGCATTTCAAATGAGTTGAACCAAAGTGACAGTCACGGGGCAAACGGCCTTAGTTTATCCAAGATTCTGCGCCCCGTGACTGTCACTTCAACTGAAATGAAACCCACGATTTGGTAAATTGTTCTGCGTTTACAAAGGAGTCTACATGAGCAACGATTTTCGTGAAATTTTGCGATTTGTTCAACTGCAAAACGTGCGCTTGAAGGCCGATAACGCCGCTCTGGAGCGGGAAGTGCGTATGCTGCGCGACGTTTTGGACGCATTACGTGCCTTGCAGGAAGTTTCGGCCAGCGTCAACGAGCGCACCAATGTGATGGGGCTTCTGGACCGCATTTTAGAATCAGCCCTGGTTAGCATACACGCCAGCGCCGGCTCCCTGCTGTTGGTGGATGAAGAAACGGATGAACTGGCGTTTGTGGCTGTGTATGGCGAGGTGCGCGATTTGCTGGTGGGGCACCGGATCGCTCTGGGCGAAGGGATTGCCGGCTGGGTAGCCGCCAATCGGGAACCGGTCATCATCCCGGATGTGTATTTGGACCCGCGTTTCTCGCCTTCAGTTGACCGGCGGTTTGAATTTTCTACGCGCTCAATGGTGTGTGTGCCCATCATTTATGCCGAGAAGACGCTGGGCGTTATTCAGGCGTTGAATAAGTTGGACGGCGAGGCGTTTAATGAGGGCGATCTGGCCTTGTTGGGTGTGGTAGCGCAGTTGGCGGGAGCGGCTATCACCAATATGTCTAAAGCTGTGGCGGCTGATTGAGATAACGGCCGTTCCCCCCATCTCTGGAGAATTATGTCCCCCATTACACATGTTACCAAGCGGAGCGGAGCCATTGTTCCTTTTAATCCCGACCGGATCATGAACGCCATCTATCGAGCGGCCGTTGCCGTTGGCGGGCGCGACCGCGACCGCGCGCGATGGCTGACCGAGCAGGTTGTGGCTATTCTGGAAGAAAATATGCCGCCGGGCCACATTCCCCACATCGAGGAAATCCAGGACGCCGTGGAAAAAGTTTTGATTGAAAACGGTCACGCCACGGTTGCCAAAGCGTACATCCTCTACCGCGACGAGCAAAATCGCCGCCGCCGCGCCGCTGCCGATAAAGCGGCGCATCCTTCCGACAACATCCCCTGGGCGAAAATCTGGGGATCTCTGGATTGGGCTGTGTCCCATCATGTTCATACGATTGCGGCGTTTAATGAGCGCGTCAATCGGGGCGAATTCCCTCAAATTGTCCATGAATCTGAATCGGCCTATGAAGAGGATGTGACGACGGCCGCCAATTTTATCATTCAGCGGCGGGATGCGTTGAAGATGGTGTTGGTTAGCGGGCCGTCATCTTCCGGCAAAACGACGACGACGAATAAATTGGCGCAGCGATTGGCGCGGGAAGGGTTGAAATTTGTCACGCTGAATGTGGACAATTATTTCTTTGATTTGGAAATGCACCCCAAGGATGAATTTGGCGACTATGATTTTGAGACGCCGCAAGCGTTAGACCTGGAACTCATCAACGAGCATTTGCGCCGGTTAAGCGCCGGCGAGCGTGTTGTCATTCCTTTTTACGATTTCAAAACGGGTAAGCGGCATTTGAACCGGACGCCGATGCAGTTGGCGGCCAATGAAATTTTGTTGATTGATAGTTTGCATGGCCTTTATCCGCCGATGACGGCAGGTGTTGCCGACGAGATGAAGTTTAAGTTGTATCTTGAGCCGCTGCTGCAAATGAAGGGGCCGGCAGGGTATGTGCGCTGGACGGATTTGCGGCTGATTCGGCGAATGCTGCGTGATTCGGTTCATCGGGCTTATAACCCGCAGCAGACGTTGGAACATTGGCATTATGTCCGCGCCAGTGAGATGCGGCATATTATTCCTTATCATGGTACGGCCGATTTTATCATCAACAGCGCCATGCCGTATGAGTTGGCTTTGTACCGGGCGCGTTTGTATGAGCAGTTTGTGGAATGGGAGGCGCTGTACCAGGATGATCCGCTGCGGGAGGATGCGTATAAGCGGGCGGCGCGGGTGCGTGCGATGCTTCAGGTTGTGATTCCGATGGCGGATGAAACGGCCGTTCCCCCCGATTCTGTTTTGCGTGAGTTTATTGGGGGGTAGAGGTGATTACTCAGGTGACAGTCACTTTTCCCAGAGACACTGGTTACAATCTATGGCGTTTTAAGTGACTGTCACCTCTGAGGCTGAGTCATTACGGGTAGAGATTGGAGCCTGGAGATTGGCGAATCGCTCAGTCTCCAGGCTCTAATTGCCAATCTCTAATTTGCAGCAGCCAGCAAATACGGCCGTCGTCTACCCAATCAATCGCCCAATCCCCTTTGCCAAACGTGCGGCGCACGCCGCGCAGCAGTTGCTGCAGCCGCCGGATGTGGGCTGGCAGTTTGGGCGACGGCCGTTGCCAGGCGCGTAGTTGGGGTAGGGTGAGCGGGGGGATGTGGTCGGTTTTGTCGTTGTGGCGGGTAACGGCCGTACCTGCCTCACCTCTTGTTACCATCTCCATTATCAACGCATCCCGGCGCCCATTGTCCGGCGCTGACGACCAAAATTCGCATAGCGATTGAGATAGCTGGTTGGGATCGGTAAAATCTACCCCAGGTTGGGGAGATGGGCTGGCGTCGGCGGCGCGAACGACAACCGGTTTATCCATTTGGGGGAAGCGAATGCCGTCGAATAATGTTTCGGCCAGCCATTGGGGATCGGGGGCGTGGTAACGGCCGTTCTCCGCCGCAATCACTCCTTCTGCCAAAACCAATTGGAAAAATTCATCCAGCAGGACAGCGCCCGGCGGCACAGGCAGCCCCGCTTTTGCCGCCTGATCCAACAGGCGCGCCTTGTCGTCCACATGCCACTTTTTCGCGCGGCCCGATCCGAGCCAGACAAAGGGTGTTTTCATACCCTAAAGTGTACCATTGAGCGCGGTTCCCGTCTTGTTTCCACACTTGCGTCAGCAGTTCTAATGCGGAACGAGGGGAAAATGAAAGCAAAAACGAGTATACTTACCTGCATGAAGCAGACGTTTAGATTAACGAGGTTAACCCATGAAATCCAGACGCGCCTTACTCATTACATTCGCGGTCATTGCTTTCATCGCTGCCGCTTTGTTTGTTTACGATAGATATGTCGAGTCTATCCTGCCCGATAATTGGGTTGTTATTGTCGCTGGTATTGGCGCGGCCGTTCTCATCACCGTTGGTTTTTTGGATAATTTAAGCGGCGCGTTGGATTTGATAAGTCGTTTATTTGGCAAAGCGGATGAGGAACCGCCGTCGCGCATAGTAGAAGTGGAGGATAGCGGCACGTATCAGGAATTTAACGCCCCTGTAACTATCCATAACCCGCCGCCAGCACCCGAAAAACCAATAAGTAAGGCTGATTCGTTCGACGACCAACTGCGGCATTATTTGGCCTGGGTGAAAAAGCATTACGAGCGTCTCAATTTGCGGGGCGTAGAAGAGCGGCAGCGCAAAATACATACCCTGACCCTTGACAACGTATACGTTTCCCTGGCCGCCGCCCTTGACCCCGATGAAGCGGAACGGCGTCGGGAGCAGGCCGAACAGCGCGACAATCGGGTAGATATGCGCGACTTGCTGCGGCAGAGCGACAAACTGGCCGTTACCGGCGCGCCCGGCTGCGGTAAAACCACCTACTTGCGCATCATTGCCAGCTCCCTGGCCCAGGCGCATCTGACCGGCGACGCCAGCCTGGTGCGCCGCCATCTTGGGCTGGCCGACCCGCTGCCCGTTCCCATTTTCATCACCCTGAGCGAATATAACGGCTACCGCCGCCGCCATAGCGCCGATGCTGACCCCGCAATGGGCACGCTGCGCCGCTTCATCACCCACCAACTGCAAAAGACAATCGGCCGTTTGCCAGACAACTTTTTTGACCGCCTTTTATCAAGCGGCGCGCCCTGTATGCTGCTTTTAGACGGCCTGGACGAGGTGGCGGACGAAGCCGAGCGGCGGCTGGTGAGCGCCGAAGTACAAAATCTGGTAGACAGTGGCGACGCCGCCCGCATTATCATTAGCAGCCGTACCCGCGCCTATCGCGGACAGGCGCGGCTGGCCGATTTTCGCGTGGCCGGCGTCTTGCCGATGGACGCGAAACAGGTGGAGCAGTTGGTTAAGCGGTGGTCGGCGGCTGTGTACGAGGACGAAAAAGAGCGGGAAAAGGAACGGCGGGCGCTGCAAAATGCCATTGATGCCCTGGAAGCCAAACGGCGGGCGCGCAATGAGCCGCCATTGATTGATACGCCGTTGATGGTCACCGTTGTCGCCATTGTCCATTACAACGAGCATCATTTGCCCCAACAGCGGGCGGCTTTATACAAGAAATGCGTCGAGGTGTTGTTGGCCGAAAAGCATCATGCGGCAACCGAAGGGACGGAAGCGCTGCGCCAATGGGGCGGCACGGAGACGGCCAAACTGCAATTCCTGGCGCATCTGGCCTATCAAATGATGAAGGCGGGTGAGGAAGCAGGCCGCGCCGTACACGAGGAGCAGCTTAAACGATGGCTGCGGCCCGAATTTGACGCCGAATATGGGCCGGATGAAGGCAAGGCGCGGCTGAAAGAATTTATTAAAGCGATGCGCAGCCGCGGCAGCCTGATTAGCGAGGAAAATACTGCCTACCGTTTTGTTCACCTGACCTTTCAGGAGTATTTATGCGCCTACTATTTGGCGGAAACGGTGCGTGAAGGGAATTTGATAGCCACATTTTGGGCTGATGACGAGCGGCTGGCCGATTCCTGGTGGCGGGAGACGATTTTGTTGACCATCGGCCATA
>JANTHP010000259.1 GCA_024762395.1 Anaerolineae bacterium | reverse complement strand
GGCCAAACTCTTGGACATTTTTTTGGTTGGGTCATCCAATCCCATCACCCGCGCCCCCACTTCGGGGATAATCGGCTTGGGAACGATAAAAAACTCCTGCCCGTACAGGCTGTTAAACCGCTGGGCGATGTCCCGCGCCAATTCCACGTGCTGTTTTTGGTCTTCGCCCACCGGCACTTCATGGGCATCGTAAAAGATGATGTCGCCGGCCATCAGCACCGGGTAGTCGAGCAAGCCGGTCAAGACGCTTTCCTGCTTGGCCGCTTTGTCTTTGTACTGCGTCATCCGCTGTAACCAACCCAACGGCGTGACGCAGTTGAGCAGCCAGCAGCCCTCGGCGTGGGCGGTCACGTGGCTCTGGATGAACAACGTTGATTTCTCCGGGTCAATCCCCGATGCCAACAGCACGGCCGCCATCGCCCGCGTCTCGTGACGCAGTTCGGCTGGGTCTTGGGGCACGGTTAGGCTGTGCAAATCCACCACGCAGAAGAAGTTCTCTTTCTCCTCCTGTTTGGCAACCCAATTGCGAATGGCTCCCAAATAATTGCCGATATGGGTGTTTCCTGTCGGTTGAATACCGCTAAATACTCGTTTTTTTGTGGTCATAGTTACTCTCCTAAATCAAAATGTGGCGGGTAGCGGGTAGCGAGTGGCGAGTGGCGAGTGTTAACGACGCCGTTGTTGTTCTGATGTTATGACTAGGTTACGAATGATTTCATCAATTAAGCGGATACGATACTCGACAACGGCCGTTTCCAACACATGCCGCCCGCGATAATACCACCCCTTCGTTTCTCGCGCCGAACCTAAAGCAATCCGCAAAAATCGTGCATAATCCTTACCATAGCCGCGCCCAAAACCTTCCTCGATATTCGCCGCCACAGAACCGGCGCTGCGCACCAATTGCCACGATAAACTTTTACTGCGTGGTTCTGCCAGCAACTTTTCACTGTCAAACCAGGCCAAATCTGCCAGAAACAATGCCTTTCGATATGTCACAAACTCCCATAACGGATCCTGTCGAATTAACGGAGAAACCTTCTCTAACCAATCCTCATAATTCCTAAAATTCATACTCGCCACCCGCTACTCGCCACTCGCTACCCGCCACCCGCTACTCGCCACTCGCTACCCGCCACCCGCTACTCGCCACTCGCTACCCGCCACCCGCTACAACGTTCCTTGCTCCGCCCTATCCACCGCCACCAGCAGCGCCTTAGCCTTGTTAACGCACTCTTGATATTCACTGGCCGGGTCGCTGTCGGCAACAATGCCCGCGCCCGCCTGCACATGAACCGTATCGCCTTGCATCGCCATTGTGCGGATGGCAATGCAGGTGTCCATGCTGCCATCATAGCTAAAATAACCGACTGCGCCGGCGTACAAGCCGCGCCGTTCCCCTTCCAATTCTTCGATGATTTCCATCGCCCGTACTTTGGGCGCGCCGCTGACCGTTCCGGCGGGAAATGTAGCCCGCATCAGGTCAAAAGCGTCCATATCGGGCTTGATTTGGCCTTCAACATGGCTGACGATATGCATGACGTGGCTGTATTTTTCCACAACCATCAAATCGCGCACGTTGACGGAGCCGTATTCACTGACTCGGCCGATGTCGTTGCGTCCCAAATCAACTAACATGACGTGCTCGGCCCGCTCTTTGGGATCGGCTAACAAATCTTCAGCCAGGGCGGCGTCTTCGGCGGGGGTTTGGCCGCGCCAGCGGGTTCCGGCGATGGGGCGCACGCTGGCGACGCCATCTTCCAGCCGCACGTGCATTTCCGGCGATGCGCCGATGACTTGCAAATCCAGTTCGCCAAAATCGAAGTAGAACATGTAAGGCGATGGGTTGAGCATCCGCAGCGAACGGTAAATGGCGAACGGATGGGCGCTGGTCTGGCGGCTGAAGCGCTGGCTCAATACCACTTGGAAGATGTCGCCCGCCGCAATATACTCTTTAGCTTCGGCGACGATTTCCTGGTAGCGTTCCCGGTTCATGTTAGCGGACAATCCGTTGTTGTATTGTTTAACGCCCCAACGACGGTGCGGAACGGCCGGTAACGGCCGTAACAACTTCTCACTCACTCTCTCAATCCGCTGAATCGCCTCTACGTAAGACGCAGCGACGTCCCCGTCGCCTACATCCCCATTCACGCGGGCATTCGCCAAAATCAGCAGCCGGTGACGGGCGTGGTCAAACACAACCAGCGTATCGGCCAGAAGGAAGATGGCGTCGGGAATGTTGAGGGGAACAACGGCCGTTTCCGGCAGTTTCTCAAAAAAGCGCACCACATCATACCCCTGATAGCCGACTGCGCCGCCGACAAAGCGGGGCAGGCCGGGCAGTTCGGCGGGGGTAAACCGGCCCAATTCGGCTTTGAGGATGTCCAAAATGTCCTCGCCGTCGGCCAGGTCGCGTGTTTTTGTGCCATTTTCGCGTGTATCGGTGATGGAACGGCCGTTCAGCGAAATCATCCCGCGCGGATTAACCCCTACAAACGAGTAGCGCCCCACCTGCTCGCCGCCTTCAACCGATTCCAGCAAAAACGACGGCCCCATCGCATCCATCAGCTTGAGATAAACCGACACCGGCGTCTCCAAATCCGCCGCAAACTCGCGATAAACCGGGATCAGATTGGCCGGCCCCGCCGCCAATTCACGAAAATCAGTTAAAGTTGGTGTGTAAACAGCATTCATAATTGTCAATTATTAATTGCCAATTGTTAATTGCCAATTGCCAACACAAACAGTCGGCAATTGACAATTAACCGTTAACAATTGACCACTTATAGGTTCACCTTTGGCAAATGCACCATCGCTTCTTCAATTTCCTTATCCGGATATTCGTAGTCCTTGAGACCGCCCTTGAAGTACGCCTCATAGGCCGCCATGTCGAAATGACCATGCCCGGACAGATTGAAGGCAATCACCTTCTTCTCGCCCGTTTCCTTGCATTTAAGCGCTTCGTCAATGGCTACGCGAACGGCGTGCGCTGTCTCTGGAGCGGGAACGATGCCTTCCGCCTGGGAAAACTGCACGGCCGCTTCAAACGTTGCCAATTGATGCACCGCCCGCGCTTCCACATCGCCATGTTCCACCAAGGCGCTGACGCTGGGGGCCATGCCGTGATACCGTAACCCACCCGCATGGATGCCCGGCGGCACAAAGGTGTGGCCCAGCGTGTGCATCTTCATGATGGGAGCCATGGCAGCCGTGTCGCCAAAATCGAACGCATATTTGCCGCGCGTCAACGTGGGGCAAGCTGCCGGTTCAACCGCGATGACCTTTGTATTCATGCCATTGGTGAAATTCTCGCGCAGGAAGGGATAGGTAAACCCGGCAAAATTAGAGCCGCCGCCGGCGCAGCCGATGATGATGTCGGGATATTCGCCGGCCATTTCCATCTGTTCCAGCGCTTCCAACCCGATAACGGATTGATGGGTCAACACATGATTCAACACCGAGCCGAGGCTGTACTTTTTCGTGCCGCCGGAGGTCGCCGCCACTTCAACGGCTTCAGAAATGGCAATCCCCAGGGAACCGGGCGTATCAGGCGTATCGGCCAGAACGGAACGGCCGTACTGCGTCCTATCCGTTGGGCTGGCAAACACCTGCGCGCCATAATTCTGCATGACAATGCGGCGGTACGGCTTCTGCTGGTAGGAGACCTTCACCATGTACACTTCCAAATCAATGTCGAAGAAATTACAGGCCATCGCCAACGCCGATCCCCATTGACCGGCCCCGGTTTCCGTCGTCATCGCTTTAGTGCCTGCTTCTTTATTGAAGAATGCCTGGGCAACGGCCGTATTCGGCTTATGCGATCCCACCGGGCTGACTCCTTCATTTTTGTAATAAATGTGAGCCGGGGTGTCCAGCGCCAACTCCAAACGGCGGGCGCGGAACAGCGGCGTTGGCCGCCACAGTTTATATACCTCGCGCACCGGCTCCGGAATCTCGATGTATCGTTCCTGACTGACTTCCTGCATAATCAGGTTCATCGGGAACAACACATTGAGGAAATCCGGCGTCACAGGCTCCTTCGTGCCCGGATGCAGCACCGGCGTCGGCGGCACAGGCATGTCGGCAGCGATGTTGTACCACGCCTTCGGCAGTCTACTCTCATCTAAACTAAACTTATATTGGTCGCTCATTTCATCCTCCGTAACTTTTGAAGCGATTAGCTTTTAGCAATTAGCGATTAGCGTCTTGCTAAATGCTAAGAGCTAACTGCTAACCGCTAAAACAAAAAAACGCCCTCATCTCCAGACAAAATTTTCATCCTGTCCAGGGACGAGAGCGTCAAAAAACAATCTCGCGGTGCCACCCTGCTTAAGCCTGCTAAAACAGAAAACGCGCCGGTGATAGCGCGTACATGTTGAAGCCAGCTCCACTCTTTTCAGTTCCAGTTTAACGAAACCTATGCCTTGATAACGGTGGCATTTCCGGTTCAGACTACTGATAAAGCGTTCGCCCGAACAACTCCTCGGCCCATTCACCGGCGGCGCTGACGTTGGCTTTCCAGCTCATGAACCAACTCTCTAAGACCCGCTTTACCGGTTACTATTCCGAATCATCGTCATTTATTTTTCAATTACGACAAGATCGTAACATGCTCATCGAGGCATGTCAAGGCTAATTTCCTGCCCGCTTTGTCACTGTTTTGACCCAAACATGACACGAAAAAGACAAAAGGCGGTACAATAAAGAAGGATTAACGCACGCAAGGAGTGTGAATGATGAAAAAGATAACGCGATTTCTGCAAATTGGGTTTTTATTTCTTGGCGTCCTGGTATCTTGCCAGAGGAATCAAACGGAGCCGCCGGTTTTGCCGACAGGCGCCGTGGTAACGGCCGTTCCCACCCAACAACCCTTGCCGCCAACAGAAGAAACAACCGCCACCGCCACCGCCACCGCCACCGCCGCTCCTCCGGCCCCATCCCTGCCCGCTCCCACCCTGTTCGACACCGATTGGGACAACCGTGAACCGTTCCGCGCCGGATTGATTGACAGCGCGCAAACCATTTTAGACCAACTACCCGGAGCCAGCGTCTACCATCTCGATTTGCAATTGAGCGAGGAAATGACGACAGTGAACGGCCGTCTCCAGGTTCGCTACACCAATCAAGAAACCGTTCCTCTGGATACTGTATACTTCCATCTGTACCCCAACCTGCTGGGCGGGAACTGCGCGGTGGCCGATTTAACGGTAAATGGGAAACCAGCCTCCCCCGGCTATGAATACGATCAAACCATTCTGGCCGTGCCGATGGCGGTTCCCCTCCAGCCGGGTGAGCAAACCGTAATCGGGATGGATTTTGAAACGGCCGTGCCCACCCAACTCGACCGCAACTATGGCGTTCTGGCCTACGCCGAAGATGTACTAGCGCTGGCCCACTTCTACCCCGTCATATCCACCTACGACAACACCGGCTGGAACTTGCAGCCGGCCCCAGAAGCTGGCGACGTGACCTACGCCGACACCAGCTTCTACCTGGTGCGCGTCACCGCCCCCGCCAATCAGGTCATCGTCGCCAGCGGCATTGAAATGGAACGGGATACAGCAGATAATCGCCAGACCATCGCCTACGCCGCCGGGCCAATGCGCGATTTTTACCTGGCCGCCAGTCCCGATTATATTCCCGCCAGCGCCGCTGTAGGAGCGACGACCATCAACAGCTACGCCCCCGCCACCTTGCAGGATGGAGCTGCTGTCGTTTTAGATACGGCCGTCGCCGCGTTAGACATTTACGGCCGTCGCTTCGGAACCTACCCCTTCACCGAACTTGATCTGGTCAACACCCCCACCCTGGCCCTGGGCATCGAATATCCCGGCATGATCGCCATCACCGACCGCATTTACAACCCGGATGACACCATAGGCTCCGTGCCGGCCACTGTTTACATTGAAAGCACAACAGCGCACGAGGTCGGTCATCAATGGTTTTACAGCGTTGTTGGCAACGATCAATTGGATGAACCCTGGCTGGATGAATCGGTTGTACAGTACATCACCTGGCTCTATTTTCGGGATCGTTACGGTGATGCCACCGCTGAAGAGTTTTACCAATCATTCCAGAACAGGTGGAATCGAATTGAACAGGCAGATATTCCCATCGGCCTGCCGGTAAGCGCCTATGAAGGGGCCGCATACAGCGGTATCATTTATGGACGCGGCCCTATTTTTGTCAATGAATTGGCTCAGGCAATGGGGGAAGAGACATTCGATGCGTTTTTGCAAAACTACTTTATCCAATACCAATGGCAAATAGCCAATACAAAAGATTTCCAAATGCTGGCTGAAAAACAGTGCAACTGCGATTTAAGCGAACTTTTTGATGCCTGGGTCTATGCCAAATGAGACCTTTGTACTAAAACGCCTGATTGTAATGCAAATTGTAATGTTTCTCCCTTATAAAATGACCAAGGTTTCATGGAACCTACTTGGTGGCGCTGAACGACACGGAGCATCATTGAAGCCCTACCGTCAACATTGTAACAACATTATTGCCACATCATTGTTAACATCCTAGCCTCATCGCAGCAGATTAGAAGCCTTCTTTGCAGCCGCATCACTGCTTAGCAGCCAACATCGCAGCCACATCATGACGAGTGAGGCGCCACATTTGAGCAAAAACGCCTGGATTTTTCGGAATCCAGGCGTTTTTGCTTTATTCGCATTTAGAAAAATAATAATGCGCTGAGGGTTACTCAGCGTCTTATCGAACATTAACAATCGAATAAAGGCAACAAATCAGGCCAGTTTTGG
>JANTHP010000258.1 GCA_024762395.1 Anaerolineae bacterium | reverse complement strand
TGTTTCATACGGCCGTTACCGACACAAACGTCTGGCTTAGCGCCTGACTGCCGCTCACCGGGTCGGTATACGTGACATGCAAGACCGAATCGCTGGCCCCCACGCCAAAAGCAGTCGTCAACCCTTTCGAGACATGACCGTAACCGGGAGTCAGATAGACGCAGTCCGGGCGAATCGCCTCCGTCACCATCAGTTGGATATTGGCTTCGCCTACATCGCTCGTCACCTTCACCAGGTCATTATCCGCCAGCCCCAACGCTTTGGCTGAAGCAGAATTCATCCATAAACGCGGCTCATCTTGATATTTGTGCAGCAGTTGGTTATTTTGCGTCGCAAATTGCGTATGCCGACCAACCTTACCGGTCAACAAGTAAAACTTTCCGGCGGGTGGGCGCGGTGGTTCTTCCCACGTGGGCAGCGCGTTAAATCCGGCATTATTCAGCGTGTCAGAGAACAACTCCACCTTGCCGCTGGGCGTATTCCAGGTAAATTCACCTTCTTCGCCGCCGCCGGGCATCCGGGCATACCCTTTCTCGCGCACTTCCTCCAACGTCACGCCCAAAGGCGCTAACTGCTGGCGCAGATAATCTTCTTCATCCACGTATTGGAAGAAATCTTCCAGACCGAGCCGTTTTCCCAACTCCTTGTAAATCCACAGCGCCGATTTGGCTTCGCCCTGCGGCTGGATGACCGGTTGGCGCAGAAAAGCCAGATCGCCGACAACATTGAGCGGATCGTAGCGTTCCAGATAAGAGGCTTCCGGCAGCACCACATCGGCAAACCAGGCCGTATCATTCAAGAAAATGTCCACGACGGCGATGAAATCCATCTTGCTCATCGCTTCCAACGTCTTGCGGCGGTCGGGCAGCGACTGCACCGGATTTTGCCGCGAAATGAACCAGCCGTGCGCTTTGTACGGCTGCTCGGCAATGATGGCGTCGCGCAGTTCCTGGAAAACGCCTAATTTGAAAGGAACCAACGGGTATTTCCAGGGCACGCCGTCCATGCGCATCGCCGAAGCGCGCGGATAAGGCGGCTGCGGCGGCGCGCCCAGCCCGGCCCCTTCAGCGGCGGCGGGCAGCAAATGGATGCCCCAATTGCCGACCAGGGCGTTCAGACAGGTGATGGCCCGCTGCGTTTGGAAGGAGTTTTCAAAGTTGGAGGTACGCCAACCGTTATGGGCCAGGGCGTTGGGCGCGGCGTCGCTAAATTCGCGGGCGATGCGCCGGATGACGTCGGCTTGAATGTCGGTGATGGGAGCGGCCCATTCGGGGGTGTAGGGCTGCACTTCTTCGGCCAATTGGTCGAAACCGACAGTGTATTTCTCTACAAAATCATGGTCGTAGCGGTCTTCGCTGATGATGACGTTGAGCAGGGCCAGGTGAAAGGCCAGGTCGGTTCCGGGGCGAATGGCGCACCAATCGGCTGATTTTGCGGCCGTTTTGGTAAAACGCGGGTCTATGTAGACAACTTTCAAGCCTTTATCAATGGCGTGGCTTAAAATAGATGTTTCAGAGGTGGAGATGGCTTCCATCAGGTTACGGCCGGTTAAAATCAAGTATTTCAGCCCGCCGTAATTGCGGAAAGGTTCTTCCATGCCATAGGTCATCTGGTTGGCGACGATCATGGCATTGAAGCACAAGCTGCGCTGCGTACCGTAGTTGGGGGAACCGTAAGCGTTGAGTAAATTCTCAAACTGTACCTGGGACAAATTGTGGGTGGACGAGAAAATCATCGCCTCCGGCCCGTATTTGTCTTTGATTTCCTGCATGTTGCTGGCGACCAAATCGAGGGCTTCTTCCCAACTTGCCTGGCGGAATTTGCCTTCGCCGCGCTGCCCGACACGGATGAGCGGGGTCAGAACGCGGTCGGGGTCGTAGGTATTCATGAGGCCGGATTGGCCGCGGGCGCAGAGGTTGCCTAGCGAGTGGGGGTGTTCAGGATTGCCTTCTAGTTTGACGACACGGCCGTCTTTCACCTTCGCCCGCACCCCGCAGCGCCAGACACACATTTCACACATCGTTGGAATATAGCCATTACCGTTTGCATCCAGCATACCCGCCTGACGGGCTGCTTCAGCCACCTTAATGGGCAGCATTTGCCCAACGGCTAACGCGCCCAGCGATGCGCCGGATATTTTTAGAAAATCGCGTCGGGTAATTGTTGTAGTTGACATAGTTAAGTCCTATCGGATGACAGTCACTTTCAAAGTGACTGTCATCTTGTTGTCATTATTGCTGCTCTGCCAATTTGTCTTTGCGCTGCATATGGGCGCGATCAATCAAATAGAAGAGCACAAGGCTGAACAGCGTAAAGAAGATAATCACCAAAGCCGCGCTGACATGCCATAAATCGGGCATGATAGTCGCGCCAAAATTGGCAATGGCCGAAATCTTGGGAAAAACCTGTTGATAAGTCAGGCCATAAATAACAGCGCCGGTCAAAAAACCCAGAAACCCGGGGACCAAATAATCCAACTTGCCTTCGCCGGACCCGGCGGCACAAGTGCCCGGTCAATAACCGGAGATGGCCATCCCAAAGCCAAATATCAGGCCGCCAATCAGGTTGCCGGCGACATATGTGGCCGGGATGTTGGGGAAGGCGATGACGCCCATCCATTTGAGCGAGTAAAGACCGGCCATGGAAACAATCAATGCCGACATCATAAATTTCAGCACGGCAAAATCGGTCAGGCGGAAGACGTTGACGATTTTGTTGTATTTGGTTAACCCTGCTTTTTGCAGGGAAAGACCGAAGAATACGCCCAGAATCAGGGCTAAAATATAGTTTGTCATGATTTAGAACCTCCTGCCGTAGATGAACCAGGCGGTGACGATGCCAGAGGCAAACATGCCGGCAATGAAAAGATAGGCGGCCGGGGCTAATAACATCCCCCCGGAGATGGCTAAACCGCTGGTGCAGCCGCCGGCAATGCCCGCGCCGTATTCCAAAATGATGGCGCCGACAAAAGCGACCAACCAGCGTTTCCACCATTTTTTACCGGCTATCTGCGTCCATTGTTCGCTGGAAACCATGCGGATTTTCCAGGTGTGGCTGGATTTTGCGCCCCACATGCCGCCAAAAAAGACGCCGATGAGGAGGACGACGCCCCAGGTTATGCCGGGCGGCATCACAAAATTAAAGTACATATTATCGAACAGGTTGGGGGCGACGGCCTGACCGATGAGTCCGGCCAGGTTTTCGAAGGCCCCGGATGCGCCCAGCAGGCTGTCGCTGAGGGCGACGGCGAGAACGCCGACAACGCCCAGAAGCGCGCCCGCCGCATAGGGCGACCATTCTTCTTTTGCAAATTGCTCTTTGAGCCAGTCCATTTCTTTCTCCTGAATTTGGTTGCTAGTTGATAGTTGCTGGTGGTTGGTAGCTGGTGACTGGTTAGTCGCCGCTGCCGGCCAGGGCCAGTAACAAGGCTTGTGATTCTTTGTCTAATTTACGGACTTGGTTGACCAGTTCCGGTTCTAACCGCGCCATATCGTGCAGCAGTACCTGCGCTTTGGCCGGGTTTTCTAAAAGTTGGTACAGGTCACCTTGTGCTTCCGGCGTTAGTTTGGCGATGCGGGGCAGCAGGGCGACGACCTGGGGCGGATAGTCGGGGTATTTGGCGGTTTGTTCGGCTGTGACGGCTTCGGTGACGGGGATTTGCCGACGGCGCAGCCGCCGCTCGTTCCAGAGGACAAAGCCGCCGCCGCCAATTAAGGTGACGATGATGAGGCCGACAAGGATGCGGTTACCCCAGTTGATGGTACGGATGCCGAGGACGTTTTCGTTGTAGCGGGCGACGTAATCTATGACGTTGGGATCGTCAATGGTCATGCCGGATGGGGCGGCGGGGGGCGGGGCGGCGGTGGTTACGGCCATATCCGTTCCAGAATCGTTGGCTGCCGGGGCGTCGCCGCTGTCGGCGGGTGGGGCAGCATCGCCGCCGCTGCTGGAGCCGCCGCTGCCGCCGGAGCCGATTTCGACGCCGAGGGCAGTGGCATAAACTTGCGCGCGTTCATCTAAATCGGCGGCGTGGCAGTTGCCACAGCTTGCCTGGATGTTGTCCAGCGGGGCTTCCATGCCGGTATGAGCGCCTTCTTTGTCGGTGGCCTGCACATTGCCGGCGTGGCAAAATTCGCAGAAGTCACCGAAGGCGTGCGCCTGGTGCCAGCTTGTGCCGTCGTTATTGACGGGGTCTTCGCCCTGTACCTCATGACAGTTTTTGCATGAGGAGGCGGAGGAACCACACTGAGCGTTAGCGTCTTCAGCGGGCCAAAATATCAAGATACCGGCCAGCAGCAGAACGCTTAGGGGAAATAAAAGGTGAAACTTTCGGATGGGCATGTGATTCTCCTGATTCAAAAATTTGGGTACGCTGACCCGAATTAGGTAAAAATTTACGTTAGCTTTCTATCCGCAGATTACGCCGATTACGCAGATTATCTCCGGTAATCTGTGAAATCGGCGTAATCGGCGGACATAGTTTCCTAAGTTATAAAATTCTCGTTCCTTAGCATGTTTGATTGCCGTTTTAACGTGTCGCGTAATATCTGGCGCATACTGTCTAAAACCGCAATGATGGCCGGATTGGCCAAACTGTAAACGACGGCCGGGCCGTTGCGTTTGGTTGTGACCAGTGAACGTTGGCGTAAAATGCGTAGATGGCGTGAAATGGTGGGCTGGGGCGTGTCCAGGGCGCAGGCTAAGGCGGTGACATGACGCGGTTGTTCGTGAAGGGCGTACAATATCTGGATGCGTTTGGGGTCGCCCAGCGCCTGGCAGATATTGTTGTGCAGCATGGTTAATTCTTCGAACGTTGGCATGGTCATGAACCGTTTCCCATTTTTCAATTACCGACAGCGGACAGTCTGGCGGTTGATTCGGTTCCCAGATTGCTCATGTGGGCGATGCGCTGCAGGCGGCCCAGTAAATCGGCGCGTTCCTGGCCGATTTCTGACAGGGTGTGCGCCAGTTTGGGCAGCCAGGCGGTTACTTTCTTTTGCTGTGCCTGATCCAGAACGGCCGTTTCGGCGGCGGCTTCAATGAGTTCGTCTGGGTTCAGGCCGTAGGCGTCGGCTATCTGTTGGATTTGTTGTTTGCGCTGATCGTCGAGCGGGGCGGTGGCGAATTGATTGGCAATGAAAACGGCCGTTTCCACCCCGTTAATCGTAATTGGCGCGCCGACGCACTGTAATCCAGCATGGCAAGTAAACTGCGGAATAGGCGACCCGGCGCGGCTGGCCGCTAAAGCCAAATCGGCCTGGCAAGCAGTCCGCCCCGCTTCGCTGCTTTTGACGAGCTGGCAAAAACGACTTGGAAAGCTGGGCGCTGTGAGCGGCGCTCCCACGGCGTTGACGATGACGGCGCTGACGCCAATCGCTTCAGCGCTGATATTTTGCATACCTTGCAGACAGGTTAATGGGAGAATTTCAAGCGAAAGCGCATCCGTGTTCGTTTTTGGGGATTCATCCTCGAATAAACTGTCTATTTGCGATCTATGGAAGCGCCATTGGTTGCCAATTTTGACGCCGGATAAACGGCCGTCCTTCAACATGCGGTAAATTGTGGTCCGATCAACCTGGAGAATTTCTTGTACTTGCCGTACGGTTAATAAATCACTCATTGCATCACGTTGCTATAAATTGCTATTATTTGCATTACATTGCTATACGTCGCCATAGTACGCCTTTGTTGGAGAGAGGAGTAGTGACATTTGTCACAAGAAAAAGTGACACAATTCACAAGTCGCCGCAGCCTCTGACTTGGGGAGTCAGAGAGATTTGTCAAATTTGGGTTGGTGAACGTCTGATCAGACTAAAAAATTTGACAAATCTTCTCAACAACGCTGCATAGTTATAAAAAAAGCTGTCGCATGGAGCGACAGCTTTTTCTCTTATAGGTGATGAACTCAAACGGTTCAATGGGGAATCATGTAAAATAGTGGTGGCGGTTAGTGATGTTCGCCGTCCTTGGGATCGTAGAAGGGGAGGAAACGGGCGGCTAAACTAAAGCCCATCAACCAATAAGAAGCAACGCCAATCCCGACGGCAATTTCCTGCCAGGTCGGCGCGTAAAAACTTTTAACAACTTCCGGCGTAAACGGATCGTAAGTGATGCGGGCGATCAAGCCGGAGAAATTATAGTTCCAACGCAAAATCCCGACGCAGATAACCGCCAAGATCGCGGCCACGATGCGTAAACGTAAGTTCTTGCCTTTTTTGTAAGTGAGCAGCACAAAACCGGGGAACAAAGAACCCAAAAGCACTTGCCCCACCCAAAATGTCCAATTATAAGGCGCAACTTGATTCAACAACTCCACCTGCTTGTCAACCAGTTGGTCAAAGCTGTAATAATACGTCACTGCCCAGTCCCATAACTTCAAGTAGAGACAGAGCAGCAAAACAGCCCCGGCGATTTGAGCCACGCGGGCCAAAATTTCATCTTTGACCAATCCCGGACGCATGACGCGGAAGACAAACACGCTGAGAACAAACAACAGCGCCATCCCGCCGCCAACGGCCGATAATACAAACATAACCGGCGCTGTGGGGCGGAACCAGAGACCGCGCCCGGACAACACGCCGTAAGTTGCGCCCAATGAGGCCTGGTGCAGCAGAGAAAGCGTGAGGCCGGCAATCGCCAACGCCGGGCCGAAGCGGTGGAGGATGTGCGCAATGCGTCCTAAGATGGGAAAGCGTTCAAACACGGGGTGCTCCACAATGGAGGGAACCAATTCCAGCAGCAGCACATTCAAATAGAGCACCACACACATGGTGA
>JANTHP010000257.1 GCA_024762395.1 Anaerolineae bacterium | reverse complement strand
AGCGTTGTCGAAAAGATTTGTCAAATTTTCTAGCATGATCAGGCGCTTACCAGACTAAATTTGACAAATCTAAGGGGGACACCTGAATAGTCACAAACGTAAAACATAAAACGATTCACGACGTTTTACATTTTACGTTTTTCTTTTAACTCCGTCATTTTGAACAGAGCCGCGTTTGTTATTCAATACCCAAATACGCCTTTTGCACCGTCGGGTCTTTCTGCAATTCCTTCGCCGTATTACTCAAAACAATTTCGCCCGTTTGCAGCACATAGCCGCGATTAGCTACTTGCAGCGCCATATGCGCGTTTTGTTCTACCAAAAGAATGGTCGTCCCCTCTTTGTTAATCGCTTCAATCGTTTCAAAAGTCGCTTCCACCAAAACCGGGGCCAGCCCCATAGAAGGTTCATCCATCAACAACAAATCAGGCCGCGACATGAGCGCGCGCCCCGTTGCCAGCATCTGCTGTTCGCCGCCGCTCAACGTACCGGCCACCTGCGTGCGCCGTTCCTTCAAGCGGGGGAAGATTTGAAATACCTTCTCTAAATCTTCAGCGATACCGTCTTTGTCGTTACGATGAAAAGCGCCCATATTCAGGTTTTCGTTTACGCTGAGGCGGGCAAAAACGCCGCGCCCTTCAGGAACCATAGCAATGCCCTTGGAGACGAGTTGATGTGCGCGATATTGACTGATGTCTACCCCACCAAATGTGACGCTGCCGGTACGCGGTTTAATTAACCCGCTGATTGTGCGTAACGTGGTTGTTTTGCCTGCGCCATTACCGCCGATGAGGGAGACGATCTCCCCTTTTTCAACGGTGAGGGAGATGCCTTTCAAGGCGTGAATGTTGCCGTAATAGGTGTGAATGTCGTTGACTTCGAGTAAAGCCATGCTCGTTGCTCCTCTAGCTTTCAATTTCGATAGTTGCGCTGGCAGCCGCTCCGCGTCCCAGATAAGCTTCGATGACTCTGGGGTTGCTCTGGATGTCTGACGGCCCGCCCTCGGCGATTTTGGCGCCGTAGTCAAGAACGGTGATGTTTTCCGAGATGCCCATGACGACGCGCATATCATGCTCGATAAGGAGGATGGTGATGCCTAGTTCATCGCGCAGGCGGCGGATGAATTCGGTGGTTTCGGCTGATTCGCGGGGGTTCATGCCGGCGGTAGGTTCATCCAGTAATAAAAGTTTGGGCTTGGCGGCCAGGGCGCGGGCGATTTCCAGTCGTCTTTGGTCGCCGTAGGACAGGTTGCGGGATAAATCATCCCCCTTACCTGTTAAGCCGACAAAGTCGAGCAGCCGCCGCGCTTCATTCAACGCTTTGGTTTCTTCTTTGACGGTGGGCGGCAGCCGGAACAATGCGCCAATCCAACTGGTGTGTAGTTGGGGTTCCATGCCTACCAGGATATTTTCGATGGTGGTCATTTGGGAGAATAGGCGGATGTTCTGGTAGGTGCGGGAGATGCCCATGCGGGTAATTTGGTCGGTGGAACGGCCGTTTACAGAATGCCCGTCAAACACAATGGCGCCTTCTTCAAATTGGTAAAATCCGGTGATGCAGTTGAAGAACGTCGTCTTGCCGGCGCCATTGGGGCCGATAATGCTGTCAATAGCCCCTTTTTCGACGGTGAAAGTGAAGTCGTTGACGGCCGTTAACCCGCCAAATTGTTTCGTTACATTCGTTGCTTCCAAGAGAGCCATTATTGTGCGCCTCCCATTGCTTCCTCTTCTTCAGCGGCATGAAATTCACGCTTTGTGACGGGCGAGGGCCATAATCCTTCTGGTCGGGCAATCATCATCGCAATCAACAATGCGCCATACAACAACATACGATACTCGGCAAACTCGCGCAGCAGCTCCGGCAGGCCCACCAAAACCAGCGCGCCCACCACAACCCCCGGCAAGCTGCCGATACCGCCCACAATAATCAAACTCAACACGTTAATCGAAATGAGTAAATTAAAACTGTGGGGGAAAATCGAACTCAGTCGCGCCGAGAAAATAGCGCCGGCTAACCCGGAAAAAGCGGCGCCGATGCCAAAGGCCAGTAACTTGGTGCTGACCAGATGGATACCCATCGCTTCGGCCACATCTTCATCTTCGCGCAAGGCCATCCACTGCCGCCCCAGCCGTGCATCGCGTAGCCGCGAGGCGACAAAGACAGCCAGCCCCACGCCCGCCAAAATCAAATAGTAGAAATGGATTGGTTTGACCATTTCAAAGCCGAAAATAGTCGGCTTGCCAATCTGCAAAATGCCCTGCGCGCCGCCGATGTACGGTTTCAACAGGTCAGAGGTTGCCAATACGCGGATGATTTCACCAAAACCCAGGGTGACAATGGCCAGATAGTCGCCGCGCATACGGAGGACGGGGATGCCTAATGTGACGCCGGCAAGTACGGCCGTTCCCACCGCAATCGGCAGCGCCAGCCAAAACGACATGTGACCGATACCCAAAGCCCCTTGTGAGGTCAAAATACCCATCACATAGGCGCCAATGGCAAAGAAAGCTACATAACCCAGGTCAAGCAGCCCGGCAAAACCGACCACAATGTTTAAGCCCATTCCCATCAAAATAAACAAACCGACATTGTCAACCACTTCCGTCAGGTAAGTACCCAAAATGATGGGCAGAATGAGGAGCGACACTATCCCGACCCCGATAGAGACCCGCCGCGATTGTTTGATCTGGGCTTCAGACATAGCCGCTTTACGCGATTCGTACCGCTGCTTCCCATTCTTGCTCCACCAAATGGTCAAGCCAATAGCGGCAACAAAGATGATGGCCGCCAACAAGGGCGTAATCCCTTTGGTTCCAAACAAAGCGCGCATCAATCCGCGTCCGAGGACGGGGCGCAAGATATTGAGCGATACTTCGGATAATATAGCAAAACCCAACATCCAGCCCAGCCCGGATACAAGCGGTTTGCGAATGGCATCGGGCAAAATATGGAACATGGCCCCAGCCACGCCCAAAACAGCCATGACGACAAGTAACAACAGGCTGCCAACAACTTCGCTGGCGCCCAATGACAAGAGGCTGATCAATTCCGGCGAGACGTTGACCAATGAGTTGCGGATATTCGGCGCAGCCAGGGTGAGGAGAATGAGGGCGATGGGGGGAACGGCCGTTAACGCCCCCGCCACAACCCCACCCACAGCCGCCGGGCCAACATCCGACTTACCTTCGCCCAGCGTAACCCGATACCCGGCAAAAAACGGCGCGCTAAACAAAACAAGCTGGCCCAACGTCAGCAAACCGACAATCAAATCGCGCGTATCAAAGCTTTCCAACATGCCGACCGCGCTAATACCCAACGTGACAACGCCGGCCAATAAGCCAACGCGGGCGGCATTACGTAAATCCAACTGTGATGACATATCGCCGTACCCCCTACGCCTTCTTCTCGGCCAACCGCTCGCCAACAATACCTTGCGGGCGGAAAATCAAAACCAACACCAACATCGTAAACGCAATCACATCCTTAAGCTGATGCGCGCCGGGAATACCCAAGCCTTCCAAAAACAAAGGCGGACCAACCGATTCAAACAAACCTAAGAACAAACCGCCCAGAGCCGCGCCCGGAATACTGCCGATGCCGCCCAAAACGGCCGCCGTAAACGCCTTAATCCCCGGCACAAAGCCCATAAAGAAATGAACCTGCCGAAAAACCATGCCGTAAAGAATCCCCGCCGCGCCAGCCATCGCCGCGCCAGTGGCAAACGTGATCGAAATCGTGCGATCCACATCAATACCCATCAAAGCGGCAATATCCTTATCCTCGGCAACTGCGCGAATAGCCGTACCCGTCTTGGTGCGCATAATAAAAACATACAAACCAATCAGCATAATGACAGAAGCAACCATGACAACGGCGCGGGTTTTAAGAACCGCAATGCCAAAAACGGCCCATTCCCCTTTCAAAACTTCTAATTCAGGGAAAGGGACTAACGCCGACCCATACAAGCCGCGGAAAAAATACTGCCAGAAAAACGAAGCGCCAATCGCCGTAATCAGGGGCACAAGGCGCGGTGCGCGGCGCAGTGGGCGGTAGGCGACCCGTTCCGTTAACAGCGCCACCCCAACTGAAACGAGCATGGCTACAACCATAATGATTAACATGCCCAGGATGGGATTGGCATCCAAAAAGCCCGACGCGCTTAACGGTAAGGCAACAAAAATCGTCGCTGTCATCGTGCCAGACATCAAAAATTCGCCATGCGCGAAATTAATCATGAACAAAACGCCATAAACCAATGTGTAGCCTAGCGCGATAAGTGCATATAAGCTTCCCTGTGCCAATCCGGCGACGAGAAAATCAATCCAATCGGTGGCTGTGTAAGCGTTCCCCTGTCCCAAAAACAGCTTGGAAACAGTTCCCCAAACAACAATCACGACAATGGCCGCTCTAAACAGCCATAAAACAATCCCAATATAATCTATGTTCTTAAAGCGTTGCGACATAGCTTTTGCTCCAATGAAGCGGTTCAATCACGCAGTCATTCGAATGCCTAACCATAACCTCTGCAACAAAGAGTAGACGTGGAATAGGCTCCAGTCATCACTGGAGCCTATTCCACAATGTTACAACCTAATCAAAGGTCATTGTAACTGTACAGGTCATCATTCCTGCGCAGGCAGGAATCCACGGGCTTGGATACCCGCCTGCGCGGGTATGACAGTCGAGGGACACCTGAATAGTTACAGGTCATTTTCAATTAGGGCCAGATCGGTACGAATTCGCCGCCTTGCACCTGGCTGACGGCGATCTTGGGATCGGCGCAGTCGCCATATTCATCGCAAGTGATGGTGCCGGTGATGCCTTCCATACCTGAAGTAGCAAACAACGCATCGCGCAGAGCTTGACGGCCGATTAGCAAAGTGCCGTCATCAGCTTGTTGCGCAACTTTTTCAATCGCATCCAAAACCATGTTGGTGGCGTCGAAAGCGTGGGCATGGAACGGAGCTGTCGGTTCGGTCCCATATTTTTCCTGGTATGCGGTCAGGAATTTGTCATAAATCTCATTGCCGAAACCCAGGTCGGGGCCGGAAACGTACATGCCTTCGGCGGCGTCGCCGGCGGCTTCCAGGAAGGAGGGGGACTGAACGCCATCGGCAGCGGCCAGAATCACACCATCCAAGCCTTCTACATCTTGCGCTTGCTTAGTGATGAGCGAACCCAGCGGAATGAAGACGGGGTAGTAGAGAAATTCCGGCGGGCCGGCAGCGGCGATCGTCGTCAACGGGGCGATAACATCATCGGCGTTGGCGTCAATGGCTTCAAAAGCCACAATTTCGCCGCCCAATTCCTGGAAGGCCTCGCTGAATACACTGGCCAGACCTTCGGTGTATGGGTCGCCGTCATGGATGGCAGCGGCTTTGGTGACGCCCAATTCGTTGATGGCGAATTCGGCCATGGCGCGGCCCTGGACTTTGTCGTTGTGAGCGGTGCGTAAGTAGCCGGCCTCGTGCAGTTCCGGATCGGTTAACGACGGAGCGGTATTGGAGGGGGAGACCATCACGTAGCCATTGTCGGAGATGATCTTGGCGGCCGGAACGCCGGCACCGGAGCAGCTTGTGCCGATCATGGCTACAATTTGGGGATTGGAGACGATCTTGGTGGCCGAAGTTTGGCCGCCTTCAGCGTTACACCCATCATCTTCGGGTTGTAATTCAACGGGATGGCCGAGGACATCGCCGCGGAAATCAATGGCAATTTCGACGCCGTATTGGGAGTCGAGGCCTAGCTCTGTGTTGGGGCCGGAAATAACCAGCGAGGACGCGAGTAAAATAGGCTCGTCCGGGGCGACTTCGACGCAGCCGATGGGGTCGGTGCATTCCAGTTTTTGCCCGCCGCAAGCTGCCAGGCCCATGACCACGAAAATGGCGATTAATACAAGAAAAATTGTGCGTTTCATTTGGTTCTCCTCCTAGTAGAGAATGATATTGAACTCTTGCAACAAAAACTTTACGCTAAGTGTTAGCGATTTCCTGAAATCAAGCGGGGTTATGTTTATTTTCTGCTCTTCCTGTCGTCTCACCTCCTTTATGAAGGATGTGTACGGGCCCTGTGAGTGTGGTAGATTAAAATTTTATTAGATTCTGCTTGATTGTCAAACGCCGGAGGGGATCGGAAGCGCGGCTCTTGTGCCGTTACGCCACCTCATCCATCACTTCTACAAACTCGTTGGTTATCATGAAAATAACCCGTTCGGCGATGTTGGTGGCCCGGTCGCCGATGCGTTCCAGATTATGGCCGACCCACAGCAGGTACGTAGCCCGGCGGATGTAATCATCGTCGCGCATTTCTTCTAGCGCTTCGCGGAATAATTTATTGTACTGTTTGTCAATTTTGTCGTCGCGGCTAATGAGCGTCCGTGCCGATTCGACGTCGCGCTGAACATAAGCGGTGATGCCGGTCTGTACCATCTGGCGGGCGCGTTTGGCCATTTTGGGGAGCTTGTGCAGCGTATCAATGGCCGCTTCCTCTTCCATGCGGGTGACGAGACGAGCGATGCCGGCTGCATGGTCGCCGATGCGTTCCAGTTCGACGGCCAGATGGATGGCGGCAATGATGCAGCGCAAATCGCCGGCCATGGGCTGCTGGGTGGCTAACACGCGCAAGGCCGCTTCTTCAATGTCGTAACGCAGCCGGTTGACTGTGTTATCTTCGATGATGACTTGCTTGGCCAGGGGGATGTCACGGCCGTCCAGCGCCAGCATGGCCCGTTCAATTGCCGTATCCACCAGGCTGCTCAACCGTAGAAGGTTGTCTCTT
>JANTHP010000256.1 GCA_024762395.1 Anaerolineae bacterium | reverse complement strand
ACCACCATCATCACCTCAATCAGCGCATCCTGCCGGCTTTTGCCTGTGTCCTGGTTGATGACGGCCGTAATCTCATCCACCGAATCAATGATGACCTCTTGCAGCAGCCGCAAAATCCGCACCCGCTCGGCAACAGGTTTGCGCCGCCACACCTCAAAATTCAGCCGCAGCTCTTTGCAGGCCCGCTGAATCTCTTCTTCGCCGGACACTGCGACCTGGCCGAACTGCTCCCCCGTCGCCGGATTGATAAAGGGTAAGGTTTTTGTCATGGTCATCTCTCACTTAGACGCAAGACGTAAGACGCAAGATTTTTTACGTCCTACGTCCTACGTCTTACGTCATGCGTTTTTGCGTTTGAGTAGTCGTGCAGCCAGCAGAGCGGCGGGCACGGCCGTTAACAACAGGTAAGGAGCGGCTTCTTTAAGCGGGGAACGGCCGTTACTTTTACGCATCACCCCCACCGGGAAAGACAGGGGAACGGCCGCTGCCGCCTCATCCTTCTTGGGAATCTTACTCATCGCCCGCTCCGCCATCGCCGTAATCGTCAGGCTGGGATTCACGCCCAAATTCGCCGGAATCACCGAGCCATCCGCCACATACATCCCCGGATAATTAAACACCGCGTGATTCACATCAATCACGCCATCCACCTCAGAATGCCCAATGCCGCAGCCGCCCAAAATATGCGCCGTCGAAGGCGTATTCAGCAAAATCTCGTTAATCGGCCCCTGCGGAATGCCATCCATCTTCGCCGCAAACCGTTCCAACACATCCCGTCCCGCCTCAATAATCGCCGGAATCGGCTGGCTGACATCTCGTTCGCTCACCAACCCTTTACGTCCCAGCGTGAAGAAACTGCGCCCCCGCTTCAGCCGCATCCGATTCTCCACCTTCTGCATAATCAGCAAAATCGTCGTGTCCTTAGCCCACCCCGGCAAAAACTTAGCCTTAAGAAAATCATACGGATTTTTGATACCGTACTCAATAAATCGCCACAACTGCTTCCACACACTGCCATCCATCGGCAGCAGCGGCATGGCGATATTGCGAATAAACGACGATCCGACAGGGAAGCGCACCGGTTCCACACTGGTCTCATCATTCAGCCAAAAATGAGACGTGATGGCCACGCCTTCCGAATAATCCACTTCGCTTTGGCGCGCCGTCACGCCGGGCAGCGCCTCGCTGTTGCTGCGCACCTTTTTGCCCAACCAGCGCGACAATTTCGGCAGGGAATGGGTCTCGTCGCGGCATTTGAGCAGCAAATCCACCGTTCCCATCACCCCCGCCGCCAAAACGATGTTGGCCGTGCGCACACGGTTTTGCCGCTTCATAAACCAATCCGTCGTGCGTTCGTAAACGATTTCGTAGCGGGCGTTGTCCGGCTGTTTGCCGTACAAAGGAATGATGTTGACCGCATTGGCCTCCGACCGAATTTCCGCCCCCCATTTTTCGGCAAAATAGAGGTAGTTTTTGTCCAACGTGTTTTTGGCGTTGTGCTGGCAGCCCACCATACAGCCGCCGCAGTGGATGCAGCCGGTTCGCGCCGGTCCTTCGCCGCCAAAATAGGGATCGGGCACAGTTTCGCCCGGCTCGCCAAAAAAGATGGCCACCGGCGTCGGCGAAAAGGTGTGTTCCTGCCCCAACTCTTTGGCAATGTCTAACAAAATGTGGTCGGCGGGCCAGTATTTGGGATTTTCGGTGACGCCTAACATGCGATCGGCCGTTTGAAAATGCGGCTCCAGTTCCGCTTCCCAATCGGCTAAATCGCGCCATTCCTCGGCCTCAAAGAAGGCTTTATCCGGCTTGATGTGGGTGCTGGCGTAAACCAAACTGCCTCCCCCCACCCCACTGCCGTTCAAAATCATGATGTCGTCCAAAAAATTGATGCCCATGATGCCAAAGCAGCGAGCGGCCGGCAGCCAGAGGTATTTGAATATGTTCCAATTAGTTTCAGGGAAATCCTGGGCGCGGAACCGTTTGCCCCGCTCCAAAACCAGCGTGCGATAGCCCTTCTCGGCCAGCCGCATGGCGGACACGCTGCCGCCAAAGCCGGATCCGATGACGACGTAATCGAAGGTTTGCTCTTGTACAGAATCGGGTTGGTATTTGCTCATTTTTGGCCCTCGGGGAACGACACCGTTAAAAAGTTTCATCACATTGTCATACCTGCAAAGGCAGGTATCCATCACATGGATTCCCGCCTTCGCGGGAATGACGGTTTAGAATACCTTCTTAGCGATGTAAAACGGCCGTTTCCCACCAATTACGATGAACCCAACGTCCATCTAGCCGTGTTTAACGAGCATTATAACACAGTGCGTCATATTCTGTACAGAGGATACCTGAGTTAAGAGAAAGTGTGTGTATCGGGAATTCCAATTCCCGATACATCAACCGAGGGAGAGCGTGAAGGGGTGAAAAGGTGCGGGGGTGAAGGGGCGACGCGCGGGCTAAAACGGCGCATCCCCTTCCAAACTTTGATGCCAGTCCGTCAAAAACTTCATGGCATCTTCAAATTTATTGGCGGGGAGCATTTTGTAGGAGGTGATGCCGTATTTGCGGTACAGTTCGCCGTAGCAGGCGCCGAATTCATTGCGTTTGCTCTTTTTGCCCTGGGCAATGGCGACCGCTTTGACGGCCTGGCTGATTTGGCTGGCTTGTTCCTGGGTGACGTACCGCTCGGCCTGGCCCAGATTGGCTTCTATTTGGTCTAAACGCTCGGTAACGGCCGTTAACTCCTTCTCATGACTATCCAGCCGCCCTTCCAGCAAAACCTGATTACGGGCCAATTTAACCACAGCCAGGGCCATTTTGTACGCCTGCACAGCCTCACTGTCCGTTTGGAGCAGCTCATCAAAGGAAGTGTCGGCGGTGAGACGGCCGTCTTGGAACGCTTCTGATAACACTCGATAACATTCTCGCTGATAGCGAATCACACGATCGCGCAATTCCGGCTTCACGCGATCGGCATTAATGCCAAAAAGCCAACCATTCAGGTAATCCAAAGGTAAACAAAGCATTTCTTGTTTTCCACCGGGTGTTGCCATTACGGCAACACCTTGTGTTTCTTCTGAAAGCACAGGATCGCGATGCAGGCGGCGTGTTTGTGCCGACCAATTCAACCCCAACAAATCGCAAATCGGCCGTAATGGCACATAGATTTGCTGCTGATGATTGCGTTTTACAACGATTGCCAGAATCGTATCTTCATAAAACGAAACCTGTTTTTGTTCTACAAGTACAAGGCTTTTTTCTTTTGCCATACCATATATTCCCTTTAGAGTCGCAGTTGAGATCGCTTACGAAAGCGGTAATGAGGTTATTATAATTGCCTCCCTAATTGGGGGTAGTCAAATTGACACCCCCTTGACAATCGCCAATTTGATTAGGCAGCTATCTTGATATGCTAAAAATCAATCATGGAATCGTTATTGTAACGACACATTGCGCCTTTGCCGAATCCAAAATCAGGCAAACTGTCAACCGCGGTTGACACTTCGTTGACGCTTTGCCGCCATCGTATACAATGTGACAAGTGGCAAGTTTGCAAGTGCGCAAGTTTGCAAAATCCAAGAGAGGCGGAACGATAAGCGCTCGTTCCTCACTCCTCAGTCCTCATCACTTATTAGGAGATACCATGACGCGAATAATTGCCGTAGCCATGCAAAAAGGGGGCGTAGGCAAAACCACCACCGCCATCAACCTCGCCGCCGCCTTAACCGAACTGGGACAGCGTGTCTTAGCCATTGATTTAGACCCCCAGGGCAACCTCACCCAGCACGCCGGCTTCGACCCCGACCAGATTTCGCCCACCATTTACGACGCCTTCAAAGCGGAAATGGACGGCTATGAGAGCGATGTCAGCCAGGCGATTTACGAATCGGACGAAGGCTTTCATCTGCTGCCCAGCCAGCCGGAATTGAGTTTGATTGAATTGGGCCTCATCAACACCCTCAGCCGCGAACGGGTGCTGGCGACCATGCTGGAAAATGTCGCCGCCGATTACGACACCATCCTCATTGATTGCAATCCCTCCCTGGGCCTGCTGGTCATCAACGCCCTCACCGTCGCCAGCAGCGTCATCATTCCCATCCAAACCGAATATCTGGCCGCGCGCGGCGCGCTGATGATTCTCAAAAGCATCGAAACCGTGCGCCGCAAAAAGCTCAATCCGGGGCTGGCAATCGAAGGAATTTTGTTGACGATGGCCGACACCCGCACCACCCTTACCCGCGACATTTTGGCGGCTATCGAAAATCAATACGGCAACGGCATTCGCATTTTTGACGCCATCATCAAACGCTCCGTGCGCTTTGCCGAGAGCGCCGTCGCCGGGCAAAGCATTCTGGCCTATGAACCGAAAGGCCGAGGGGCGGAAGCGTACCGTCAAGTGGCGCAAGAAATCGTCACGGGAGGCTAACATGGCAAAAAAACGGCCGAAAATAAACCTCACCCAACCCATCCGACCCCAATCCGGCGACCTGGAAAAGCTGTTCGCCACGGCCGCTGACGCCGAACAGGCTTCCGGCTTGCAGCTTTTGGCGGTGCGCATGGACGCCATCCATGCCGATCCGGAACAGCCGCGCCGCACTTTCCCGCCGGAAAGCTTGCAGGAACTCAGCGACAGCATCAAGCAGGACGGCGTCATTCAGCCCATCGAAGTGACCGAATTTACGCCGGGCCAATACCGCATTGTGCATGGCGAGCGGCGTTGGCGGGCGGCGCAAATGGCCGGTTTAGAGACGATTCCGGCCGTCGTCCAGCGGCGCGATTACGATGAAGTGACCCGCTTCGTGCGCCAATTGGTAGAAAATATCCAGCGCGAGGATTTGAATGATGTGGACCGGGCCGCCGGTTTGATTCGGTTGCGGGATTTGATGCAGACTGAATTGGCGTCTGTGCCTGACGCTGAAAAACCGTCCGATCCCTGGGCGAATAAGATTACCTGGGCGAAGGTGGGCAAGCGATTGGGCTATACCCGCCAGCGCATCCATCAACTCATCCAACTGCTCAAACTGCCCGACGAAATTAAAGAAGATGTGCGCGCCGGAACGCTCAGCGAGCGGGAAACCCGCATTTACCAGGGGTTGAAGCTGTCGCAGCAGCGGGCGCTGCATCAGGCGCGGATGGCGGGAGAGTTGAAACCGGCGGAGGTACGCCGGGTGGCCCGCTATCTCAAGGAGCTGCCGCAGCAAACGCTGCCGGATGCGGTGCGCCTGGTTCGCCAACCCACGCCGCCGCCTGACGAACGCGAGTTCGATCCTTCGCTCGACTCTCATCCCTCATCCCTCAATCCTCATCCCTCTCAACCCTTACGCACGGCCGTCGGCTATGTCGAAGGCAGCGGCGTCATTCCCAAACGCACAGGGGGATTTACCAGCATTGACCGGCTCGATTTTGTGCGCGGCCACCTGGCCCGCGTGCAGCGGCAAGGACTAACGGCCGCCGAACGACGCGAGGTCATCCGTTTGCTGCAGCTCATCCAAAACGATGTAGCCTCGCTGTTAGCAGCAATTAACAATTGACAATTGACAAGGGAGGTTTCGCATGAACCGGAATTTTCGCTTTAAGGTAACGCTTGACGGGATTGAACCGCCTATCTGGCGCGCGTTTCAGACGCCGGACGATCTGACGTTTGCGGAACTGCATAGCACGCTGCAAATTGTGATGGGGTGGGAAAACGCTCATTTGCACCAGTTTAGCGTGGGCCAACTTCACTTCAGCGATCCGATAACGGCCGTTGAATTTAACGACAAGGATGAATACCGCCATCGAGTAGCCGACTTCGTTAAACCGGGCGACAGCATCCGCTATTTGTATGATTTTGGCGATGGGTGGGAGCATACGGTGACGTTAACGGCCGTCATGCCTGAAGCCGAAAGCCTCCCCTACTCCATTTGTCTGGCCGGCGCCCGCGCCTGCCCGCCGGAAGATTGCGGCGGCGTCTGGGGCTACGCCGACCTGCTGCACGCGCTGCAACATCCCGATGATCCGGAACACGAGGAACTGCTGGAATGGTACGGCGGCGATCTCGACCCGGAGGCGTTTGATTTGGATGAGGTGAATGCCATTTTGCGGCAGTAAGGGAAAAAATTGTGAATTGTGAACGGTGAATTGTGAATTGTGAGCGAGTCGCCCCGTTCACAATTCATCCTTCATCCTTCATCCTTCATCCTTTACAAGGGAATACCGATGACATTACCAACAATTTTGATTACCGGCGCGTCGCGCGGATTGGGCGCGGCGGCGGCGCGGATGGCGGCGGAAATGGGGGCCAATCTGGCTATCACGGCCCGCTCGGAGACGGGGCTGGCGGCGGTGGCGGCGGCCATTCGCAGCCAGGGCGGCGCGGTGTTGGTTGCGCCGGGGGATGTGACAGACACGGCTTTCCCGGCCCGTTTGCTGGCCCAAATCAGCGCACGGTACGGCCGTCTCGATGCCCTCATCAACAATGCCGGAATGCTGGAACCAGTTGCCAAGATAGCGGAGGCGGATACGGCCGTTCTCCGCCAAAACATCGCCGTCAACCTCATTGGCCCGATGGCACTGACCCAGGCCGCCCTGCCCTATTTGCGGCAGAGCCGGGGGCGCGTCATCAACGTCTCCAGCGGCGCGGCGGTGAAGGCGATGCCCGGCTGGGCCGCCTACTGCGCCTCTAAGGCGGCCCTGAACCATTTTACGCGGGTATTGGCGGTGGAGGAACCGGAAATCACAGCGATTGCCGTGCGTCCCGGCGTGGTGGATACGGCCATGCAGCGCGTCATTCGGGAAGAAGGGCGCGCGG
>JANTHP010000255.1 GCA_024762395.1 Anaerolineae bacterium | reverse complement strand
TACGCCGACATTGTTTGGTGCGAAACCGCCAAGCCCGATCTAGAAGAGGCCCGCCGATTCCAGGAAGCGATTCACGCCGAATTCCCCGGCAAAATGCTGGCCTACAACTGCTCGCCTTCCTTCAATTGGAAGCTCAATCTGGATGAAACGACGATTGCCGTCTTCCAGCAAGAGTTGGGCAAGATGGGCTACGCCTTCCAATTCGTCACGCTGGCCGGGTTCCATAACCTCAACGCGGGCATGTTTGCCCTGGCTGATGATTATCGCGCGCGCGGTATGGCCGCCTACGCCGATTTCCAGGAACACGAGTTTAAGCTGCACACCGATCATGGCTTCCAGGCCATTAAGCACCAGAGCTTTGTCGGGGCCGGTTACTTTGATGAGATTCAGACGGTTGTCTCGTCGGGGGAAACGTCAACGGCCGCTTTGAAAGGCTCAACCGAAGAGGAGCAGTTTGAGGAAATGCTGATTGAGGAAGTGACGCATCAGCACGCGCATGTGCCGTTTGATTAGTGGTTTTCAATCGTAATCGTTGTCGTAATCGTGATCGTAGTCGATCATTTTCGATTACGACAACGATTACGATCACGACTACGATTATCTAAGCTTAACCAACATTGACACAATTCTGATCAGTAAACGTTTTCCTTTTTCGTTCTCGCTTTGGGGGAGCGCCCTGCCGATTTGCAGAACGTCTTGAGTTGCTGCACATTCCAGCGCTGAGCCGCGAGCAATATCGAAAAAACGACGACGATCGGCTGGACTGCGACGACCGTTTCCTTCGGCGATGTTTAACGGAATAGATTGGGAAGCGCGCAGCAGTTGATCCCGCGCATGACGATTATGGCCTTGCAGGCTATCAGCGATTTGGTAAACAAAATTCACATAAGCTAATGCTGCGCGATAAACGTCTAATTTTTCGTGCCCAAACTGTTCGGACATAATTCCCTTCTCTTCTTCAATCGTTGTCGTAATCGTACTCGTAATCGTGATCGAAGCCGATTGCGATCACGAGTGCAGTGATTTGCTTGGAATATGAAAAGAGACGGCCGAGGAACGGCCGTCTTTTTCTGTCTATGATGGCCGCTGCTTAAAAATGAAGCGTGGAAGATTATCGTGCATCAACACATCTATCTCAACTTCCTGCGCCGCCGCAATCAATCTTTGATCCAATGTAGCCAGGGGGATACCCTTGCGCATCGCCAGGTAAAGATAGGAGGCGTCGTAGCTGGATAAATTGTTAGCCCGACCTAACGCCAACAGCTCCTCCATCCGATTGTGCGGCCATTCCTGTTCCACATAAATCGGCAGTTGTGACAGCAGCGTAATAAATCGAATGCTTTCCGCTTGCTTCAACCGTTTTCGCCGTTCAGCAACCAGCAGCACATTCACCACTTCCAAAGGCCAGATTGTTGGCACGACGGCCGTTGCTGCCGCCAACTTTGCCAAAACAGCGTCGGCATATTCATTGGCTTCATCCTCAAACGCCCAGGACATCACGACAGAATTATCAACCACAAAATCAGCATCCATTACCGCCTTCCTTCCTCAATCATATCGCGAATGGACAGCCCTTCCAGGCTTTTGCCCGCCCGAAATTGACGCATTTCCGCAATGACAGCATTCATATCGCTGCGTTTGCGGACATCGTAAGGCTGCAAAATGGCAATGGGAACACCATGTTTGGAAATGGCGATACGTTCGCCTTTAGTTACTCGTTCGAGCAGTTTGGGTAAATGGGTTTTGGCTTCATAAGCGCCTATGGTTTCCATAATTCAACTCCTTAAACTAGTCTAAGACCAGTCTAAGTTAAATGACCTACTTTTGTCAATTATCTTCCACCAGCATCCGGCGCCGCGTGCGGTTTGGCCACCCAGCCGGAACCGGATTGTATTACAGGGAAGGAGGCTGACTCGTTCAGGACCAAAAGCGGCGCTTACATGGACACGTCTTCCCCCTTTCCCACAAATCTGGCTCGTGTTAGACTTGAAGCATGACAGAGACGACAACCGCCGCCGACTTTTGGGCCAGCCTGACAGAAGCGGTTGATCCCGCAGCCTACAAGCCCATTCGCAATGAGCAGGTGGTAATCTCTCGCCTGGAGGCATGGGACGAACCCTATTACATCCTCAAAGAACCGCTTACCAAATCCTACCTGCGCCTGACAGAGGCCGATTATGCGCTTTGGTGGCAGATGAACGGCCGTCATACCATCAAAGACCTCCTCTTCTACAGCCTCAAACGATACGAAACCCTGCCCATAGGCCCCTTCAACAGCCTGCTGGCCGATTTACGCGCCGGACACTTCCTACAAGAAACGCCGGCCGACATGTACGATCAAGTTGCCGAGCAGTTGGCGGCCCGTGCGCCGGCCAGCCGCGGCCGCCGCCTTATCAACAACTTCCTGCACAGCGAATTCACCATCGTTGGGCTGGATGATTTCTTTACGCCGCTTTATCAACGCTTCCAGTGGTTATTTCATCCCATCATGCAAGTCGTTTTGATGTTGATCATTTTGATTGGCGGCGGCATGTTTGGTTACTTTTTTTTCGCCTGGCAGGAGGCATTTTCACTTTCCTCCGGCGGCGGCTGGGCCGTTTTGCGTCTTTTGGCAGCCAATCTCATCGTCATCACCATTCATGAATTGGCGCATGGTTTGATGACTAAACATTTTAACCGCGAACTCAACCGGGGCGGCTTTCTCATTTATTGGGGGATGCCCGCCTTTTTTGTAGACACGCGCGACATCTGGCTGTCGCCGCGCCGCCACCGTATTGCCGTTTCCTGGGCCGGGCCGCATTCGGGGTTGATTATTGGCGGATTGACGGGATTGGGCTTAACGGCCGTTACCCTCTTCGTCCCCCAATACAACCACTCCTTCTGGGCCGGTTTCCTCTTCCAGGTCGGTTTCATCGCCTACCTTACCGTCTTCTTCAACCTCAACCCGCTGCTGGAACTGGACGGCTACTTCATTTTGATGGATTGGCTGGACATGCCCGGCCTGCGCCAACGCGCCTTCCAATTTTGGCGCGAAAAGCTGTGGCCGCACTTCAAAACAAATCCCGCCCCCCGCGATTTCTGGGGCAAACTGAACCGCGCCGAGCGCGTATTTACCTTCTTCGGCGGATTGGCATTAGCTTATTCCGCCTATGCCATCATTTTTGCCCTGTATTTCTGGCAGTCCCGGCTGGGGCCATTGGCAGAAAAGATGTGGCAGTCGTCAGGCTGGGCGGGGAAGGTGATTGTGCTGGCGGTAACGGCCGTCATCATCATCCCCTCCCTTTACGCCCTCAGCCAACTGCTCTGGAGCCACATCCGGGCCGGGCTGGAGTGGCTGGCGCGCCGCGATTTACTGGCCCGCCCCGATGTATTGGCCTTGCTCACCGGCCTGCCGCTGTTCATCGGCCTGCCCTTACTCATCATCGGCCTTGCCCGGTCGCCATTATGGCTCAATCTCAGCCTGTGGCTGCTGCACATCACTACCATTGCGGCGTTAGTCGGCGTCGCCCGTCAGCTTCCCGGTTCCCGCTTTCAGTGGGCTGTATGGGCGCTCGTCGCAGCTCCAACCGGTCTGACATTAGCCTGGGCGATGGAAACAACGCTGCACATTGCCTTTTGGCGCGAATTTGCGCTGCTCATTGCCGCCGCCGGCATTTTGGCTGCCGGTTTCGTCGCCTGGTTCACAATCAACCCCAATTATCTGGAAACCTCCGACCGGATAGCTATGGCGGCCTTTTTCCTGCTAGGCGTTGGTTATGGAGCAGCTTTCGCCTGGTTAGGATTCTCCATGACCTGGACAACCTCTTTACTCTTGCTGGGCGTTTTTGGCGGCTTGATGTTAATGTCGCCGCTGTGGCTCAATTTCTGGCGTTCCCGCTTTGCTCTGCCCTGGTTTTTACTCATTTTGTCCATGTTGGCGCTGCCCTGGCTGCATTTTTACCCCCGCTTACAAGTTCCGGTTATCGGTTTATGGCTGTATGCCGGATTGCTTTATTTGCTGTTAGGCGCGCTGGCCCAATTCGGCCGTTACGCTCCATCGGCGCCCGCCGCTGCCGCCGCTTTTCAGGAACGGGAACGGCTCATTCACAGCTTCAACCATTTCATGGGAGCCTTGTTTACCAGCTATGAAACCGTCTTCGGCGGGCGGCGTCTGGCAGCCATCCAAACCCAAATACTGGCTCTCGGCCCGCTTGACCCTGACGATGGCATCATCGAAATCGCCCAACGCGCCCGAACGGCTTTGCTGTTGGCCGTAGATAGATTGGATGATTTATCCGGCACGCCTTTCACGCGCAAAATGGGACAGGCCGCTTATGACAGCTTGCCCTGGCTGGAAGCAGAAACATTGGCGCGCCACATTCTGGCCGACACGGATTGGGGCGTTGGTCTGGCCCAGGGCTTCATCCGCGCCCGCGACCGGCGCGCGGAACTCATCCGTCAGGCCGATATTTTTGCCGGTTTTGACAATGAGGCGGTGGCGGAAACGGTGGCTGTTGCCCGCACAATTACCGAACGCGCCGGCGCCTTACTGGCTCGCGCCGGCACGAATGCCGAACGCTTTTTCTTGATTGATGCGGGCGAAGTGGCTGTTTTTCACGACGAATTGGAAGTGGCGACGTTGGCAGCGGGCGGCTATTTTGGCGCAAATGCGCTGCTGGCTCAGGGGGATTACCAATTCACTTACCGCGCTCAGGGGCCGGTAACGCTGCTAACCATTCACCGGAATGATTTTGACCCGCTTTTGCGCGCCGATACGACGTTGGCCAGGCAGGTGAGTTCCGGGGCGGCTTCCCGCCGCTTGTTGAAGCAGATGCCTTTGTTCAGCAGCCTTAGCCCCCAGGAAATTGCGGTGATAGACGGCCGTCTCCAACGCAAACGCATCGCCGCCGGGGAAATTATCATCCGGCAGGGCCAGTCCCGTTCCCATTTGTTTATTGTGGCCCAGGGGCGGGTGGAAGCGCTGGATGCTGCAGGTGAGGTAGTGGGCGCTTTGGGGCCGGGCGAACATTTTGGCGAGTATGCTCTGTTTGCCGACATACCTTACACAGCCACTTATCGGGCGGCAATGGACACGGAGCTGCTGCTGTTGGATGAGCCAAAGTTTGATGAATTGGTTGCCGGCTATGATGCGATGTCGCATTATGTTGCTCAGATTGGCAGCGGCCGTTTGATGGCGACGCGCCGCCGCCTGGGGCCAAGCGCTGTTTTGTCTTAGTCTACCAGGTGCAGCGCACCTCGGAGGTGCGCTGCACTTTCACGAGCATTTTATCCAGCCGGTTCATCCAGACCAAAAATCAAGTCGCCGCCTTTGGCATGAATGGTGAGCGTTGATGCGGATAGTTCATATTGGACGGCGTTTTGCAGCAGTTCCAGAAAGGCCGTTTCCTGTTCCATCATATCTTCGCACCACATCTGCGTGCTGCCGATGGCGCCAATGGTTAGCGTATCTTCTTCGATCATGTAGCTGCCGAAGTAACTGTTGCACCCGGCTGTGCCGTGCAGTTCGCCCGCGTCTGTGAATGTGACGGTAATGTCAGAATCGGGTAAGAGGGGCTGTGTGTAGGCCTGTAAATGCCAGATTGTGTCGGTGAGGGGTGGGGTGGGAACGGCCGTTTCCACCTCTACACTATCACTTTTCTCACATTCCCCACGGAAGAAAGCCCATTCTTCACATTCACGGCCGTCATCAAACACGCAGACGCCGTATTGACCGCCATCTGCATCGGTACGTATTTCCAACGTGCCGCCCTGCTCTTCGCAGTACACCGAGGCCGGATTTGCCAGTCCGGCAGGTTCATCCGGTTCAGGCGTAACAATGGATTCTGCTTGGACGTCGGCAAGCCGGGCGCCATCGCAGCCAATTAAAATCAAACTCGCTAAAACAAGCGTTCCTACTAAAATAATGTTTCTTATGTTTTTCATGATTTGGTTCCTCAATTCAATTTTATTTGGTAACTACTCAGCCCCAGAGGTGACAGTCACTTAAAACGCAATAGGTTGTGACCAGCGTCTCTGGGAAAGTGACTGTCACCTGGGTAGTTGCTTTATTTGTGGTATTTTTCTCAAGTCACACTTTATTGACGTAAGCCGATTGCAAAAAGTTCCCGATTAGGCGTCCAGATCATCTTGCCATTCTGTCCAGACGCTCGTAAAATTCGGGTACGATCTTGTAATTGGATAAGGAGAAACTCGTGGCGACAACAAATCTCAAGGCAGAACATCAAGCGGCCTTAAAGAAAATTCGAGAAGGTTTAGCGACAAAGGTGCGGATTTTGGTAAATCGTGATTGCTGCCCGGCCTGCGCGGCGGTTGAGGGCGTTTACGATTTTGACGATGTGCCGGAACTGCCGGTGGAAGGCTGTTCACATGCTGGTGGCTGCCGCTGTCATTATGCGCCGGTGTTAGATCAGTTTGGCCCCTAATCAGCAGGCAGTAACCAGTTTTCAGTAATCAGTGAGGAGGCGCTCGATATGAGCGTCTTTTGTTATTTCGATGGCATGATTTAGTCATGGGGCAGTCCAAGCGTGCATAGACAACAAGCAACATCCTATGCTAGAATGATCCTATCTTGAAGGAAAAGGGCATTGAGCATATGCTGAATTTGAAAGAACTAAACGTGCACAATTGAGTGGAAATCCTCGGCCAGAAAAGAGCTTCGGAAAGTACCCCCACAGACTATCAAAAGAATCGTAACGGCCGTTACCGAATGAACCATTGAGCCGCGTCCATCTGGATGCCGCAAATTAGTACCAGTAAACAGAAGTCAGTAAACAGTTTTCAGTAGGCACT
>JANTHP010000254.1 GCA_024762395.1 Anaerolineae bacterium | reverse complement strand
ATGACGGCGGGAACGTAGGGCGCGAAACTAAAAGTGTCCACAATGCCGGCGATGCTGTCCGGCAGTTGGGGCACGATGCCGGCCTGGTCCAATGTTTCTTCTACTGGCGCACCGTAAATTGTGGCGAGACGGCCGTAAGTACTCACCAATTCAGGATTAGCCGCTTCAACCAACGCTTGCTGCTGCACCGTATTCGTCACCGGCACACTGGTCAGCAGAGAAAGACGCTCAAACACCGCCTGTCGCTCAGGGCTGTCAACCGGTGGTAAAAATGCAGGTGTAATGGTGACATTAAAACTGGGCAAATTCACGGCTAACGGCTGGCCGTTGCGGTCAAAAATAACGCCGCGCGGCGCATCGCTAAGCAAGCGGGCAATGCGATTTTCTTCAGCCTGAAACTGCAATTCCTGGCCGCGCGTTTGTTGTATCCACCACACGCGGTAAATAAGCAGCCCTAAAATGGCAATGATAAACAAACGTAGAAAAAAGAGCCGTCCGCGCAGTCCAATATCTTCGCGTTCCAGTTCTTCTTGCTCTTCTACTCGTTCCCAACCCATTCGAGACATAATATCTTCCTAAAAGTGGCAGAGTGGCAAAGTTGCAGGGGGTGCAAGGTTGCAGGGGTGCAAGGTTGCAAGGTTGCAGAGTTGCAATCTTTCCTTGCCACCTTGCCACTTTGCTACCTTGCCACTTTACCACCGCTAAATCTTCACAGGGCGCGGCCGAAACCGCTGCTCCAGAAAAGACATAATCCAATACACAGGCAGTACCAACGCCCCGTGTAACAAGGCTGTGGGCAGCAGATCGGTCAATAACTGCCAATTGGATGGGTAATTAAGAAGTCGCAATAAAAGAAAGTAAACAAACAGATAGATAAGCGTCGCCAGAGCGGCCATGATGATGGGAATGAAAAACCGATTGGCCGGCATGGCGTTTTCTATCCAGATAACAGCTACAATTGAGAACATGAAAGCTAAAGCGGTCGCGCCAACGGGGCCAACGCTAAATAAATCGAGGCAAATTCCGCCAATAAACGCCCAGACGATGCCTTCATTAACGCCGCGCAGCAATCCTCTGGAAAGAGCAACGAGGAAGGGCAGTTGGGGGATGAGGCCGAGGATGGGGAAGCGGGGGAGTACGGCCGTTTGCACCACAGCCAACAATATCATCACCGGAACAGCCAGATAAATCGAACTACCCATCAAACAAAAACCCTAGCCGCCTGGGGGGCTGGAAAAAATCTCTGTATCAACCGGGCGAAAGCTGGTGATGACAAAAACAATCTCCAATGAATCAAACGCCACCGCCGGTTGTACGATTGCCCGCTGAAACAACTCAGCCTCACGGCGATCCACTTCAATCACGCGGCCAATCACAATGTCCTGCGGAAACTTGCCGCCCAGCCCCGATGTCATCACAACCTCGCCTACTGCAATTTCATGCTTCAGATCAATCCAATCAATACTTACCACACCGCCCAGGCCGCCGCCGCGTAAAAGTCCCGTCGCTCGCGACGTGCCCAACCGGGCCGGAATCGAACTGGCGTTATCGGTAACAAGCACAACCTGCGCCGAGTGCGCCGTTGTGCGGAATACCTGCCCCACCAAACCTCGCGCGCCTTCCACCGGCATCCCTACCACAATGCCGTCCTCGCTGCCCTTATCAATAATAATACTGCGTAATGAGGGATTGGTGTCACGTCCAATGACAGAAGCGGTCAAACGGGTAAACGTCGGTTCCTGGCGGGTGCGGTTGAACAAGTCGAGAAGCTGTTGATATTCGCCCTGAACCTCGCGCAGCTCCTCATTCTCTCGTTCCAGCGCGTCCACCCTGGCTTGTAGTTGGGCTATTTCGTCGCGCGCCGCTTGCAAATTGCGCGGGCCTTCCAACGCATCGGCAACCGTGTCTGTGCGGGCGGATGTCCATTTGGTGATAACTGTCAGGGGATCGCGGATGAAGTTGAGGGCTTCATCCATATTGCCGGTACGGTCGAGGATGGTTAACAAAACGGCAGTTCCGGCCAAGATGATGAAAATGGCCCATCGAATCCGTCGCTGCGCTTCGTTTAAGTTCATGTGAAATGATGAATGATGAATGTGGAATGATGAATATCCCATTCAGCATTCATCATTCTGCACTCATCATTTTAATGCGTGCTGCCCCGATGGAGACCGACGAGAACGCGCTCGAAGTTGTCCAGGTCTTCCAGAACGCGGCCGGCGCCGCGGGCGACGCAAGTCATGGAGTCTTCAGCTACCCAGACCCGCATTTTGACCATATCTTCTAATCTTTCGGCCAACCCTTTGATTTGGGCGCCGCCGCCGGCCAGACAAATGCCGGTTTCCATCAGATCGGCCACGAGTTCGGGTGGCGTTTCGTCCAGGGTGTCGCGGACGGTATCTACGATGATGTTGACGGAAGGGGCCATCGCTTCGCGCAGTTCGATGCTGCTGATTTCGACGGCCTGGGGCAGCCCATTGATGAGGTTACGGCCGCGCAGGGTCATGGTTTGCTCTTCGGGTAAAGTAAAGGCGGAACCGATGCCGATTTTGACTCGTTCGGCCATGCGCTCGCCGATGAGCAGGTTGTATTTGTTGCGGGCGTATTGGATGATGTCTTCATCCATCTCGTCGCCGGCGACGCGGATGGAGCGTTTGACGACGATACCCCCCATGGCAAAGACGGCGACTTCGGTGGTGCCGCCGCCGATGTCTACGACCATGCTGCCGCGTGTTTCGATGATAGGCAGACCGGCGCCGATGGCGGCGGCCATAGGTTCTTCGATGAGGTAGGCTTCGCGGGCGCCGGCGTTGATGGTGGCGTCGTAAACGGCGCGTTTTTCGACTTCGGTGACGCCGCTGGGGACGCCGACGACGACGCGGGGACGGGGGAAGGGGACGATCATTTGCTCGTGGGCTTTTTTGATGAAGTAGTCGAGCATGGCTTCGGTGATTTCGAATTCGGAGATGACACCGTCGCGCAACGGCCGTATGGCCACAATATCTCCCGGCGTCCGCCCCACCATTTCACGGGCTTCCGCGCCAATAGCTAACGGTTTTCGCGTCCGTTTGTTGATGGCGACCCAAGACGGTTCGTTGATGACAATGCCGCGATCACGAATGTAGACCAGCGTGTTGGCTGTGCCTAAATCTATGCCAATATCTAATGAGAGCAGACCTAATAACCAATCGAGTGGTCGAAACAAAATTCCTTTCCCTCGTTCTTTCGTGTTTGATGCGGTTAGCTGCCTGCTAACCGCCAGCTTAGAATTATATCACATGGACACGCCCCTGCACGCAGGACGGCCGTTCCGCCAATTTTGCCCGGTAAATACCCCATGTTTGCCACTGAATCGGGGCTAAATCTGAGAATTTGTTAAGTTGGATGTTGCCGGGGGAGGGATTGATCGGTTATGATCAGGGAAAAGATAGTGTGTAAAGTATAGAGGATTGGTAACTATATAGATACCAGAGGTGACAGTCACTTGCTAAACATCGTGGCTTTGGCTAATACCTCTGGAAAAAGTGACTGTCACCTGTATAGTTACGAGGATTGATTGATGGCAAGACAGGCATTGTTTGCAGGGTTAGTTTATGATGAGTTTGAGCGTTTGGTGGAAACGGCCGTTATTGGCGCCGATGCTCAGTATGTGATTGACGACAACGGCTTCCGGCGGCACATTGATGCCGAGACGGTTGACCGGCAGGTGCTTTCAATTTTTCTAGAGCAGTTGGAAAACAACAAGGAACTGGCTGTAGAGCAGATGCTCAACATGATGGGCAAGGACGATCTGTTCACGAAAGCGGCCGTTGACGCATCTCTACGCAATGTCAATATGGACGAAATCATCCAGCAAGGCATTCCCGAACAAGCCCGCAACATGATGGGCATGCTCGGCTTCCGCATTACCATCAACCTGCACGGCGAAGTTATCAAACTGGATCAGCCTGCTCTTCCCGATGAGGAATAAAGAATTGTCAATTGTTAATGGTCAATTGCCAATTGTTAACGAGAAAATTGACCATTGACAATTAATATGCGCCGCGTCCAAAAATACTGTGCGGGATAGTTTGCAGCAGGATGCGAATATCCAGCATTAAAGACCAGTTTTCGATGTAGTAAATATCCAGCAGGCACAATTCGTCAAATGTGAGGTCGGAACGGCCGCTTACCTGCCACAACCCCGTTAATCCCCCAATTTCAGAAAGCCGCTGCCGGTGCCAGGGCTTGTACTGGTCAACTTCTTCTTGTAATGGCGGGCGCGGGCCAACCAGGCTCATCTGCCCCAGCAGCACATTCCATAATTGGGGCAGCTCATCCAAACTGCTGCGGCGTAAAAACCGGCCAATGCGCGTCAGGCGCGGGTCTTCTTTAATTTTGAAGATGGGGCCGTCAGCCTCATTCAGCGCTTCCAGTTCCTTCTTTTGTTTTTCGGCGTCTACAACCATTGAGCGGAATTTGTACATTTTGAAGGGCTTGCCGTTTCGTCCGACCCGTTCGCCGGAATAGAAAACCGGCCCTGGCGAATCGCGTTTGATGAGGATGGCAATAACGGCCGTTACCAACAACGCCGGAATCCCGCCAATGGCGACCACGACCAAATCCAACGTCCGTTTCGTCAGCCGCTGCCAGCGCGTCATGCCCACATCGCGCACGCCCAACATGGGAATGCCCGCCATGTTGTTAAACTCAACCCGGTTCAAACTCAGTTGCAATAAATCGGGCACGACCTGCGCTGATATGCCATGCCGGTAACAAATTCGCAGCAATTTAGCCGCTTGTTGGTGCATCTCCCCGGGGACGGCGATGAAAACGGTGTAAAGGTTAGGATATTGGTCCAAAATTTGGGACAAATCGGAAAATGTTCCCAAATGCGGGATGCGTCCCAAGCCGATGTTGTTTTCCTGGTCGCCGTCGTGCAGGTAGCCGATGGCTTTGAAGCCTAAATCGGGGCGGGCCAGCAGGGTGCGGATGAGACCGCGCCCGGTTTCGCCTGAGCCAAGAACAAGTACCCGGTCAACGGCCGTTCCCCGCCGGTACAAAGCCGCCAAAATCCACCGCCGCATCAGCCGGGCCAGCCCCAAAATCACCACGGTAAAGAACAACGCCCAAAAAAGGAGCAAGCGAGAAAAGGGCGCTTCCCGTTCAAAAAAATAGGTGACGGCCATGAGCAGGGTAACGGCCGTGCCCACTGCAAACCCAATCCGCGACACCTCGTCAATCCAAAATTCCCCCCGCCGCCGCCGCCAGACGCGCCCCTGGACAAAGGTAAGGATGATCAAAGCCGTCAGCGTGATTTGCTGGCTGGCGTAACGCGCATACGGCTCAAAAAAGCGCTCATCCACCGGCAAAAACCACTGCCATCGGTAACGCGCCATATACGCCAGCCAAAAGGCGACGTTGACGAGGAGTAAATCGGTGATGATGGTGATGTTGCGAATGGTACGGGTTCTCATTGGTTAGTCTTGTAGTCGGGTAGTCGGGTAGTCAGATAGTCAGATAGTCAGGTAGTCGAGTAGTCAGATAGTCGGGTGGTCTTTTAGTTTTCAGCTATTGCTTTGCGGTAAACGACGGCCGTTTCTCTTCCCGCTCGTTCCCATGAAAATTGTTTAGCTTGTTCCAGGCCCTTTGCCCGCATGGTATCGGCTAAATGGGGGTCTTGCAGAACGGCCGTTAACCGATCCCCCAATTCTGCCACATCCTGCGGATTAAACAACAACGCCGCCTCCCCTGCCGCTTCCGGGATGGATGATACATTTGAGGCGATAACCGGCGTCCCGCAGGCCATCGCCTCCACCACCGGCATCCCGAACCCTTCATAAAGAGAAGGAAAGGCCAACAAACTGGCTGCATTATACCAAAGCGGCAGTTCTGAATCCGGTACATAGCCGGTAAACCGCACCCGATCCTGCACGCCCAACGCCTGTGCCCGCCCCAAAATATCATCAAACAGCCACCCCTTGCCGCCAACCAAAATCAGTCCCACATCCGGCGGGGCCGCCTGAGCAAACGCCTCAATCAGCAAAGGAATGTTTTTGCGCGGTTGAAGCGTGCCAACATGCAAAACAAACCGTTCCGGCAGCCCTTTCTGCCGCCGAAACACGGCCGTATCTTCCGGCGGCAGCGGCCGATACACAGCATCCACGCCCGGATACACCACATCAATCCGTTCTAACGGCGCGCCGAAAAAACGATGGACATCCTGCCGCCCCGACTCCGAAATAGTGATAATGCGCCGGGCGCGGCGGCAAGCGTGGCGCGTTTGACCGGCCAAATAACGCTGCTGCAGCCGCGGGAACGCTTCCGGGGATTGCATAAAGCTCAAATCATACACAGTAACCACTGCCGGGCGGGCAGAAAGCCAGGGAACAACAAAGGCCGTACTGTGCAGCAAATCAATCTTGCGCCGCATCGCCAGCCAGGGCCAGACCAACTGCTCCCAGGCGATGCGCGCCAGCCGTCGCTCTGTAGGCCAGCGGCTGCCCACAACCGCGCCCACGGCGCCCAACCAATTTGCCGTGTAGCGGGTGAAAATCGTATATTCCATCCCCTCTTGGGGAAGATGGCGCAGCGTTTGGGCGATGTATTGGTGAATCCCCGCCCGCCGGTAGCCCGCCTCGCCAGAGAGCAGATGGGCGTTAATGCCTACTCGCAAAGGTGTCTCCTCGTAAACCGAATTGGTAATTCGGTTGTTGTACGATGCGCGATTTGCCAAAGGGTGTGTTTCATCTCAGTTGATGTATCGGGAATTGGAATTCCCGATACTTGGCTCAACGTTTCGGGAATTCCAATTCCCGAAAC
>JANTHP010000253.1 GCA_024762395.1 Anaerolineae bacterium | reverse complement strand
ACTCCGCGAACTCCGTGTCCTAAAAAGGGAAGGAAATGGGATGCAGAAAAACGCAGAAAAACGCAGAAAAACGCGGAATTACGCGGGAAATGATAGGCCTTTATCTGCGTTATTCCGCGAACTCCGTGTCCTAAAAAGGGAAGGAAATGGGATGCAGAAAAACGCAGAAAAACGCGGAAATACGCGGGAAATGATAGGCCTTTATCCGCGTTATTCCGCGAACTCCGCGTCCTAATAAAGGAAAAAACCAATGGCCAACAACCCGAAACTTAAGCATAGCGACATTACCTCGAAGATTCTGAATGCTTTCTTGAAGCAAGTTTATCCTCGGTTAGGCTATGGATTTTTAGAGAAAGTTTACGAAAACGCGATGGTCATTGCTTTGCGGCAGCGCGGTTTGCGAGTTGAACAACAGGCCAAAATTGACGTTTATTTTGAAGGTGAAATTGTTGGTGAATACTTTGCCGATTTGTTGGTTGAAAACGCCGTTATTGTCGAATTGAAGGCTGCCAAAGAAATTGCGAAAGAGCATGAGGCGCAGTTATTGAACTATTTACGAGCCACGCCTTACGAAGTTGGTATGCTTCTAAATTTTGGGCCAAAAGCTGAATTTCGTCGCAAAGCCTTTGACAATTGGAATAAACGCACAAAAACATGGGAAAAATTGAACGCGGAAACTGTATAAAAATCCGCGTTCTTCCGCGCTCGTCCGCGTCCCAGTAAGGAGAACCCGATGAAGCAGAAACTAATGATCCCTATCGTCGTAATCGCCCTGATTGTGGGGGCAACGGCCGTTGCCTGGGTCTATTACAGCGCCAATCCGGCAGCGTGGGACGCCTTCGTTGCCGAAATGAATGGCGAAGGAACCGTGTCCCGCCCGGAAACATCGCGCCCCGTCAGCCGGCCATCGCGCAGCAGCGGCGCATTAATGGCTTCCGGCAGCATCGAGGCTGAGGATGTGACGGTGGCCTCAGAATTGGGCGGGCGCATCGTAGAACTCATGGCCGACGAGGGCGACGAGATCGCCGTCGGCGCGCCGCTGCTCCAGCTTGACCAGCGCATTTTGAAAGCCCAGCGGGCCGGCGCTTTGGCCAATGTGGCCCAGGCGCAGGCGGCGGTGGACGCGGCCAAAGCGCAGTTGGACAGAGCTTTGGCCGGGGCGACGGATGAGGAAATAGCGATAGCAGAAGCGGCCGTACTGTCCGCGCAGGGGCAGGTAGACGCGGCCAAAGCGGCGCAGGCCCAGGCCGAATTGACCACCGACAGCGCCCGCACCGTCAAAGAATCGGAAAGCTCCGTGGCGGCGGCGGATGCCAATCTAGCCCAGGCTGAAGGGGCGGTAGCGGCGGCGCAGGCCAATTTGGCCGCCGCCCAGGCCCAATTAGCCGACCTGTTAAACGGCGCGCGCCCGGAAGAGATTGCCGCTTTGCAGGCGGCTGTGAACCAGGCCCAGGCGCAGTACCAACTGGCCGAAAACATCCATTTTGTCGAATTTGTAGACCCCGGCATTGGCGGCTGGCCGGAAGAGCGCGCCCGTTGGCAGGCGGATGCGGCCAAAGCGGCGTTGGACGCCGCCCAGGCGCAGCTTGATTTGGCGCTGGCCGGCGCGTCGTCCGGCCAAATTGCGGCGGCGCGGGCGGCGGTAGCGGCGGCCCAGGCCCAGTTAGACATCGCCGAGGCGGGTAAGGCGGCTGCTGAGGCGGCATTGGCCCCGGCGCAGGCGGCTCCCCGCACGGTGGAAGACCAGGTGGGCGTGGCCGAGGCGGGGGTGTCGGCGGCGGAAGCCCAGGTGGAGATGGCGGAAGGGCAGTTGGCGCAGGCGGAAGCGCAGTTAGCGCGGCTCAAGGCCGGGGCGACGCCGGAGGAGATGGCCGCGTTGGCGGCGCAGGTAAGCCAGGCGGAAGGCGCGTTGGCGGCGGCGGAAGCGGCGCTGTCCGCTTTGGATATTCAAATCGAACAATCCACGCTGACGGCGCCGGTGAGCGGCATTGTGGTTGAGCGGCTGCTGCAAGTGGGCGAATTGGCCGCGCCGGGCGCGCCGCTGTTTACGCTGGCTGATTTGGACGAGGTGACGCTGACGGTGTATGTGCCGGAGGCGGATTTGGGGCTGGTTTCTTTAGGCCAGTCGGTGGAAGTGACGGTGGACGCTTATGACGAGGTGTTTATGGGCGAGGTGTCGCACATTGCGTCGCAGGCGGAGTTTACGCCCCGGAATGTGCAAACGCAGGAGGAGCGGGTGCATATGGTGTTTGCGGTGAAGATTCGGCTGGCGAACCCGGCGCATTTGTTGAAGTCGGGGATGCCGGCGGATGCGGTGTTTGAATGATGAATGATGAATGATGAATGATGAATGCTGAATGATGAATGATGAATGATGAATGCTGAGTTGTAAGCGTAGAACCTGGATTTTTTGAAAAATCCAGGTTTTTGCTAACTGCGTGGTTTTAATGCGATGAAGGGAATGTGGTCGCGTCCGATGGCGGCGTAGTCTTTATCTGTGCCGTTTACTTTGTAGCCGATGATGCCGCTGAGATTCTTGGCGGCTTTGGGGTGGCGGTGGGCGTAGTCTACCATCATGTTGGCGGATTGGTCGGGGGTGAGGGGCACGGCCGTTACTTGCATTTTCTTGTTCCCCACCTGTATCGTTACTTCCGGGGTTTTTAGCAGATTGCGATACCAATCCGCCTTTTTGCCAAAGCCGGAAGCGACGAAGTAGGTATTGGTTTCCGGATCGTATTTGGTAATTTCGATGACGGCCTGGCGTGGCAGCCCCGATTTTCGCCCCACGTGATTAAGCAGCAGGAAACGGCCGTCTAACAACCATCCCATATGCAGCCGGTACAGCCAAATCGGCGCACGCCATAACAAACGACTCAATCCGGTGGGCGGTTTTATTTCTTTTATTTTTTCAGGCATGTTCTTTACTCCCGTTTTTCAAGTATAATCATAATGGTAGATGGTAGGTTTGCAAGTTTGAGAATTTGCGAACGACAAATTTTTGGAGGTTGATGCGATGAATAAACTTTTTGGTTTTTTGGCAGGTGCGATGTCCGGGGCGTTGGTGGGGGCGGTATTGGCTTTGCTGCTTACGCCTGCATCGGGTGAGCAACTGCGAATTGAGGCGGCTAACCGCTGGCAGCAGGCGCTAGATGAGGCGCGTAAGGCGATGGAAGAGACGCAGCGTGAGATGGAAGCGCAGTTTGAGCGGATGAAGATCGGTTAGATGATGGAGGCGTGATTGTGGAGAAAATGCGTGAATTATTGATTACTAACGGCCGTTTAATCACCTGGGGCCAATCGAACGAGATCATTGAGAAGGGGGGGCTGCTGTTGAGAGACGGCCGTATCGCCGATATGGGCGACTCGGCCGTGCTGACAGCCAAATATCCCGACGCCGAGCAGCTCGACGCGCGCGGCCAACTCGTCATGCCCGGCAACATCTGCGCTCATACCCATTTCTATGGCGCCTTCGCGCGCGGCATGGGCATTCCCGGCCCGCCCATGAAAGATTTTCCCGACATTCTGCGCCGTCTCTGGTGGCGTTTGGATAAAGCTTTGCTCGACGTGGACGTTAAGTACAGCGCCCTCGTCAGTCTGGTAGACGCCGTCAAACACGGCACAACTACCCTCATTGACCATCACGCCAGCCCCAGCGCCGTCAACAACTCGCTGGATCAGGTGGCCGACGCAGTGGAAACGGCCGGCGTTCGCGCCGCCCTTTGCTACGAAGTCACCGACCGCAACGGGCCGGAAGAAGCGCAGGCAGGCATTGACGAAAACATCCGGTTTTTGCATTCGCTGCAAGAACGGGAAAGCGGTTTACTGGCCGGAACCTTTGGCCTGCACGCCTCCCTTTCCCTCAGCGATGAGACCTTAGCCGCCTGCGTAGACGCCACCAAAGATTTAGCTACCGGCTTCCACATCCACGCCGCCGAGCATGAGTCAGACGAGTACGATTCACTGCAAAAATACGACAAGCGCGTCATTGATCGGCTGGCCGACGCCGGGATTTTGGGGCCGAAAAGCATCGTCGCCCACGCCATCCACATTGACCCAACCGAGAAGATGCTCCTGCGCGACACCGGAACCTGGGTGACGCACCAACCGCGCAGTAACATGAACAACGCCGTCGGCGCATCCGACATCGAAGGGATGATGCGCTTGGGGATTCCCGTTTGTTTGGGCAATGATGGCATGGGCAACAATATGTGGGCGGAATGGAAGGCGGCCTACTTCATGCACAAACAAGTTCACCGCGACCCGCGCCGGGCCAACGGGGCCGACATCGCGCGGATGGCGATTGACAACAACGCGGCGCTGGCGGGCATGTTCTGGCCCGATTTGCCGTTGGGCAAGTTGGAAATTGGCGCGGCGGCGGATGTGATTTTTGTGGATTACCACGCGACGACGCCGCTGACGACGGGGAATTTGCCCTGGCACATCATCTTTGGCTTTGAAAGCGGCATGGTGACGACGACGATTGCCGCCGGGAAGGTGTTGATGCGCGACCGGAAGCTGCTAACGTTGGACGAAGCGGAAATCACGGCCCGCAGCCGCGAGTTGGCGGCGGAGGTGTGGCGGCGGTTTGAGCAGTTGAGCGGGTAATATGCCTGAAATCGCTAGATTTTACGGGATTATCATTCGCATTTTCACAGAGACTGGCGAGCGTCATCATGTGCCGCATGTACACGCTTATTATCAAGGGGATGTGGCTATCTTTGGCATAAATCCTGTGCAGTTGCTTGCAGGCGATCTGCCGCGACGACAGCGACGTTTTGTTGTCGCCTGGATGGAATTATATCAAGATGAATTGATGGATAATTGGAATCTTGCTCTTAACAGACAACCGATTCACAAGGTTCCCCCATTGCAGAAAGCGTAAACATGGAGGATTGAATCATGGAGCATTTGTTGGTCAAAGTAACTGGCGTTGAAGTTGTAGCTCCCTATACGTTACGCATCTCTTTTGAAGATGGCGAAGAGCGTACAATCAATTTTGAACCTGTTTTGCATGGCTATTATTACGAACCGCTGCGTGATTTATCGCTTTTCAATCAAGTGCGTCTTGATCCCGATATCCACACGCTAGTATGGCCTAATGACGCTGATTTTGACCCGGCGACGCTTTATGAATGGGATCGGGGAACTGAACAAGAGTTGTCTCGTATACCTTATTATTTTCAGAATGAGCAACATCAACAAACGGCCGTATTTGAACCAAAGGCCGTATACCAACAAGAAGAAGAGTAGCACATTGAGAAAGGCAAAGGAGTAGACCATTGAAAATTGCAATTTTAGGCGGTACAGGAGACGAGGGATTTGGCTTAGGCTACCGTTGGGCGGCCGCCGGACATGAAATCATCATCGGTTCGCGTAAGACGGAGAAGGGCGAACGGGCGGCGGCGGATATGAAGGCCAGACTGCCGCAAGGCAGCGTCTCAGGCACAAACAATCTGGCGGCGGCGCGACAGGCGGAGTTAGTCGTACTAACCGTACCTTATTGGGCGCAAGAAGGGACGCTGGAATCTGTCAAGGAAGCGCTGACGGACAAGTTGTTGATTACGGTCGTCGCGCCGACGGGCGAGAAGGCGGCGCGGGTGTACCGGCTGGAAAGCGGCCTTTCGGCGGCGGAGGAGGCGCAGAACCAGCTTGAAGGCGTGACGCGCGTGGTAGCGGCGTTCCAGAATATCGGGGCGCATCACCTGTTGGATTTGGAACATGAGTTGGATTGCGATGTGCTGGTTTGCGGTGCGAAAAAGGCTGATAAGCTGGTGGCGATGCAGTTATGTAAAGATGCAGGGCTGCGCGGTGTGAATGCCGGGGCGCTGCAAAATGCGCGGGCGGTGGAGGAGTTGACGGCCGTTCTCATTGCCATCAACATCATCCACAAAAGCAAAAGCGCCGGCATCCGCATAACGGGAATCTAAAACGTGAAGCGTGAAACGTGAAGGACAGCGACGTTGTTTCACGTTTCACGCTTCACGCTTCACGTTCAAATGACTACACAACTCACCCTTACGGCCGTTCCCCGCATCCCCCATGTTCAACCTGGCGACAACATAGCCGGGCTGATTTTGGACGCGCTGACGACGGCCGATTTGACTTTGCAAGACGGCGATATCCTCGCCATCGCCCAAAAAATCATCTCCAAAGCCGAAGGGCGGCTGGTTCGATTAGCCGAAGTGACCCCTTCGGCGCGCGCTGTTGAAGTGGCGGCGCAAACAGACAAAGACCCGCGCTTGGTAGAACTGATTCTGGCCGAAAGCGACGAAATCTCGCGCATGAAGCCGGGGGTCTTGGTGGTGCGCCACCGGTTGGGCTTCACCAGCGCCAATGCGGGCATTGACCGTTCCAACGTGGGGCCGGGCGACGACGAGACGGTCTTGCTGCTGCCGGTTGCCCCGGATGAATCGGCGCGGCGCATCCGGCAGGCGGTTCATGACCAATTGGGGATTGATGTGGGTGTTGTCATCACGGATAGTCATGGACGGCCGTTTCGCTTAGGCACGGTCGGTGTTGCTATCGGTGCGGCCGGCATCCCCGCCCTGTGGGACCGGCGCGGCGAATCGGATTTGTACGGCTATGAATTGCAGCACACCGATGTTGGCGTCGCTGACGAAATCGCTGCCGCTGCCGGGCTGTTGATGGGGCAGGCGGGCGAAGGGCTGCCTGTCATTTTGATGCGCGGCCTAAACCTGCCCTCAGGCGATGGCAAGGCATCGGATTTGGTTCGTCCAAAAGAATTGGATTTGTACCGGTGAGGTAATTGTTAGTTTGAGACGTTTGATTTTTGTATTGGTAGC
>JANTHP010000252.1 GCA_024762395.1 Anaerolineae bacterium | reverse complement strand
CCGCCGGAGCGGGGCGAGATGGCGCGGAGACAAGGCCATTTGTTCTGCCAAAATGAACCCGCGCGGTTCGAGAGCCTCGCCGAACGACCATCCCGCCTCTACGCCAGAATTGGAATTGCTGCCGACGGTTAAAAACCATCGGCAATAGGCAAAAATTGGAATATGATCGCCCTGAGCTGTCAATGACCGGGATTGCATTAGAGTAAGATAATTCGTACACTATACGCAGCCGTCATAGTTCGATTTGTCAAAGGGCCATTTCAAATGAGTTAAACCAAACTGAAACACACCCTTTGTCAAATTCGGCCCGGTAAACGTCCGGCCGTGTTAAAAAATTTGACAAATCTTCTCGACAGCGTTGTATAGTTACAAACAGGTATCGCGGGAGAACCAGCCAATGAAGCGCGTCATTAAATTTTTCATTTTATTGATGATGTTTTACTCAATCGTCAGTCTGGCCGCTTGCGTGGAAACGGCCGTAGCCCCGCCCATCGCCCAGGCAACGCCAACCAGCCCGCCCGAAACAGCCGCCACCCCTACCCCGCCGGATGAATCAGACAAATTAGTCATTGGCGCCATCCTGTTCCAAAACGATAACTTCTTTGAAACCGTCGCTTTGGGCATGGAAGATGCCGCCAAAGAGGCCGGCGCCGACATCTTGTTCCGTTTTCACGAGCAAGATGTGGCCCTGGAAACGCAATGGATTGAAGAATTCACCCAACAAGATGTGGACGCTATCGTCATCTCGCCGCGCGTCAAAGATGGCTCTGTAGCGGCGATTCAAGCCGCCTACGAAGCGGGTATAAAAATCATCTGTTACAACGGCTGCTTTACGGAGGAAGCGACTGAGAAGTATGTCTCTGCCGTTTTTGAGACAGATCAGACCGCACTGGGGTATCAGGCAGGCGTCTATCTGGCCGGATGGCTGGCAAAACGGGGAATCGAAGAGCCGCATATCGGCATTATTGGCTGCTGCCAACGGCGAAATGCCGGGTTCCGCCAGGCGCTGGCGGATTACGACGTAAATTGGCATGAAGATGCGAACATGGAAGGGTATCTGGCCGATGCGTCAGTGGCCGTTGGCGAAACCATTTTGCAGGAGAATCCTCAAATCACCATTCTGTGGTCGGAAAATGAAGGGGGAACGGTCGGCGCTGTTTCCGCTGTACATAATCAAAAACTTGCAGGGCAGGTGTTTGTTTTTGGCATAGACATCAGCCCGCAGTTGGCCCAGATGCTGCTGGACGAGGATGATGTTTTGCAAGCGGTCGGGGCGCAGTCGCCGCGCCTGATGGGCAAGTTGGCTGTGGCGGCGGCTGTTGACGTTGTTCACGGCGGTGAAGCGCCCGGTTACAACACGGTACCCGCCGCCTTTTTCTCGCGCGATGATTTGGATGCGGTCGCCGCTTATTTGCAATCGCAATAAATCAAGAAACGCCCCGCGCTGTATAGTTACCTTTCCTTTTATGTTTGAAATGGCGTAACTATACAGCTACCAGAGGTGACAGTCACTTTCCAACAACATGGCTTCGGCTAATACCTCCGGAAGAAGTGACTGTCACCTGTATAGATACGAAATGGATTTCTTTCGCAAAACAAACCGTCTCCAGGTCCGAACCAAACTGCTAATTGTCTTTTTATTGATCAGTTTGAGTTCGGTTACGGCCGTTGCCCTGGTCGTGAACCGTCAAACGAGCGTCATCTTAACCAAAGAGGTAGGAGCCGATCTCAAAAACCATGCCAACATGCAAGGCATTGCCGTTGGCAATTTGCTGCAACAACAAATCGAGCTTCTACAATCCCTAAGCCTGAATGAAATCCTGATCAACAAGGCCAATCTGGCCAATTCGCTTTACGACAACGATCCGGCCGCTGCCCAGGCCAGGATAGTGGGAATGGATAAAGCGTGGGAAACGGCCGTAGAAACAGACCGGATCGCTCAAATTGTTTTAACAAACTCAGCGGCCGATGAGCTGCAAGCCTTTCGCTCCCGTTTTCCCGATCATCGTGAAATTTTCATCACCGACCGTCATGGCGACCTGTTAGCCGCCACAAATCTAATCAGCGATTACTATCAGGCTGACGAACCCTGGTGGCAAAACGCTTACGATGAGGGGAACGGCCGTGCCATCATACAACCGCCGCAGTTTAACGAAAGCGTCCAAACCTACAGATTAGCTCTGGCCGTCCCCGTTTACGATCGGGATGGGCAAACGGTCATCGGTATTTTACGAACCACTTACAGCTTACACACATTGGGCAACCTACTCTATTCACCCATACCAGAAAACCATCCCCCCCTTTTGGACATGGTTTTCCCCGGCAATCAAATCATTTCCCCGGCGGCGTTTTTGCAAAACAAACCCGAAACGGCAAATGAACCGATTGTCCTTAACGAAATCACCTTGCATAACCTGCAAACAGAAACCTCCGCGCGTATCACACTCGGTGACGCCGATTACCTGGCCAGCCTGGCCCCGATAACAACCATTGACCACAAACCGCTCATTGACGACCTGGGATGGCGCATCATTGCCCGCCAGGAACGCGATACGGCGCTGGCGCTGGTTGCATCCCAACAGCGTACAATTTGGCTGTTAGCTGTTCTGATTATGCTGTTCACAGGAATTATCGCTCAGTTTGCCACCCAATATCTCACCAATCCCATCCTCCGCTTGACCGATGCAGCGCAGCAAATCAGAGATGGCCGCCTGGACATACAAGCGCCTGTACTCACCAATGACGAGATAGGTGAACTGGCGGCAACGTTTAATGATATGACCGATCGCTTGCGCCATGTCATCGCGCGGCTGGAAGAACATGGGGAGGCGTTGGAAAAGCGCGTTGCTGAACGAACAACCGAACTCGAACAACAAAAAAACATGATGGATGTGATTTTGTCTACAACGCCTACTTACTTTTTCGTTTTCGACCGGTCAAACCAATACATTTACGCCAGCCCTCCTACCCTGGACGCAATGGGACTCACGCTGGCAGGTTTAAAAACCTGCTCACAAGAAGAACCGCCTTCGTTCATCCCTAAACGGATGAATGAGGAGCTTAATCGCGTCCTGCAAACAGGACGGCCGGCTGCCAATGAATTTCAAATCTCCTTCGCTCAACAAACGAAGCAGTTTGAATATGCGCTTAACCCTGTCTACGATAATGAGGATAGGGAGGAGGTTACGGCCGTTGTCATAACCATTCGAGACGTCACCGAACAAAAACTGGCTCAGGAAGCCCTGTGGCGGTCGCAAAAAATGGAAAGCCTGGGCATTTTAGCCGGCGGCGTCGCCCACGATTTCAATAATTTGCTGGTCGCCCTGCTTGGTCAAACTTCGCTGGCTCTAAGAAAGCTGCCGCCTGACTCACCAGCGCAAAAACATGTGGCAAAAGCGATGAAAGCGGCTGAACGCGCCGCCGATTTGACGAAACAAATGTTGGCTTATTCCGGCAAGGGGCATTTTACGATGCAGCCAATCCGGCTGAATCGTCTTATCCAGGAAAACTCCCATTTGCTTGAAGCAGTTATCCCCAAAAAAGTGCAACTGCGCCTCGATTTAGCCAATAATTTGCCGCTAATTGACGGCGACCCGGGACAATTACAACAAATTGTCATGAATCTGATTTTGAACGCGGCTGAAGCAATTGGCGATAAAGATGGTCTGGTAATGGTCACTACTCGCATCAAGGCGATAACTGACAATGATGAACGCTATTGGGAAAAAACCGGCGCCCCGCTGACGCCTGGGGAATATGTTTGTTTGCAGGTGCATGATGACGGCGCCGGCATGGATGAAGCGACTTTAGCAAAAATTTTTGATCCCTTTTTTACAACCAAATTTACGGGGCGCGGGTTGGGGTTGGCGGCTGTTTTGGGCATTGTGCGCGGACACGAGGGAGGACTGGCCGTAAGCAGCCAGCCCGATGCCGGTACGACATTTGAGCTGCTTTTCCCGGCCATACGAGAAGAGGAGGAGGTAGAGGAGGAAGAAGAAACGGCCGTCTCCAACCGGCAACCCATTGCTAACGCCCTGCTAGTTATTGATGATGAGGCGCCGGTGCGGGAAGCAACGGTTGACATTCTGGAAATGGAAAATATCCCCGTACTCACGGCCGCTAATGGGGAAGCTGGCATTTCCTTGTACCAAGAGCAAAGGGAAACGATTGACTTGATTCTGCTCGATCTATCTATGCCGGGCCTTAGCGGATATGAAACATTCCATGCGCTGAAACAAATAGACCCCGATGTGAAAATCATCTTATCATCCGGGTACAGTGAAGAAGAAGTTTATCGCCAGTTTTCAGAAGAAAATGTGACTGATTTTCTGAGCAAGCCTTACCAGTTAACCACATTGATACAAAAGGTGCAGCAGTATTTAGTATGAATTATGGGAGCATTTCAAATGAGTTGAACCAAAGTGACAGTCACGGGGTGAACGGACTTGGTTTACGCAAGATCTTAACCCCGTGACTGTCACTTCAACCAATGAAACACACCCATGAATTATTGACGGCCGTCAACCGGCAGCCAAACATCGAATCGGCTGCCCCGCCCCACCTCGCTGTCCACACTTATCCCGCCCCCATGCAGCGAGATAATATCTTTCACGACAGCCAGCCCCAAGCCAGTGCCGGGAATGTTCAACTGCCCCACCTGCCGCCCACGATAAAACCGGTCAAAGATAAACGGCCGTTCCTCCGGCGCAATGCCCATCCCGGTATCCTCAACATAAAAACAAACCCGGTTTTGTTTCGCTTCACAATAAACGCCAACCCGTATCACGCCATCTGATGTGTAATTGATGGCGTTATTCAACAAATTCGTCACAACCTGCTGCACTTGTTTCCGTTCTGCCTGAATTAAAGGTAGATTGGCCTGCGGTTCAAACTGCAAGCTCACTGTGCCAGGCAAGCGCGTCTTTTGGCGGTTTACCGCCTCAGCAATAAGCTCATTCATATCCAACGGTACAAGCGTGATGTTGCCTTGAAACAAATCAAGCCGAAAAACGTGTAAAATGTCTTCAGTTAATCGTACCAACTCATTCATTTTTTGGCGCAAGACTGCCTTGTAATGCGCTTGTCTATCCGGTTTCCCCCGCTCCAGCAAATCGAGGTATAAACTCAAATTAGCAACTGGTGTACGCAATTCATGAGAAATATCCTCGATCAGTTTCGTCTTGAGGTTATCTAAATCCTTTAGCTGTTTATTGGCGGCCACTAATTCCCGCGTGCGTTCAACGACGCGCTGCTCCATTTCGGCCGCGTGCTTAGCCAGGCGCTTGTGCAACTGTGCATTCTCTATTGCCGTTGCTGCAGCAGCCGCAAATGATTCAAGCAATGCTAAATCAGACCCTTGAAAACTGTGTGATTCGGTATCCATAACTTGAATCACGCCAATAACCTGATCTTTTACCTTTAGGGGCACGCAAAGGAGAGCGTGGGTTGTCAAATCGGTTTTTCTATCTACACCCCGAAAATGGCGGTCATCAATCTGGGCATCAGGCACGCTTAAACTTTGACCGTTTTGCGCCACCCATCCGGCAATTCCCTGCCCCGGCTGCAAGCGCCAACCACGTACAATACCGCTGTGCGGCTCTGTCACCTGGCGACAGACCAGTTCTTCGGTTATCGAGTCGGTCAACCAAATGGAACCGGCAACAGCGCCAAGCAGTGTGCGCGTTTCGTCCAGGGCAGTCGCCAATACCATGTCTAAATCGAGTGAGGCATTTAAAGCCTGCTGCGCCCGGTTGAGTAAGGAAAGTTTCCGGTTGCTTTGACGCAGTTCTTGTTGGGCCTTTTTGCGTTCGGTAATATCCTGCACGATGCCTTGATAATGGGTGATACGGCCGTTCCCATCGCGCCGGACACTGGTATGATCGTACACATACTTTACTTCCCCGGATTTTGTGACAATGCGGTATTCCTGGTCAAACTCATCAACGCCGACTTCGCTGTAATGGCTTACTTCAGCCGCTACCCGTTCCAAATCATCGGGGTGAATCAGTTGCGAAAACATGATTTGCTGGGTTTGCAGCGCTTCAGGTGTGTAACCAAACCTGCGAATGTTTTCAGACACAAGTTCAACAGGCCAATGCGCTTCGGCCCGCCACAGGAATACAACAATACCGCTTTGATTGATGATGCGCTCCATTTGCCGGAGCGAAGCCTCCATTTCCTTGTGTTCGGTAATATCGGTCAGGATGCAATGCGTTCGTTGAAAATTACCCTGCACATCGTATTCAACACGGCCGTTCAGCATAATGGTGATATGTGTACCATCCTGGCGCACCATCTCAAACTCAATGCGAGGCACGTATCCGGTATGTTTCAACTGCGGAAATGCCTGTTGGAACCGTTTTCGGGATGCAGCGGTTAAAAAGTCGCCAAATGGATGACCAATGACCTCCGACTCTGAAACCCCTAACATGCCAAGCCAGGCCTGATTAGCAGCCAACAAACGGCCGTCTGCATCCAACGACTGGTAACTTAACGCGATATTTTCATACAACAGGCGGCATTGTTTTTCGCTGTTTTCTATTTGGCTTTGGACATGTTCATACCTGTCCTGCAATGCTTCAAACTGGGCAACCTTCTGGCGAAGGGCAGCCAGTTCTTCTTCGATCTGCATCCTGGATTTATCTGTATCATTCATAGTGCGGTAAACTGCGAGTTTGTGAGTCGGCAAGTTTGCCAATAACCAATTGACCGCGCCTCAACATTTACGCGATTAGTGCAATTATGACAGAAGAATGCTATACAACAAAAGAAACGGCCGTTTCCCCTGCCATCAATTGTGTTTCCGCATCCAAAACGGCCGTCTT
>JANTHP010000251.1 GCA_024762395.1 Anaerolineae bacterium | reverse complement strand
GGCGACGGTAAGGCCAACGGGGTAGTATTGGCGGAAGTTGGCGAATTGGTATAACTTGGCTAATAGGAAGATGGTGATGGCGACCATCAAAGAGACCGTCAGCCACTGCCCCAAACCGGGGGATGAGCTTCGATTCATGATGTTCCTTGTTTGAGTACTGCCGCTTCGATGACTTTTCTGGTGACGGGTGACAATGAGTCAGGTAGGTTATCAATTGGGAACCAGGCCGCTTCAAGGATTTCGGCGCTTAGTGTGATGGGGCCGGGTTGGACGTGGCCCAGATAATAAATGTCAAGATGGGCTGGGGAGTTGTTTTTTTGAATGTGGAGGATGGCGTGGGGAACGGCCGTTAATCCCGTCTCCTCCTTCAACTCCCGCACAATCCCTTTCGCCGGGTCTTCATGCCGGTTAAGCCATCCCCCCGGCAGCCCCCAGGGCATTGATGGATGAAAGACATGGTGGAGCAGCAGTACACGCCCCTCTTCATCTTGCGCCACCAACGTAACGCCAATGCGCTGGCGCGGCACAACCAGACGTATGCCCCACGCCATCAAATAATTTACGAATGGAATTTTGACTACGCGCGCTACAGCGCGCCGCCATGAAATAGGTATCGAAGACATACCTTGCTCTTGCCAATACCCCAAGAGTTTACGTAAACCCTTAGGGTCTGAATGATTTTAGGGCAGTATAGCAAAAACAGGGTCAGAGACCAGCAGGGGCAGTAAAATAGAGCGGATTCTCATTAACTATTGGAAACTTGCGTGGTTTTCAAAATCTCGCATGACTTGGGTTTGCAACTTTCAGGAAGCGTTGGCGTATAGACCACCAAGAAAAACAACGGAGGTAAACAGTATGCCTGAAACAAAATTAACACGCAGCGAAGCTGACAGGATGATTGCCGGTGTGTGCGGCGGATTAGCCGCTTATCTGAACATTGATCCTGTTTTGGTTCGTTTGGCATTCGTCATTTTGCTTTTTGCCAGTGGCATAGGGTTTCCCATTTACCTGATTTTGTGGGTGATTATGCCCAGTGAGGTTGGGGCTGACAAATTGGGCGCCGATGTCATTCATGACAACATCGAGGAGATGAGCAAAACAGTTTCTGATGGTATGAGCCGAATCGGCCGTCCTAACACGGTGGGGATTGTACTCGTCTTGTTAGGGATTTACTTTTTGTTTGGTCAGTTTGGTTGGGGCGGGTGGCTCAGCGCCATATTTTGGCCGCTGCTGATTATTGGCGCGGGCGTTTACATGCTTTTTCGCCGAGGATAGCTTAGCCTGAATGAGGATGATGAACGCGCCGCCAGGCGCGTTCATTTGTTTTCGCGGCGGCGGCGATTGATGGTTAGCCGCCGCCGTGTGGAATGCGTTTCTTTTTCTTCAGACGTGGCGGGTGGTTGTTCTTGTAAAACTGGCAGAGCGATGGTAAAGGTGGTTCCTTTTCCTACTTCGCTGGTTACGTAAATTTCGCCGCCATGCGTTTCGGTAATCCATTTGGCAATGGATAATCCTAGTCCAGATCCGCCCTGGGAACGGCTTCGCGCTTTATCTACCCGGTAGAATCGATCGAAGATATTGGATAAATCCTTTTCAGGGATGCCTATTCCTGTATCGGAGATGACGACGCGCGCCCATAATTCTGTTTTGGACAAACTTAGCCGTACTTCTCCCCCGGTTGGCGTATATTTGATGGCGTTGTCAATGAGGATGATGAACAGTTGCTTGAGCCGGTCGGCGTCTCCTAGCACGCGAACCTGGTCTATGCCGACCATGGTTATGGTAACGGTTGAACTTAACACGCGAACGCGCCGGTAAACTTCGAAGAAGAGGTTGTCAAGTTCGATGGGTTTCATGTGTAAGGGCAGGCCGCCGGAATCGGCGCGAGCCAGCAATAATAGATCGCCCACGAGCCGGGTCATGCGGTCTACTTCTTCCTGGATGACGGTCAGGGATTCGGGGTCGGCTTCGCCCATACGGAGCATGAGGTCTATGTTGCCGCGCACGGCCGTTAACGGGGTGCGCAGCTCGTGCGATACATCGGCCAATAACCGCTGCTGTGCTTGAAACAACCGCTCCAATCGCTCCAATGTTTGATTAAATGCCTGCGCCAAATCGCCAATCTCATCGGTGCGCCCGGTGTCGGGCACGCGGCGGCTCAAGTCATCGGCATTGGTGATTTGACGGGCGACTGTGGCGATGTCGTCTAATGGCCTGAACAGGCTGGGCGTTAGCCCGATGGCTAGAATTAATGATGCGGTTGCCGCCCCAAAACCGATTAGCAGTGCGGTTACCACCAGCCGGTTGAAACTTTCATAGTTGTCTAGCAGGCGGGCAACTTGAAAATGCCCGACAATTTCAGGCCCGGTGGGGCCTTCGACTACTAATGGGGCCGACAATACGCGCAGCAGGGTGTTTTCATGTCGTACCAGGCTGAAATGCTTTTGCGCCAAACGGCCGTTTGGGTCAAGATATTCATTGTAGCCTGTCAGATTACTGGAACGCGCCCGGATACGGCCGTTCATATCAATGATAATCATAAACGTAGAAGCCGTTTCCAACGTTGCCAGATTTTCGGGAATGCGGATGCGGAAAATTCCGCCGGGAACCAAGAGCGTGTTTTCAGGCCGTATCTCATCTACCAACGCTTCCAGGTCGCGGTCAATTTCAGCCAATATCTGGCTGCGGGGCAGCCAATAAACCGTAATCGAAACCAGGAAGAAGGCGACCGAAAAAATCGTCGTGTAGATAAGCAGCAATCGTTTTTGAATAGACATTGGGGAGAATTGTAGGCGGAGATTGGTTCAATTTTCAAAATTGAACCAATCTTTTGTAACTATTCAGCGCTATCGAGAAGATTTGTCAAATTTTTTAGCATAACCAGGCGTTTACCAGGCTAAATTTGACAAATCTAAGAGGCCGCCTGAATAATTACAATCTTTTTACGATTCTTCGCGCAAGACGTAACCAATGCCGCGCACCGTATGAATCAGTCTTGGTTTGTCGTCAGCTTCGGTTTTTTGCCGCAGGTAGCGGACATAAACCTCAATGATGTTACTCTCGCCGCCAAAATCATAATCCCAAACATGTTCAAAAATCACTTCGCGCGTGAGAACCTGGCGCGGATGCCGCATGAACAATTCCAACAATTCATATTCCTTTGCCGTTAGATCGAATGTGCGATCGCCGCGCCGTCCCTGGCGGGTGCCAGTATCCAGTTCCAAATCACCGAAGCGATAAACCTGAGGCTTGGCCGGCTGCGCCCGGCGTAGTAAAGCACGCACTCTAGCCATTAACTCATCAAAGGCGAAAGGTTTCACCAGATAATCATCGGCTCCTGCGTCTAGACCAATCACGCGATCCTCAATCGTTTCTTTGGCGGTAAGCATCAAAATGGGCACCTCGCTGGCAGCGCGAATACGACGGCATACTTCAAGACCGTCAATGCCCGGCAGCATTAAATCAAGCAATATCAGATCGGGTGGATTTTCGCGGGCCAGGTCTAATCCCGTTTGACCGTCACCGGCAACATCTACTTGATACCCTTCAAAAGATAAACCCCGATAGATAAATTGGCGGATACGCTCTTCGTCTTCAATGACCAAGATTCGAGAACTCATATGTTCCTCCGTATAATCTCTTTTTTCAGAGTAACTATTCAGGTAAATCCTTAGATTTGTCAAATTTGGCTTGGTAAACGTCTGATCATGTTAAAAAATTTGACAAATCTTCTCGACAGCGCTGTATAGTTACTTTTCAGATTATAATCGGCCCTTACCCAGGCGCAACTAAAACCGTTCGTAACTATTCAGGTGACAGTCACTTTTTCCGGAATTATCAGCCGAAGTCATGATGTTGGTAAGTGACTGTCACCTCCGGCAGATGCATGGTTACAACTGTTTTTCCAGATTTTGGAATTTTAGCTGAGTTTTGGCAGTTTGGTGGAAGCAGGGTTACAATTTACATGGGAAGAGAATGATTTTTCATTTGGCTGGTTCTTTTAGGGAACAGTCATTGATGCATTCGTTTTGACGTAGTTTTGTGACAACTGAATTGAACCACACTCACTGCAAGCAAGGAGATTGGGATGGACCCTGTTTTTGACTTTGGTTTGGAAGCGACGCGGTGGATGCAGGCTGCCTTTCCTCAATTGGAGGGCTTTTTTTCGTTTATTAGCTCATTGGGACGAGAAGAGTTTTATCTGGCGCTGCTGCCGCTTATTTACTGGTGCGTGGATAAGCGGTTGGGTAAACATGTGGCTTATCTGTTTTTATTCGCGCATGGTTTGAATTCGTTGGCGAAGGCGGCGTTTCGCGGTCCGCGCCCGTTTTGGCTGGATGGCGGGGTGGGGTTGGCTGAGGAAACGAGTTTTGGCGTTCCCAGCGGCCACACGGAAGCGGCTACTGTTTTTTATGGATTTTTGGCTGGGTGGTTGAAGCGCGGCTGGGCGACGTTGTTGGCTTTGTTTATGATTGTGGCGATGGGGTTGAGCCGGATTTATCTAGGGGTTCATTTTGTTCATGATGTTGTGGCCGGTTTGTTGGTAGGTGTTGTGGTGTTGTTGGGGTATTTTGTGTGGTGCCGGTATCCAGGGCCGCAATTTGCAAAGCGTATTTTGGGGCAGCGGTTGTTGGTTGCGTTGTTAGTGCCTTTGGGGTTGGCGCTGGTTTATACGGCCGTTCGGTTGATGATTGGGGAGGCGGACACGGCCGTTTCCTGGCATGCATTTATATCTCAAGCTGATTTGGATGGGTTGGAAGCGGTGGCAACGGCCGTTGGCGCATTGCTGGGCTTTGGCATTGCCGTCAACTTTGAAGGCAGCCGGGTGCGCTTTAGGGCAGATGGCCCCGTATGGCTGCGAATTGTTCGTTACATCGTCGGCATGATTGTGACATTGGCGTTGTGGCTGGGCTTGAAACTGATTTTTCCCGACGACCCGTTGTGGCTGGCTGTGCCGCTGCGAATCATTCGTTACATGCTGACATTGTTGTGGGTGGGCTATTACGGGCCAATGGCCTTCGTCCGGCTGCGTCTGGCTGAGGCTGATCCTGATCCGGGCATTCAGATGACATTGTAGTATCAGTGTTCAGTAATCTGTAAACAGTTATCAGTACGGTCTACCTCTGGAAAGTGCCTACTGAAAACTGTTTACTGATTTCTGTTTACTGGTAGTAGAGCGGTTTTGCCGTGATGAGGAGCCGCTCGCTGTTTTCGTCGAAGGGGGAGCGGTCATAATCTCCAGCCAACGATTCCAATTTGAAACCGGCATCACGCAGCAGCAGCTCGATTTGGTGGGGGAACAGGTAATGGTAGCTGGCTTTGGCGGTGATGCGCTGCGGGGCAGCGCCGATTTTTGGGGGCGGGGTTTCGTAAGTCCAAATGATGGAGAGGGTTTGGGCGGCTTCATCCAGTTGGTTTTGGGCAAATTGTAAAATGGTGGAGCCGGTTTCGGGGTCGGTAAGCTCGTTTTCCAGAATGGGGGCGTCGTCGTCGGGGGTGGCGGCTATCCAAAATGGGTTGATGAGGTCTATGAAGAGACGGCCGTCTTGCCGCACGTATTGCTTAATTTGCCTGAGCGCGGCCATTTTCTGCGTTGTGTCCAGGTGGAGGAAGGTGTTGTAGGGGATGATGATGAGGGGGAAACGGCCGTCATCCGCCAACTCAAACCCCGTCATATCCGCCTCAACCAGCCTCACCCGCGTCTGTACGCCGATCGGTTCCGCCGCCAGCCGCGCCCGCGCTTGCGCCAGCATCGCCGCCGAATTATCCACCCCCGTAACCGCGTATCCGGCGCGCGCCAGCGGCAGCAGCAAACGGCCGCTGCCGCAGCCCAATTCCAACACCGGGCCGCCGGCCTCCTCCGCCAGCGCCAAAACAACGGGTATATCCTCCGTCAAATCAGCGTGCGTTAAATCGTAGTAGCGGGCAATTTGGTCGTACATAGGCGAGTTTGCGCGTGTGCGGGCATGCGAGTGACGAGTAATTCACCATTCCTCATTCCTCATTCCTCATTCCTCATTCCTCATTCCTCATTCCTCATTCCTCATTTCGCATTTCCCCGAATTTCGGTTTTCGTTTTTCCACAAAGGCCGCCATTGCTTCCAAATGGTCGGGTTGGGACCATAATTTTAGAAACAATTCCGTTTCCATCCGGTCTACTTCGGACGGCGATTCGAGGCTGGCGTTGTGAACCAGCGTTTTGGTTGCCGCCAGCGCATGTTGAGGCAGCGCAGCCAGTTGGCCGGCCCAACTGCGGGCGGCGGTTAGCACATTTTCTTCGGCGGGGATGATGCGATGGATAAGCCCTATTTGGCGGGCTTCATGAACGTCAAACAAACGCGATGTTAGCAGCAGTTCCATCGCCCGGCTTTGGCCGATGAGATGAACCAGCCGCGCCGCGCCGCCCCAACCGGTGGTTAGTCCTACCCTCACCTGGGCGAAGGAGAAGCGGGCATGGGCGGCGGCTATCCGCAAATCGCAGGCGGTGATGATTTCGCAGCCGCCGCCAAACGCATCGCCATTGACGGCGGCAATAACGGGGATGGGAAGCCGGGTTAATTGGGTCAATGCCTGGGTCATGACTTGTTTCAACTGTTTGCCGGCGGTCAGTTCGGGGTAGTGGCTCAGTTCTTTGATGTCGCCGCCGGAGGCGAAGGCTTGGGAGCCGGTTCCGGTGATGATGAGGGCGCGGATGGCTGGGTTTTGGGCAACGGCCGTTACCGTTTCTGCAAACTGCGCCTGGGCTGCCAGAGTCAACGCATTTCGTGCCTGGGGCCGATTGACGCGCAGAATGGCGATGTTGTTGTTGATTTCGTAGATGATGTTTGTCATGGGGAAAGTGTAGTGGGCAAGGG
>JANTHP010000250.1 GCA_024762395.1 Anaerolineae bacterium | reverse complement strand
TGCCCGGCAAAAAGATACCGGCGGTTACTTCCATTGTTTTGAGGATGGCCGCCGGGACAATGCAACTGTTGCGGCAGACGTGCTGCGCCGCCAACGTGTAAACCTCTGTTTCCGGCAGCGAACAGGACATCTCGTGGCCGACATTCACTTTTTGCAGCGCATCGGCCAGCGCTTGAATATGCCCGCAGGTGGTTGTGATCTCAAACTCAACCTCGACCGGGCCAATTTTTTGCGCCTGGATGCTCGTTTCCTGCCCGCACTCGCCAGCCTTTACCCAACTCATAGCCATGATGAACCTCCCTTCATGACAATGATATTTCAGCGTTCATTGAATTATTGTACAACTTTTGAAGCAACATTCCAGTAACGTCTGTCATATCTTGACCATGACAGTTGTAACTTTTGGGTCTCCAGGATTTCACGGGGTTGGCATGAGTAGCGGGTGGCGGGTAGCGAGTATGTTCTCTGGACGCGCCACTCGCTACTTGCCACTCGCAACCAAAAACCCCGCGAATTCCCAAAGAGCCTAACTTTTGTTTACACTTTCTATAACTGCGATTTTTGTTGCCGGAAATGATTGTTGACCGTTACCCCTGGCCGGGTAGATGGCGTTGAATGTCGTGGCGAACGGCGTAAGTTGCCGCCTCAATCCGATTGCTCAGCCCCAGTTTGGACAAAATGGCGCTGACGTGGTTGCGCACTGTCATGGTGGATAACCCCAAAACGTCGGCAATGTTGGCGTTTGAGCGGCCCTCAGCGACCAGCGCCAGAATTTCTATTTCCCGTTCTGACAGCGCTTTGAAGGCCGCCGCCTGTCTTTCCACCTCGTCGGCGCGCACTCTGGCGATGACGCGCTGGGTGGTGATGGGGTCGAGGGAAGCGGTTCCCTGCCGCGCCGCATCTATGGCCTGGATGAGCGCCTGGTTGCCGATTTGTTTCAATACGTAGCCGGAGGCCCCAGCCTGGAGGGCGCGAAAGATGAGGGCGTCGTCGCCGTAGGAGGTGAGCATGATGACTTTGATGTCCGGCCAACGCCGGGTAATTTCCTGGCAGGCGTCAATGCCGCTATCGCCGGGCAAACGGATGTCCATGACGACCACATCGGGCTGTAAGCGGGCAACGGCCGTTATCCCCTCTTCTGCGCTGGCGGCCTGCCCGATGACTTCAATCCAGGAGACGTCATTGAGCAGGGTGGTTAAGCCCAGGCGCACCACTTCATGGTCGTCTACGATTAAGACGCGGGCTGTATCCATTCCATTTCCTCCAGCGGCATTTTCAGCGCGATTTGCGTCCCGCTTCCCGGCTGCGAATTGACGGTTAGACGGCCGCCCAGCAGCCGGGCGCGGTCGCGCATGTTGCGCAAGCCATAACCGCTTGTCGGCTGCCCGGCGAACCCTTGACCGTCGTCCTGAATGGTCAGTTTGAATTGGTTATTTTCCTGATAGGCGCGAACACGGACGCGGCTAGCCCGGGCGTGGCGGGCGGCGTTGGACAGGGCCTCGCTGACGATGGACAGGATGTGGTTGGTTTGGATGGGAGTGAACACGGCCGTTTCCGGTAGTTCCAGCGTGAGTTCGACATCCATGAAGGCGTTCAGGCGGGGATCGGCCGTTTGCTGGCGCAGCCCATCGGCGAGAAGGACATTCGTTGGGCCGGGACGCAGTTCGCCCATGTAGGCGCGCAGGCTGGCGATGGCTTCATTTAGCGCGGCGGCGGCTTGAGTGAGACGTTGACCGGCAACGGCCGTATCCTCCGCCAGTTTCCCCTGCGCCGCTTCCATCAACAATCCGGCCGAATACACCTGTTGTAACGCGCCGTCATGCAGCTCGCGGCCAATACGATCCCGCTCAGCCAACAAATTTTGCTCAATTTCCATGCGTTCGATGAGATGGTCTACTTCCAAATCGAACACTTCTAAAACGCGAATGATGGACACGGCCATCACCAGGCCGGCCAGAGAGCGGAAGACGGGCGCCGGTACGCCTGTCCAAGTCACAATACGCGCTTCGTTGAGCCAATTGGCCGGGAAAAAGCCGCCGCCAGGCACGATCAGCCCGCCCAACAGACCGTAAGCCAGCAAGGCCAACCCGGCCAGCCGCAGCATACGATAAATTTTTTCCAACCCCAACGGCTTGATGTGTCGTTCGGCCTGGTAACGCAAAGCATACGCCGCCAGCAGTCCGCCGGGAAAGCCCATGAGATAGCGCGCCCAGGTGGAAGCTTGTTGATGCCAGAGGGAGAAGCCTCTGGTCAGAGCCAGCCCGGGCATGATGAACCACAATCCCCAGGTCAGCGTGATGACCAATGGCAAAAAGGCCAGACGCGGCCAGCGATCATGCAGCAGCTCGACGCCAAATTGCAGCAAAAAGCCGAAGGAAAGCGCCAGTAGAATGCTTTGAAGAACGACAAGGAAATGGATAACGGCCGTGTTCAAATAAGTCGCCTGAATGGGAATGAAAATTTCTCCCCACTCATGCAGTCCGTGCGCCAGCCCAAAAGCAGCCAGCCAGCCTAAACTATGCGCCAGTTCCAGGCGGCTGTGTCGCCGCGACTGCAAGGCGATGGCCAAACCCATGATAAAAAAGACCAGGCCATAGGCAAAAAAGACCAGGCTTCTGTTAAGATCAAAAAAATCGCGTACCGTTTCCATACCAACTTAGTATAAACGCAACCGCCAAGACCTGCGAAATGTTGCCAAAGGGGCGCAAGGGTGATTCGTAAAAATCTCGCCGACAGCCAACAAGGGAAAGCGCGTTACAAACGCGAAAAAGCCCGCTCAAAAGAACGGGCTTTTGTATATCAAGGTAGTTCGCTTATTCAAAAATCTGGAAAATGGGAGGGAAAGTTAACAGCAGCCCCAAAACGATGAGAGCAATGGTGATGTTAAAGGCTTTACCCAGATCATAATTTTCGTTTTTCCATTTATTGTTCATAACCGCCCAACTGATGAGCCAGATGATGATGCTGAGGCCCGTCTTGCCGGTCAGGTTACCGGCCGGGTCCCACCAGTTCAAAAAGCTGCCCAGTCCGGGAATAATACCGGCGGCGGTGGTGAAGAAGCCGATGAAAAAGACGCCGATACTGCTGGAAATCATTGCGGCTGCGGCCGGGCCGGTTGGCGCCGCGTTTGTCTGCTTAGAAGTTGTTGTAGCCATTATTAGTCTCCTAAAATAATCAATCTTTATTTTTTTCGTTACATGACCGGCGCTGCTTTGGTGATCAGCGCTCCGAATAATCCGGCGATGGCAGCGGTGGCGAAGGCAATGACGAACAGAATCATAGCCATCTTGCGCAAACGATCATTTTCTGCCAACTGCGGGCCATATTTCCAGATAAGATAGGCGACGGCCGTTGCCAATATAGGTGCGAACCAGGCAACATGCTCTTTCCATTCCATGCCAAAATTATGCCATCCGGCAATGCTGGCATTGGCCTTCAAGAACGAGCGGGGGAAAGCGGCCAAATCGGCTGTCCCTTCCGGCGCTTTGGCGCGATACCAGGGGTAGACGATGTAAGTGCCGGAAATAACAGTCAGCCAGGCAACCACAGCCATGAGGCCCGTGCCCCATTTGATACGCGGCAGCCGTTCTCGAATGCCGTCAACGGTTAAAAGCCCAGCGCGGTAACTGTACAGTCCGGCTAAACCGCCGGCAAAAGCCAGCAGGAACAAAGCGCCCAGGGTCATGCCATGCGCGACAGCCCAGAACTCACGAAATGATAGACTCATGATGTATCTCCTCTTCAAGAAATGGCGACAGCTCAAATTATGGCAGTGTTGGCGGGGTTGAGCGGTTGCCTAGAACGATAAATTTTGTTTCCAGTCAATTTCTCATTGACATGAACAGCATATCATTCGCCTTGATCTTCTTGAAGTGTCGGTTGACCTATCTTTTGTGGTGCAAGTGTCCTTATCATCTCAGCCAGACACTTTCTACAGCCAGGCTGAGCCGCGAATTTTATTCACCTGATGTTTACCTTTTGTCACACACCTGTTCACGTCCATTTTGTATAAATAAGGCAGAAAAGGACAGGGGCGGCAAAGCCCCTCATATCAAATTTGGAGGAATATCATGAAGACGGCAAAGACATTGAGTTGGTTGGTTGCCCTGGCGGGCTTGTGGGAGATTTTCGCCCCCTTCTTATTGGGATACAAGGCAACCGGCGCGGCCTTGTGGGATGACATTCTGATCGGCATCGCTCTCGTCGTTTTGGCCTCGTGGGCGGCTCTGACGAATGTAGTGGATACGATTAAAGGGTTGAGCTGGGTGAACGTTGTTTTAGGCATCTGGCTCGTCGTCGCTCCCTTCATCCTCGGTTACGGCCATGTGGCAGCGGCCGTTTGGAATGACATCATCATCGGCCTTGTGGCCCTGGTATTGTCGGCCTGGGCGGCCTCGGCCGTCGGCAGCGATGTCGGGCACGGACAAACACACGGCGGCGCGGCCTAAATCGCCACAATCCGCAGCCAAATGACTGCGGCCTGACAATTCAATACAACGCAGCATCCCCGGTTCCTTAATTGGGCCGGGGATTTGTGTGTTGGGTGGCTGGTGGCTGGTGGCTGGTAATTGGTAGCTGGCGGCTGGCGGCTAGTACGCCAACGTCTAGCTACCAACTACCAACAACCAACTACCAACAACCAACTACCAACAACCAACTACCAACAACCAACTACCAACTACCAACTACCAACAAGGTAGCCTTCGCCGCGGATGGTTTGCACGTACTGGGGCTGTGTGGGGTCGGCTTCTAATTTCAGGCGCAGGCGGTGGATGTACACTTTGAGGTAATCGTTGTTGTCCAGGGCGTAGCGACCCCAGATGCGGCTTAACAGGGTTTCGGCGGGGACGACGCGCCCGGCGTTGCGCGCCAGGAGTTCTAACAGGCGGTATTCGGTGCTGGTGAGTTTGACGACACGGCCGTTTACCGACACCCGATGCTGGTTAAAATCAATCTGTAACCCGTCCTGGATAAACGGCCGTTCCGATTTCTGCGACGGCCCTTCCACCCGACGAAAAATGGAGCGCATCCGCGCCAGCAGTTCCAAATGACCAAACGGCTTGACAATGTAATCATCCGCGCCCAATTCCAGACCGCGCACCTTGTCCAGCTCATCATCCCGCACCGTCAAAATAATGACCGGCACATCGCTGAAAAGGCGGATTTGCTCCAACGCCTCAAAGCCGGACAGTTCCGGCATCCGTAAATCCAGCAAAATCAGATCAGGCGACTCCGTATCTGCCAGCAGCAGGCCGCGCTCGCCATCGTTGGCCTCAATCACCTGCCAGTTGGGTTCTTGCAGTTGAATCGTCAGGCGCACGGCGCGGGTTACGTCCGTTTCGTCGTCAATGACCAGAATTTTCTTAAATGCTTTTTCCATCATTCCTCCTCGTCTGCCAGGGGGAGGGTAAAACAAAAGCGGCTGCCGCCGCCGGGGCGCTCCTCCACCCAGATTTGCCCGCCGTGCAGGCGCACCAGTTCGCGGCAAATGAACAGCCCCAGCCCGGCCCCGCCCAGCGTTTTGTTGCCCAGGGCAATGTAAAAACGGTCGAAAATGCGTTCCCGTTCGGCGGGGGGAACGCCCGGCCCGGCGTCGGAGATAGTGATTTGCAGGGTGTGGTTGTTGACGGCCGTTTCCAACCCAATCTCGCTTTCCGGCGGCCCGTACTTGGCGGCATTCCCCAGCAAATTCGACAAAATCTGCCCCACGCGACGGCCGTCCGCCCAGACCGGCGGCAGTTCCGGCGGCAAGGTGATGGCCAATTGCTGTTTTTTGCGCGCCAGCAGCGGCGTCAAATCCTCGCGGACGCGGCCGATGAGCCGGGACACATCCACCGCCTGCCGGTGCAGCGCAATCGCCCCCGCTTCCAGCCGCGCGCTCTCCAGCAAATCGGTGATCAACGTCTCCAACCGCGCCAGATTATGGGTGACCGTTTCCACCATTTCGCTCTGCGCCGCCGCTGGCAAATCAGGCCACTGTGGGAAAGAAGGCAGCAGCATTTTTAGCACTGCCAGAGGCGTCTTCAATTCGTGGCTGATCGCTGAGAAAAAGGTGGATTGCAGCGATTCAAAACGCTGTAACTGGGCCACCTGCGCCTGTTCCTGGGCAAACAGGCGAGCGTTACGCAGCGCCAGCCCCGCTTCCAGCGCCAGCGACTGCAAAAACAGTTGATCCGAATCGTCCAGCGGCTGGCTGGAGCGACGTCCCAACAACAGCGCGCCCAACGCTTCGCCATCCGGCGAGCGCAGGAAAACGCCGCTGAGCCGGTTGATGGCGTCCCCGGCGGTGAAGGGTGGCAGTGGATGGCGTTCGTCTACGCCGCAGGCAAAAAAAGTCGTCTCATCGGGCGACCAACCCAGGTCGCTGATGATTTTGCCAATGGGGTGATGGCTGCTGCTGGCGGCGGCGACGCGCCAACAGCCGTTCCCCTCTTCCGGCAGCAAAACCAGGCTAAAAAACACATCCGGCACCGTTTGCGCGCCGTTCAAAATAGCCGCCAGCGCCTGTTCCAAATTCAGGACGCTTTCGCCCAAACGCATGAACAGGGCATTGAGTGCCGCCGTGCGCGCCGCCGTGCGCGTCATTTCGCGGCGCAATTTTTCCTCGCGGCGCAGCAGTTCGCTGAACAAAATCACCAGCCCGCCTACCAGCAGGGAGATAATCAACTTACCGGCAATCATCGTCGCCGCCAGCGCGCCCCAAACCGGCGGCGTGGGGAATAATGAAGCGGCCACTTGCAGCGCGCCAATGGTCGCCGCCCAGGCCAGCGCTGCCTGCCAACGGAATGATTGGGCGGTTTCGGCCATAATCAGGAAAGCGAGGGCGAAGAAGAGGCTGCGATAGCCGCCGCTGAAGGCGATGGCCAGGGGGAATTGCAGCAAATC
>JANTHP010000249.1 GCA_024762395.1 Anaerolineae bacterium | reverse complement strand
TCGACCGCATCTGCTCCAGCGGCTTCTTGATACGTCTTATGTGTTGAAAAATAAAGAGCCTGTCTCGTTGGAGACAGACTCTTTTTTATTATCTGAAATGCGGCCTTGTCTAAATTTGAAAGCCGCGTGTAGCCGGAATTACTTTTTGGCTGAAATCTTCTACAAAATGTTTTAACTTGTTCAACAGCTTTTTCCAATCATCACTGCCGAGAGCGAATTGCATATGTTCTACCGAGGGGGCGATACCGCTGGCTAATTTTTGTTCACAATCGCCATAGGCCGTGTACCATACCTGAAATTCGGTAATTCCCAATCGTTCTGTGCCTGGAATGAATTCATGCACCAAAAATTCAAAGTATTCTGATTCCGTTTCTGGTTTGACATTCCAGCGCATTAACAATTTGATGGGCATAACAGGTCTCTCGCTTGTTAGATTTTAGGGACAAGTATGACGGTTTCGGTTTCTTCGGGCAGGTTGCCAGCGTTAATTTTTAGACTGGCTTCTTCACTGGGATCGGTGACGCCCATTTCTTTCAAGAAACGCTCGACGCTTTCTAGCTCAACATTCAGGCCGGGAAGTTGATAGTGCATGGGGATAACGATGTTGGGTTCCAACATGGAAACCAGTTCGGAGGCTTGAGCGGCGTTAAGGCTGTTGCCGCTGCCAACTGGAACCAGCAAAATGTTGACTTGTTCCAGGGCTTCGATCTGGGTTTGCTTGGGAACGGTTTGCATATCGCCCAGGTGAGCTACGGTTAACCCATCAAAGTCAAACATGAAGACAATGTTGCGTTTGTCCGGATCGGAATTGGCGGTAACGATGCCGGTAATGAAAACATTGCCAATTTCATATTCGCCGGGACCGTTTAATATGTGGCGTTTGTTGGTAACGGCCGTTGCATAATTATGTCCCTTCGCATTATGACTCACCGTAACAACATCCGATTTAAGCTTTAGCGGTGGTAAACCCAACTTGTTATGATAAGGGTCCGTTACAATTGCGGCGTGTTTCCGCTCCGTGATGCGAAAACAACTTAGTCCATACCAGGTAATTTCCATAAAAAACAATCTCCTTGAATACTCCATTATACCCAATAAATAACAAGGGAGATAATTGAATTTCGTACCTACACAGCCTTAGCGAGAAGATTTGTCAAATTTTTAACATTGAAGTGATGGTCACGGGGCGCATGATTTAGGATGAACCAAGTCCGTTCGCCCCGTGACTGTCACTTTGGCTTGAGTATTTAACACACACTCAAAATCGAATTTGGCAAAATAAAACCAGTCGAGTATAATTGTCGTTTGCATTCTAACCTAACTTTAACGTGACAACCTTGACATATTGAAGTTCGTCATTAGAATCATACTGCTTATGTTAAAGTGCATTCTAATGTGATTGAGAGCGTTGGTCGCAAAAGACTAAACGCTCTTTTGCGCGTATGGATGTATAAAATTCATAAGTCGTGGCATAAGAGATAGGGAAAATCGGCAATTGTTCATTGGGTTGGAGCCATAAACCATTTGGGAGGTCACTTAGTGGAAACAACAGAATTCCGCTCGTTGCGTATTAGTTTAGCATCCCCCGATCAAATCCGTTCGTGGTCTTACGGTGAAGTAACCAAGCCAGAAACCATCAATTATCGGCGTTTACGTCCAGAGAAAGATGGTTTGTTCTGCGAAGCAATTTTTGGGCCGCAGCGCGACTGGCAATGTTACTGCGGTAAATACAAAAACGTTCGCTACAAAGGGATCGTTTGTGATAAATGCGGCGTTGAAATTACTCGTTCGGCCGTTCGTCGAGAGCGTTTGGGCCATATAGAGCTGGCGGCGCCTGTGGCCCACGTTTGGTACACGCGCCGTGTCCCCAGTTACATGGGGCTGCTGCTCAACGTTTCTCGACGAAACCTGGACCGCGTTCTTTATTTTGCCCAATATGTCATCACAAGCGTTGATGAAGAGGCCCGGCAGCGGGCGCTTAAGCGGTTAGGTGAAGAGTTAGAAGAAACAGAACTTAAATTTGAAACCGACATCCAAGAGCAAATCAATGAGGCCGCCAGCGAAGCCACCATGCGAGTTGCTGCGCTTGAGGCAAAATTAGCTGAACTTAACGCATCTTTTGATGATAGATTGGCAGCAGCTACGGACGAAGTTGTTCGTGAAGCCAAAGCGATCGAACAACGTCTGGATAATCTCAGCGGTTCGGCTGCAACTGAAGATATTTTGCTGGGTGAAACTGTTATTGCCAAAGCTGGTGAAACCATCGGCCGCGAGCACACCGTCATCGTTCAGGAGATTACAACCGAGCGTTTGACACAGGTTCAGCAGGAAAGTGAAGAAGACCACCAGAGCCAGGTAGCCGCAATCCAGAAAGAAATTGAGGAGCTGCGGGTAGAAATTGAGACCGTTGCTCAAGACATGCGGGTGCAAATGGGACAAAAACTTGTGCTTTTGCGCCAACAGGCACAGGCTAATCAAGATCAACTGGAAAGTCTGTCGCAAATGATGTTTCTCAATGAAACTGAATACCGCGACCTGAAAAGTAAGTTTGGCAATGTCTTTCGCGCGGATATGGGGGCTGAAGCGCTGTACGATATTTTGAAACGCATGGATTTGGATAAGTTATCCAAAGAATTATGGCGCGAAGTGCGTACAACCCGTTCCAAACAAGCCGCAAAACGGGCAACCAAGCGTTTGCAAGTTGTTGAAGCCTTGCGCAGCAGCAATAACCGGCCTGAATGGATGATTTTGGAAGTATTGCCCGTGATTCCGCCCGATTTGCGCCCGATGGTTCAGTTGGATGGCGGCCGTTTTGCCACATCTGACCTGAATGACCTTTATCGCCGTGTTATCAATCGGAACAACCGCCTGAAACGGTTGTTGGATTTGGGTGCGCCCGATGTGATTGTACGTAATGAAAAACGTATGCTTCAGGAGTCGGTGGACAGCCTCATTGATAACAGCCAGCGAGGTAAAGCATTAAGCCGGCGCGGTCGCCGCGAGCTGAAATCGCTGTCGGATATGTTGAAAGGCAAGAAGGGGCGTTTCCGCCGCAATCTGTTGGGTAAGCGTGTGGATTATTCCGGCCGTTCGGTTATTGTGGTTGGGCCGACGTTGAAATTGGGTCAATGCGGTTTGCCAAAAGTGATGGCTTTGGAGTTGTTCCGGCCGTTTGTGATTAGTAAGTTGGTTGAGTATGGACACGCCAGCAATGTCAAAGGCGCCAAACGCTTTATTGAGCGGCAGCCGCCGGAAGTATGGCAAGTGTTGGAAGAGGTCATCCAGGGACGGCCGATTCTCCTGAACCGCGCCCCCACTTTGCACCGTTTGGGTATCCAGGCCTTCATGCCGATGTTGGTTGAAGGTAAGGCGATCCAGTTGCATCCATTGGTTTGCGCCGCCTTTAATGCGGACTTTGACGGTGACCAGATGGCGGTTCATGTGCCGCTGTCGGAAAAAGCGGTAGCTGAGGCCAAAGAGTTGATGTTGGCTTCTAAGAACTTGCTCAAGCCGGCCGACGGCCAGCCGATTGTTGGCCCGTCTAAAGATATGGTGTTGGGCGTTTATTACTTGATGCTGATGCGCGATGGTCTCAAGGGAGAAGGATTGTCCTTTAGCGCTTTGGATGAGGTTGAAATGGCGTATGAGCTTGGTTATGTGGATGTTCACGCCAAAATCAAGCTGTATACGGAGACGTATTTTAAGGAAGATGGCAAACGATATGCTGATGGTAAACCGCGTTGGCGGACGATTGAAACATCGCCGGGGCGTGTTTTGTTTAATCAGGTTTTGCCGCCGGAGATGCGTTTCACAAACCGCGAATTGGATAAGGGCGGCATTAACCGGCTTATCAATCGCGTTTACCGGCTTTTGGGTGATAAAGTTACCGTTGAGTTGGTAGATAATGTAAAGAATATCGGTTTTAAGTACGCGACTCTTTCTGGTACCACGATGGCGGTGGCGGATTTGAGGATTCCTGATGAACGTGAAGGGATTTTGAATGAGGCCCGGAAACGTGTTGATGAGATTGATCGTCAGTATCGGCGGGGCCTTTTGACTGAAGATGAACAGTATCAACGTACAATTGAGCAGTGGAATAATGCGAAGGATCAGGTTGAGAAGGCTGTTCGTGATGCGATTGATCCGGCCGGCCCGATTGCGATGATGGCTTTGTCAGGCGCTGGCAAGGGCGGTTTTGGTCCGATTACGCAGTTGGCTGGTATGCGCGGGTTGATGGCAGATCCGAGTGGTCGGATTATTGCTGTGCCGATTCGGTCTAATTTCCGTCAGGGCCTGGATACGTTGGAATACTTTATTTCGACGCATGGCGCTCGGAAAGGGTTGGCCGACACGGCTTTGCGTACGGCTGATGCCGGTTATTTGACGCGCCGTTTGGTGGATATTGCTCAAGACATTATTGTGATGGCTGATGATTGCGGCACGACGAAGGGTATCTGGATTCGACGCAAGGATAATTTTGGTAAGCAGACTTTGGCGGAACGGGTTTACGGCCGTGTTGCTGCCGAACCGATTACCGACCCGGAAACGGGTGAGATTATTATCCAAACCGGCGAGATGTATACTGAGGAAAAGGCGGAAGCGGTTGACGTAGCCGGTCTTGAGGAAGTGTACGTGTATTCGCCGATGACTTGCGAAATGGATCGGGGAATTTGCGCCAAATGTTATGGGATTGACCTGGCCCGTGGTAAATCGGTGGAGATGGGAACGGCCGTTGGCATCATGGCCGCTCAATCTATTGGCGAACCGGGCACCCAGCTCACACTGCGTACATTCCATACTGGCGGTACGGCTTCTGCCGGCGGCGACATTACGCAGGGTTTGCCCCGCGTTGAAGAGCTGTTTGAAGCTCGTCAGCGCCCCAAAGGTGAAGCTGTCATTACCGAAATTGGCGGCATTGCCGAAGTGCGCGTTGTTGAAGGCGTGCGCCACGTCTTCATCACCGACAGCAAACTGGTTGACGATGTGTACGAACTGCCCGAAGGATGGACAGTCAAAGTAGAGGATAACGCCGAGGTAAAACAAGGCGACATTTTGGCAGAGAAGGATGATGAAGTCATTGCCGCCCGTCAATCCGGACGTGTGGCGCTTAATGGTGATTTGCGCGTCGTTTGGGAAAGCAAAGATGAGCGGGATTACTCGATTCCGGCTGGTATGCGCTTGCTGATCTCTGATGGCGAGACCGTGACTGCCGGCGCCGCATTGACTGAAGGGTCGCTGAACCCGCATCGAATCCTGGAGATTTTGGGCGCGGATGCCGTAACTCAATATCTGCTGCGCGAAGTGCAGAAAGTTTACCGTCCGCAGGGTCAGAACATCCACGACAAGCATTTTGAGGCCATTATTCGCAAGATGTTGAGCAAGGTGATGATTACCTCCTCCGGCGATACGGAGATGCTGCCGGGCGAGTTGGTTGAATTGGCTACGTTCCATGAGCAGAATGCTGAAATCGTCGAAGAGGGCGGTGAACCGGCTCAAGCGGAGCAAGTGCTGTTGGGTATCACGAAGGCGGCGCTTAATACCGACAGCTTCTTGTCGGCCAGTTCTTTCCAGCATACGATTAAGGTGCTGGCTGGGGCTGCCATCGCCGGTAAGGAAGACAAGCTGTATGGCTTGAAGGAAAATGTCATCATTGGTAAGCTGATTCCGGCCGGAACTGGTTATAAAGTTAAAAAAGAAGTTGAAGAACCGGAACCGGAACCCCTGGATGAAGGCGAAAAGGTGGAGGACGTCATTGATTTGAAGACAACTTTGATTGATGATGATACTGATGACGATATTTTAGCGGCCATTGCCGCTGCCGCTGCCGCAGAGGCTCAAAAAGCGGCCGAAGAGGCCGATGAGGTTGAAGCGGTTGAAGAGAATGAGGCTGCTGAAGCTGAAGCTGATTAACGCTTGTTTACGTTTTTAACCGAAAACGGCGCTCTGAAGTAGATTCGGAGCGCCGTTTTTCTTTTGCGGGGGTGGGGGGATTTGGGGATAAAGCATAAAAGCGGTTAATAGTCCCGTTTGAGGAGCAGATGGGCTAATTGCTGTAGGGCTGTGGCGGCTGAACCGGCTGCCGGGGTGGCGGCAAGGCTGTTTAGGGCATTTTGGGAATAAGCAGCGGCTTGTTCGACGGCGTAGGGGCGGGCATGGCATTGGTTTAGCAGGGCTACGGCCGTTTCCACAAACCCGTCATTCGTTTCATCTTGCGCATACAGCCGGGCCAGTTCTGCATTCTGAGCTAATCCGTAAAGAACCGGCAGCGTCTTCTTTTTTGTCATAATGTCCATGGCGGCCGACTTGCCGGTAACTGCCTCGTCGCCCCAAATGCCCAGAATGTCATCAATGACCTGGAAGGCGAGACCCAAATTGCGGCCGAATTGGGCGTAATGTTGGATAGTTTCGGCATCAGCCCCGGCGATGGTGGCGCCTAGCTCGGCGCTGAGGGCAATGAGTACGGCCGTTTTCCCTTCAATCATCGCCAAATACTCAGCCACACTCACCTCATCCCGCGTCTCAAAATCCATATCGGCGTATTGACCCTGCGTTAGAGCGACACACGTCTCATCAAAGCGGCGTAAGGCTTGCACCGTAATCGCCGGGGCCACGCCTCGTTCCAACAGATAACTCATCGCCAGATGGGCCAGGGCAAACATACTATCGCCGCTGTTGATGGCCTGGGGAACGCCCCAAATTTTCCAGACTGCCGCCCGGCCGCGCCGGGTGGGGCTGTTATCCTCAATATCATCATGGATGAGCGAGAAATTATGCAGCAGTTCAATCGCGGCGGCAGCCGGTAACGCTTGCCGCCAATCACCGCCGGCGGCCTGGCAAGTTAAAAGACATAAAATGGGGCGGATACGTTTGCCGCTGTTGATGTCAATCGGCTGCAAACC
>JANTHP010000248.1 GCA_024762395.1 Anaerolineae bacterium | reverse complement strand
TATCGGGAATTGGAATTCCCGATACTTGGCTCAACGTTTCGGGAATTCCAATTCCCGAAACACGCACTTTTCTCAACTCATTTGAAACACACCCTTTACCAAATCGTTCTACGTTTATAGAGAAGGAAATGAAGCGATGATGGATTTCACTAACAAAACAGTACTGGTTACAGGCGGATCGCGCGGAATCGGCCGCGCGATTGCCCGACAATTTGCCGAAAGCGGCGCGCGGGTGGCGGTACACTATTTGCAGAATCGGGCGGCGGCTGAGGAGACGTTGGCAAGTTTACCCGGCGGGCCGCACATGATTACCCAGGCAGACATGAAGGATGCGGCGGGCGTTGAAAAAATGATCGCCCACGTGGCGGCTGAGATGGGGCGGCTGGATATTCTCATCAACAATGCCGGTATTTTTGAAGAGCATCCCATCGCCGAAACAAGTTATGAGGCATGGCAGGCAAGCTGGCGGCGGGTGATTGAGACGAACCTGATTGGGGCGGCGAATGCCAGTTATTGCGCGGCGCGGGTGATGATGAAGCAGGAGGGTAACGGCCGTATCGTCAACATCTCCTCTCGCGGCGCATTCCGGGGCGAACCGTTGGGGCCGGCCTACGGCGCCAGCAAAGCGGGTATGAACGCCATGGGGCAATCGTTGGCAAAATATCTGGCCCCGTTTGGCATCTTCGTCGGCACAGTCGCCCCCGGCTTTGTCCAAACCGACATGGCTTCCGATACATTGGCCGGGCCGGAGGGGGACGGCATCCGCGCCCAAAGCCCGCTCAACCGCGTCGCCAAACCGGAAGAAGTCGCCTACGCCGCCCTTTTCCTGGCCTCCGAAGGGGCTGAGTTTATGACGGGGGCGATTATTGACGTGAATGGCGCCTCTTATTTGCGGACATAGTAACTTCAATTTCCCGTTAATGTAGTTCCAACATTTCTCCAACATCTCTCTAACGCTGCACATATTTTTTTCTTACGTTTTCAAACAAAAATAGAGGGCGTAATCAAAAATGTAACTGTTCACACCGCTAAGGATGCACTTTCAGAGGTGTGCAGAAGGAGAATTAGACATGACAAAATTAGTACGTTATCCCGTCCGCAGTCCGTTAAATTTGTTGAATGAGTTTGACCGTTTGTTTGAACATCCTGCCCGCCCTTACCGCCTCCCTGAAGATTGGGGACTGGCCCTGGATGTCATCGAAAATGAAGATGGCTATGTCATCAAAGCATCTGTTCCCGGCATCAACCCTGACGAGTTGGACATTACGCTGGAAGACAATGTTTTGACGGTGAAGGGGGAAGTTGAGGATGATGAGGATATCGAGAAGGAACAATATCATCTGCGCGAACGCCGTTACGGCCGTTTCAGCCGCAGCGTCAAGTTCCCGATTTTGGTCAATGGCGATGATGTGACCGCCAGCTACGACCAAGGGGTTTTGACCCTGAATGTTCCTAAGGCTGAAGAAGTGAAGCCGAAGCGGATTACCATCAAAACCAGCTAAAGTTAAAAGAAACCCGATTTCTTAGAGAAATCGGGTTTCTTCGTACTAACACTCAAAAGCGCTGAATCAATTTTGATCAGCGCTTTTTTTGTTCATGGCCGCCACTTCCTCCTCAGCCAATTGTGCCAGAAAGGCTTTGTCGGCTTCGGATAATTCGGCCGTTAGCAGCAAATCGGGGCGGCGCTGCCAGGTACGGCGCAGCGCGCCCTCCCGCCGCCAGCGGGCGATGTTGGCGGCGTGGCCGGAACGCAGCACATCGGGCACAGCCCAGCCGTGAAATTCGGCCGGTTTGGTGTAGTGGGGGCCTTCCAACAGGCCGGTAGCATGGCTGTCGGTCTCGGCGGCCCCGGCCGCGCCCAGCACGCCGGGCAGCAGCCGGGTGACGGCGTCTACCAAAACCATCGCCGCCAGCTCGCCGCCGGTGAGGACAAAATCGCCGATGGAAATTTCGTCGGTGACGAGGTGTTGGCGCACGCGCTCGTCTACGCCTTCGTAACGGCCGCACAGCAAGACCAGCTTTTCCTGTCGGGTAAGTTCCTGGGCGACGGTTTGGGTGAACGGCCGTCCCTGGGGACTGAGCAGGATGATAGGGAGTGGAGACTGGGAACTAGAGACTAGAGACTCGACCGCCGCAAAAATCGGTTCCGGCTTCAAAACCATACCGCCGCCGCCGCCATATGGCGGTTCATCGGTGACACGGTGCTTGCCGGCGGCATAATTGCGGATGTTGTGCAGGGCAATGGACAGCTTGCCCATCTCCTGCGCCCGCTTGAGGATGCTTTCATTTAGATAACCGGGAAACATTTCCGGGAAGAGGGTGAGAATATCTATGTGCATGGGGGAAGTCTAAGGCGGAGTGTGCGAGTGGGCAAGTTTGCGAGTTTACGAGTGTCGGGTGGCGGGTATAATTGTCGGAGAAACAGAGCACGAAACGAGGATCGTATGAAGATATTGATTACGGGTATTTTGGGGCAGTTGGGAACGGCTTTACAAACGGCGCTGGTTGGACATGACGTTACGGGGATTGATTTGCCGGAGGTGGATATTACGGATAAGGCGGCGGTGTTTACGGCCGTTTCCCATCACGCCCCTGACCTCATCATCCACACTGCCGCCTACACCGATGTGAACGGCTGCGCCCTGAATCCGGCGCTGGCTTACAAGGTGAATGGGCTGGGGACGCAAAACGTCGCCCTGGCCTGCCGCGAGTTTGGCGCGGAGATGGTTCACATCAGCAGTAACGAGGTGTTTGGCGGGACAAGGCCAGACGGCTACGATGAGTGGATGACGATTGATCCGTGTAATGCTTACGGCCGTTCCAAAGCCGCCGCCGAATTCCATGTCCGATCCCTCCTCAACCGGGCCTACATCGTGCGTTTTTCCTGGCTGTTTGCACCCGGCGGCCGCAACTTCATCCACGCCATCCTCAAACGCGCCCGCGAAACAGGTCAACTGCGCGTCGTCACCGATGAAGTTGCCAATCCCACGTATGTGAAGGATTTGGCCGAGGCCATTGCCAAGCTCATCGAAACGCATCAGTACGGAACTTATCATCTGGGTAACAGCGGCGCCTGCTCCCGCTGGGAGTTTGCCAATGAGATTTTGCGGCAGGCGGGGCTGGACGGGGTGGTGAATACGCCTATTTTAAGCAAGGAATTTGAACGGCCGTCTACCCCGCCCCCCTACTGCGCCCTCAACAACAACGCCGGAGCCGCCATTGGGATTGTGTTACGGCCGTGGCAGGAAGCCCTGGCCAATTACATGAAAGATGTCGCGAACGCCAACTCGGCATCATAAAAAAGCGGGGATTCGGAGATTTGGGGATTTTCTAAATCAATCCCATAATTTCCCAATCCCCGCTATTATTATACTTGTGAGCCTTCTCTCATCAGGTATAATCCGAACAGCTCAAGCCAAGAAACAGCCTTATGAACAATTCAAAAAATAATTCCAAACTAATCATCGCTGGCGCTATTTACCTGTTATCGCTGGCGCCATGTGGATTATGGGCAATTTTTGCCCTCATCGCCTATCCCATCTGGACTTCGCCGCTGTTCGTTTTAAGCTTATTCGCTTACCCAGGCGTTGTCTTTTACACATTGTTTAAGGCGTGGACACGGCAGCGGCAAGGGGAAACCGTTCCCATAAAATTCCTTCTCTGGCCGTTGATACCGGCGGTGTTGGCATTTGGTTTAGGTCTTTACCATTTCAGTAAGGCAACTTATGGATAGAACTATAGGTCAGATTCACTAACCTGACCCACTTACACAGAGGAAAAGAAAGTTATGGATCTTGTTCGATGCGATTATGAGAAATTAGACCAAATCGCCGGCCGTTTTGGTACGGAAGCAAACCTCATCGAGTCAATGTACACAGAATTGCAAAGCCGTATGGCGCCTTTGGAAGATGGGGGCTGGGTTGGTAAAGGCTCTGATGCGTTTTTTGCAGAAATGAGTCAGGTTGTCCTGCCCGCGGTGCAGCGTTTACGGGCCGCTTTGGCAGAAGCGGACAATGTCACCCAACGCATTGTCATTATCATGCAAACGGCGGAGGAAGAGGCTAGCAGTCCATTTAAACAACCTGGACAAGGAACGGCCGTTCCCCCGCCCCGCATCTACATCATCAACGGCATCAACAGCAACGGTAACATAACCATTGATGGACAAGTAATCATCGGCGATGATGACAGCGTGGCCTTTGAACGCCTGCTCGAAGCGCATGGCTACGATCCCAGCCAGGTTTTGTCAACGCCAGCCATCTACATGTCTCCCCAAACCAATCTGAGCGGCACAGACTTGCATGGCACCAATCTGGGCGGCTGGTTCTCACCCGTTGATTGGATAACCGGCGCCGGCAGTTGGGCCATTAACGGCATCACCGACTTAGGCGCAGAGGGCATCAACACCGTCACCGGCAGCGGCCTTTACCAAACCATTTACAACAGCGGCGAAGTCTTTGTAGAGTACGTTTCTGGCGATGAGGGCAACTATACCCAGCAAATGGAGCAATTTATTCGTAACGACCTGGAGCAGAACCCCTTGCTGCCCGGTCAAACTGTTTGGTTAGTTGGACACAGCGGTGGCGGCGCGCCTGCAGCCAACCTGGCGGGCGTGTTAGAAAATAATGCTGGTGTAGATGTTTCAACCGTGATGACATTAGGTTCCCCCCTGTCCAATTATGACGAAGCCAGCCAATACGCTGAAAATATCATCCAAGTCAGGCATGAAGACGATTACATCGGTTATCCCTACCTGCGCGGCGGATTCCCACTCCATGTCCCAGATTATGTAAACAGCATCACCCTCACGCAGCCGGTGGATGATATGCTGGCCGCTCATGGCTCTTACATGCACGATCCTGCTAACAGTCAGGCATTGCTAGATCGACTTAATCAACAATTCCCAGAATTGAGGTTAGAGCTGCCATAACCATGATCATTTCATCCATTAAGCGAAGTTTTCACTCTTTAATTTTGGGAGCGCTTATGTTGCTTACCCTATTCGGCTGTCAACAATCAGGTAGATCAGAGAAGCCGTTACGTTCAACCCAAATTGGCAGTTTTATGCCGTCTGGGGAACAAAAAAAGTTATCTGTTGTTCAAAATAATTCGGGATTTAGTTTATTTATTGAAGATGCACGCGGCAAACATGAAATTGGCGCCCTGACGCAGCAGCTTCCTTCTGTTCCGGCCAAGACAATTTTTGTCGAAATCGAAGGCGTTTTGTTTGTGGTTGCCGTTGTAGATGAGCAAATCCAAGACGCCAGAACAGTAACTGTGGCACGGCCGTTGTCAGAGCCAAATGACGACACGATGAATACGATGCGGGCCGGCGATGTGAAGAATGGCGTCTCATTTATTCCCATCGGCAACACAAAAATTGATTTATGGCATTCTGTTGCCTCGTTCCTGATTTTGTCAAAACAGTGGGAAGATGCCATTAAGATTGATTTCGAGCAGCCGGTTACGGTTGATTTTGTTACTTATCAAACGCCATAGTGCGAATTTGCAAGTATGCGAGTTTGCGAGTGACTATGTTGTGACATTTATCAGAACTGGCAGACTGTCGGAAAAGTCTTGAAAACCTTGACAGGACACGGATTAATACAGATAAACACGGATTTTCAGGCTAAAAACGTTAAAAAATCGTAACTATTCAGGTGCACCCTTAGATTTGTCAAATTTGGTCTGGTAAACGCCTGGTCATGTAAAAATTTGACAAATCTTCTCGGCAGCGCTGTATAGTTACAAAAAATCTGTGTTTATCCGTGAAGTCCGTGTCCCATTATTCTTTTTCCGACAAGCTGCTAGAGGCTAAAAAACATCATGTCTGAGACAACTGTTACCCTATCACGAGAAGAATTAATAGTTATTTTGTCGGTTACAGAATTGGGAACGATTTTGGGGCTTGTGCCGGAGCCAATTGAGGGCATTACGGCCGAACAGGAAGCGTATGGTCAAATTTGCGCCGAGCGGGCCTTACGAGCGCGCGGTTTGGCATTCATTACTCCGGAAAACCAACTTGCGTTCCATAAGGAAATGCTGCCATTGGTCATCGCTTGCGCCCGCGCTGTCAAAACGGTTGTCATCTCGCAAACGGCAACAGCTTCGGGGCAAACGCGCCAGCTTTATCTGCATCAACATCAAAATGCATGGGTTATTCATGCCAAGCCGGAACCGGTTATCCATAATTTAACACAGTATGAAGATGCGGAAGAATTGGCGTCGTTGGTGATGGCTTTTTGTGGTTGGGCTGACAGGCAAGCGGACGGTGGGGAGGAACGGCCGTTTACCATCCCTTCGCCCCTCCTGAAACAAATCCAAACCCAACTGCAAAACGAAGCAGCCGACGCCGCCATGCAGACACTTACCCAGGTCACTGACGAAGATAACGCCAACCAACTCGCCCGGCATCTGGCAAGCCCGCGCATCGTCACCGTCATTCAACAAATTGAGGCGGCCGGCGATGATTCAGTCGCCTTACAATCCTGGACCATTTCGGATGACGGCACAACGTTATGGCTTTTCAATGACAATGAAGAAAAGCCGGAGTTGATTGACATTCAAACAACCTCATACCAAGCTGTGTTATCTTTATTACACGGATGTATTAGCTAACTTCAAGGTGACAGGCGCTTTGAAAGTATGTCACCTAAGAGCTACGAGAGTCATGGTATAATGACATCTAAATCTGTTTAGAGAGAAAACCAGTGATTCGCAAAGAGCAAGAATTTTTTGTCGTTATTGAACGGGACGAGGATGGGCTTTACGTTGGTGAAGTGCCTCAACTTCAAGCGTGTTACAGTCAAGGTAAAACATTAGACGAATTGATGAAAAATATCAAAGAAGTTATTGCCCTATGTCTTGAAGAGCAGCAAGAGCTTACTAGCGAATTTATTGGCGTTCAAAAAGTGTTGGTTTCTTGAATTTACTTTAATCGCTTTCTGCTCATGCCCAGCGCCTCCATCATCATCCCTCATTTGAACGGCCGTCACCACCTCTCCACCTGCCTCACCTC
>JANTHP010000247.1 GCA_024762395.1 Anaerolineae bacterium | reverse complement strand
AGCTTTGACAGGTATCATCGTTGGTATGCATATGGAAAATTCGATACGTGAAGCAAAAAGATGACGCATGATTTATGATACGTCACATACCATCAACAAAGGACATATATGACCCTTTGGCTCGTCATTATTGGCATGGGCCTCATCACCTATGCCATTCGTCTTTCGATGATTGTGCTGCTGGAGCGAGTGGAAATTACGGATACCATTCGTTCAGCGCTCCGTTTTGTGCCGCCGGCAGTACTTTCGGCTATCATTTTGCCGGAATTGTTACAATCTGGCGGATACTTTGACCTATCGCTGGGCAATGACCGGTTGTTGGCCGGTTTGCTGGCTATGCTCGTAGCCTGGCGCAGTAAAAATGTTCTCCTCACCATCGGAATCGGTATGGCCGTCCTTTGGATATTACAAACATTCTAACCAGGACATAACACATCATCACAAACAAGAATGCAGGGACAATTTCAATCCTTTAATCCCCAAATCCTTACTATCTACATTGGAGAATCAGATGAAAGCATTTGAAGTTAGCGATTTATTAACCCAACAAAAGGCTGAACAACGGCCGTATCTCGAATTTATCCGTCAATCATCCATGAGCCTGGGGTTGTATGTGCTGCCAGCCGGCGGTGTAGATCGGCAAAAGCCGCACACTGAGGACGAAGCGTATTATGTGGTCAGCGGGCGGGGGGTCGTTAATGTGGCCGGGGAAGATCGGCCTGTTCAGGCCGGCAGTATTGTGTTTGTGGACGCAGGGGTTGAGCATTTTTTCCATCTAATTGATGAAACTTTACATATTTTAGTCTTTTTTGCGCCGGCGGAAGGCTCGCGGCGACAAACCAACAATCACGGATAGAAATTCGCCTTGTTTTCCAACCGAGTAATTGAGGCAACATGATAGATTTTATCATTGAACCAATGAAAACGGCCGATTGGACTGCGGTTCAGGCTATATATCGCGCTGGCATTGAAACGGGACAGGCGACTTTTGAAACGGCCGTTCCCACCTGGGACTCATGGGACGCTTCACACATCGCCCACAGCCGCCTGGTTGCCAGGGGAAAGGATGGCGTCATTGGCTGGGCGGCGCTCACTCCTGTGTCCAGCCGCTGCGTTTATGAAGGCGTGGCCGAAGTCAGCGTCTACATTGCCGCCGCCGCCAGAGGGCAAGGTGTGGGCAAAGCGCTGCTGGCCGCTTTGGTCGTCTCATCAGAACAAGCCGGCATTTGGACACTGCAATCCAGCTTGTTCCCTGAAAATGAAGCCAGTGTTGCCATTCACAAAGCTAATGGTTTTCGCATTGTGGGCCGCCGCGAGCGCATCGCGCAGCAGCATGGCGTCTGGCGCGACACGCTGTTGATGGAGCGGCGCATCTCGAAAATTCAATGAGTATTCCCCCCTTCCAACTACGCCAATGTGAAAATCCTGGCTGCCGTTTCCGCTTTCCGGTGACGAATGGGCGGCAAACCGGGGAGTTTTGCCCGCACTGCGGCGCGCCAACCCGGCTGGTTTTGCTGTATTCACAATCGGAACGGCCGTCTTCCCCCACGCAGCCGGCTCTTCCCACTGTCGAGGCGCTGCTGGACAATATCCGCAGCGTTTATAATGTCGGCTCCATTTTCCGCACGGCCGATGGGGCCGGTTTGAGTCATTTACATTTATGCGGCATCACCCCGCCGCCAAATCATCCCAAAATCGCCAAGACGGCGCTGGGTGCGGAGGCGTCGGTGGCCTGGTCGCAGTATCGCAATGGGTTGGATACGGCCGTTTCCCTTAAAAAACGCGGCTGCCAACTATGGGCCATCGAGGAAAGCGCCGATTCGGAATCGTTGTTTACGGCCGTTATCCCCGCCGGCAGCCCGCCCATTATCCTCATCGTGGGCAACGAACGCACCGGCATTGACCCCGACATTCTCGCCCTTTGTCATCGCATTCTGCACATTCCCATGCAAGGGCAAAAGAAATCGCTCAACGTCGCCACCGCCTTTGGCATCGCCGCCTATTTTGTGCGGTATGGGCAGGCAGGTAGTTAATATCAAGAGTATCCATACAGGTGACAGTCACTTCTTCCAGAGGTATTAGCCGAAGCCATGAGGTTGGAAAGTGACTGTCACCTCTGGTAGCTGGTTAGTTACTATGAAGAAACAAAGCAAAAAATCCTGGATGGGAGCAATTGAAGGCACGCCATTGGGAACAATTTGGACGGCCGTTTCCCCCCAAGGTCTCATTGCCGTCAGTTTGTGGCCGGATCGGACGCAATTTGAAGCCAAAATTATCAAATTAACCGGCAGCGCCCCTATTTTTCAGCCGGAAAAGGTAACGGCCGTTACCGCCCAAATTCGTGAATATCTCAATCAGAAACGCCAGGTTTTCGATCTGGCCCTTGATTGGTCAATCATGACCCCGTTTCAAACATTGGCGTTGAAGGCCGTTTATGAGGTGGGATACGGCCGTACCGCCACCTATGCCCAAATCGCTGCACAAATCGGCAAGCCCAAAGCCGTCCGCGCTGTGGGCCGGGCCAACGCCACCAACCCCATGCCACTCGTCATCCCCTGCCACCGCATCCTGGGCAGCAGCGGCAAACTGCACGGCTTCTCCGCCCCCGGCGGCCTGGAAACAAAAGCATGGCTGCTGCGGATGGAAGGAAGCTGGCTTATTTAAGGCGGAAGGATGAAGGATGAAGGATGAAGGCGGCTTTCAGGTAAATGCCAACTCCCCCACTGTCACGGCAAAGGGCAATTTGTTTTCCTCTGGAATAGGCAGGCATGTCTGGTCGGCATCGTAAGCGCAAATAGGATTGTAAGCGAAGTTAAAATCCAGCACAATCTCATCCATCCCCACCCCCAAATCTGCGCCTTTGATGGTGTCGTACAGGTAACGGCCGTCTCTAAACGTCCGTCGTCCATTCGTCACATCCATAAAAGGCAAGAAAAGCCCCCCGCCATATCCTTCAATCCAAAACAAACTTAATTGAGCCGGTTCGCCGTCAATAGCAAAGTGAACAGAAGCAGCGCGCGTATAATCCAATTGACCAGCCTCACCTGAATCAACCTGGAATGTCTCGTATTTCACATCGGTATCAATCCGCCCCATAACACGCCAGACAGGGTTATAGGCGTAATAATCAAGACCAGTGAAATTCGCGCGCTGCGCCTCATTTAGCGGCGACCGAGGATGAAACCGGAACAAATCATCGCGGGCAGCGCGGAAATTGCGCCAGGCGGTAGCCGGATCGGCCGTTTGTTCCTCACGCACACAGGCATACATCTGGGTAATCATACGCCGCCACAATACCGATGTGAAAGGATTTGCAAGAGTTGACATGGTAGCGATCCCCTTTTAGTAACCAGTTATCGGGCTAGCAGGCTGTCGGAAAAGCCTCAAAAACTTTGGTAGGACACGGATAAACACGGATTTTAAGGCCCAAAACAATCCCAAATCTGTGTCTATCCATGAAATCCGTGTCCCATTATTCTTTCTCCGACAAGCGCCTAGTAATCCGATACCGGATTACGGATCGCCGACAACCAATCACGGCTCGTAAAACAATGTTTCAGGATAAAAATCCAACCAGGCCCAATCATAGGCGCTGGAACTGGGTACAGGCTGTAAACTTTGTCCTTGCAATGGCCCATCCGTCGCCAGCCCATTGACCACATCCCAAACCGATCCGGTTTCTTCATCTATCAAAGTACGGCCTTCGGCGCGGAATGTTAAAATCTGGTCGCCTGCCTGCCGCATATACGCATGAAATGTGTTGTCAGCCGCCCAAATAACAATGGGAAACGGCCCCAGTTCATCATTAATGAGCGCTGCAGCGGCGACATCTTCATAATAATAGGCTTTGCTTTTCTGATCAAGGATCAACCCAATGACAAAATCGGTATCAAACCCTTGACGGAAGCCAACAAAGTATAAGCTTTTCCGTCAATTCTTCGGTCATGCACCATGCCCGTATAACAAATCGGTCACCAGGTGACAAGGGTGGGAATGCCGGCCAGTCCATCGTTCACCATTTCGCGGGAGCGCAAGACGGTAACAGGGTAGGCTTTGGCTTCACCGCCCCAGGCAATGCCCATAACCAGTTCGTTATTCCGGTATGGCGCTTCCTCGGTGCTGACGAAGACGGGATCGTAAATGGGGCGAATGCCATCATAGGGAATGAGGCTGGGGAAGGTGTATTCTTCATCACAAGCCAAATCAAACGCTTGTCCATACCTCCAGTTTATTCATAAATAGATGGTTTTCTGTAAGATGGATACCAACCTGGAGCGTGACCTTGCTCACAGTTTGGATGAATAAAGTATGAATAATGGAGAGAAACGAGCAGTTCATCTCATCATAAATAAAGCAGATGATCTAACCCGATACGAAAGGAGAAATTATGAAATCTCACATACGCAATTCATCCCGGTGGTTGTTGATCAGTTTATCAACGCTGTTGATTTTGGCGGCTTGTACAGCAGCCAGCAGGAGTGGAAACGATGTTGAACCAACCCCAAATAATGATGTGGAGGCTAATAATTCTGTGTCCCCTGCCCCGCCGCAAGATGAACCGGCTGAGACGGCCGTGGCGGAAACGGCCGTGCCCCAACCCGCCCCCACATCCGAACCAGAAACAGAGCCGGGCACAGAAACCACCCCCTTCGGGCAAAAAATCTACACCGTAGACGACCGCTCCGACCGTTTGAAGAGCCTTACCAGCCGTTGGGGAACCAATTGGAACTTACGCATCATTGATTACAGCGAAATCCTCTCCGGCGGGCCGCCCCGCGATGGCATTCCGTCCATTGACGATCCCCAGTTCGTCAGCCCTGAAGAAGCCAGCGCGTGGGTCGCCGACAACGAGCCGGTCATCTTTCTGGAACGCAATGGCGACGCCCGCGCCTACCCCTTGCAAATCCTCACCTGGCATGAGATTGTCAACGATACCATTGGCGGCGAACCGGTCATCGTGACTTTTTGCCCTTTGTGCAATTCAGCTCTGGTCTTTGATCGGCGGCTGGATGGGGAAGCGGTAGAATTTGGCACTTCCGGCTTGCTGCGCAATTCTGATTTGATCATGTATGACCGTAAGACAGAATCTCTCTGGCAGCAGTTTACCGGCGACGCCATTGTGGGCGATAAGGTTGGCGAACGCTTAACCTTCATCCCCTCCTCCCTCATCAGCTTTGCCGATTTCCGCGCGGCCCATCCTGACGGCCTGGTCTTGTCCCGCGAAACAGGGTTTGCGCGCAATTACGGCGAAAATCCTTACGTAGGCTATGATTCCATTAAGGAAAACCCATTCCTGTTTACCGGCCCATTGGATGAACGGCTGCTGCCCATGACGCGGGTGGTGACGCTTTCATTGGGTAATGTTGATGTGGCCTATCCGGTAGAAATTCTGGCAGAAGCGGGCGTGATTCACGACACGCAGGACGGGCAAGACCTGGTTCTCTTCCACAAAGCCGGAACGGCCAGCGCGCTGGATACGCGGGTGATTGCTGATGGAGATGATGTGGGGGCAACGGCCGTTTACGATCCCAATTTAGACGGCCAAAAACTCACATTCAGCCGGGAAGGCGATCTGTTTGTAGATGCCGAAACAGGCAGCGTGTGGAATATCTTGGGGGAAGCGCTGGAAGGGCCATTGGCGGGCAGTCAGTTAACGCCCATCGCACACGCCGACCATTTCTGGTTTTCCTGGGCGGCTTTCCGTCCGGATACGATCATTTTTAACCGTAATCCGTGATGCGTAATGCGTGAAGCGCCTCTGATTACGCATTACGGATTACGCATCACGCCATGATTACCCCATAAATTCCCAAAGAGCCATCTTGTTTTTCAGGTATCCGTTCAGATGGAACACAGAAGGCCTCGAAATGACAAGCATAGTGGCAACTTGGGTTAATTAATCGTAACCGGAATTTCCTGAGATAATGAATGCCAGGTTCCGCCGCCAGCCAGGCAATTATCAAAACCATCAAAACAAATGACCAGACGTAGTGTAAAATTTCCTGCTTCCGGAATTTTGATATGGTCTTCCCAGGTCAGCCCGCCCGGACGAATTTTAGCGCTTGGTCCGCCATATGTTTGCTGGTACCATGCCTGCTGATCCACCCCGTCTTTTCGAGGCATCACCCCGATGGCATTGTAAGGCACGTCCCCACCGGTTGAATTGGACACGGTAAATTCAAACCAAATATCTTTGTTTACGTTAAACTCTGAGCGCGGCTGAAGGACAAAGTGAGAAGCAACCAACCCCGAAACGCCAATTTGCGGCGGCGCTGTCGGAACCGGTGTGTCGGTGGGAGGAATTGATGTGTTTGTTGGTATGATGGGCACCGGCGTATTGACTGGGACAGGCGTTTCGGTGGCGGGTACGGGCGATGCAGTTGGCGTCTCTGTGGGTATGGGCGTATTTGTCGCAGGGGGCGGCGTATCGGTTGGCAGTTCAACAACAATGGCTGGCGGCAAGGCAGCCGGTTCACCGCTCTGTCCATTATTGTTAACAACATCTGCTGTCGGCGGAACGGCCGTTTCATCAAAATCAGACACAACCGCAGCAGTTTCTACGGGTTTCCCCTGTTGATCGGTTATCAACAGCCAGCCACTCAAGACAATCGCCAAAATCAAGAATACGGCCAGGGCAACTATGATGCCTTTTGTCGTTTTATCTAGCGACATTCATCACTCTCCAATCAGGTAAAACAGGTGCATCCTGTCTATGGTTTATCAAGCATTCAAACCGCATGATTATAACGGGCAGTGGGCAACAAGCAATAATGATTCGTAAAAGTAACTTCATCGGTGATTCGGAGCATACAATCGCCCTATAAAAAAAGCCTGTCAATGTAATGACAGGCTCAGAAACTGCTTTTTGAGTGATCAGATGGGCTTAATCGCCGCTCTCCGGCTGGAGAATTTCACCAATCTTCTCCTCAGTAAATAAACCGCAGATTACGCCGATTACACAGATTAAATCTGCGCCATCTGCGCAATCTGTGGATTTTCATTCATTCGTGGTGGGCTGT
>JANTHP010000246.1 GCA_024762395.1 Anaerolineae bacterium | reverse complement strand
TTCATTTAGAAAGAGAATAACCTACAACAAAAAACAAGAAAAGGGACATCAAAATGAAGACCAATAACGGGTATCTCCCATAAATGTGCGCATATACATGCTAAGAGCTGCCTGCCTCTGGTAGATGTGCTATTGCATAAAGAAAGGGACGTTTATTTTTATCGCTATGAAGGGTGCCGTGCATATCCACGCAGAAATATACGCTAAGGAAAACTTACTAACCTAGAACATTATGACAAGAAGGCCTCCATCTCATCACGTAATCCCTGTATTCTAATGTATGGAGATCTGCGTGTACAGCTTGTGCCTACCGCCCCTTTTATTCCTCATGATGCCGCCCAATCGTTTCGTTGAGCGTTCGTACCTCTTGCAATATGTTCGCCAGCGCATCAGGCGCGATATTGGCGAATCGTTCTTGAATATCCGCTTGCAGTTCGGCATTAGCCGCCTCATATTTAGCCTTCCCCGCCTCGGTTAACGACAAAACAAAAAAGCGGCGATCCCCCTCCTTCATCTCCCGACGCACCAACCCCTCTTTCTCCAAACCAGTCACCATACGCGACGTACTGGCCGCATCTGTAAACGACAATTCGCTTAAACGGGTGATGGATATGCCCGGATTTTGGTACAGATGGCGCAGCATGTAAAAACGCACCCGTCGTAATCCATGACGCGCCAAAACGGTTTTGTCAATGGCAATGTGCGTTAACAGCAAATCGTTTAATACGTGATGAAGTTGTTCTTCAATTGGAATATCCATGTGTTTCTCTCTTTGAAGCGGTTCCTAATCATAAAGCGTAGGAATAAACAGGTCAAACCATATTGACAATCGAATTTTCCTGATCTATAATGCTTGCAATTTATTTGATATATCAAGTGTTGATATATCAATCTGTTTACAACAGTATAAATTGGGATGAGGATGTTGTCAAAAGGCAATGAAAAACCCGCTATCCCGGATGGATGGCCCCGTTGGAGCCAATTAACAAGCGAGGAGAAAAATGAAAAAACGACATTTTTGGTTATTAATCAGTATTGCCCTCTTGATGGCTCTCTTTTTGACTGCCTGCGGCGGTGGAGAAGAGGCGGTTGACGAGAGTGGGGGAACGGAGGAGGCGAAGGTAACGGCCGTTCCCGAAACCGCCGCCGACACTGAAGACACCACAGCAGAGCCAACCGCTGAGCCGGACGCAGACGCCGTCACACTCACCATCTGGGTAGACCCCACCCGCGCCGAGGTCATCAACGCCGCCATTCCCGCCTTCGAGTCCGATTTTGGCGTGAACGTCGTGGTAGAAGAACTCCCCCTGTTGGAGATTTTGAACAACTATCAAGTGGCCGCCCCCGCCGGCGAAGGCCCCGACATCATCATGGACGCGCACGACTGGCTGGGCGAACTCGTCACCAACGGCCTGCTGGCCCCCGTTGATTTAGGCGAAAAAGAAGCGGAGTTCACCGACGCCGCCTTGCAAGCCTTCCAATATGACGGCAAGTTGTACGGTCTCCCCTTTGCCACTGAAAATGTGGCCTTGTTCCGCAATGTAGACCTCGTGCCTGAAGCGCCGAAGACGTGGGATGATGTGATCGCCGTTTCGCGGGAATTAACGGCCGCTAACGACGACGACATCGAAACCAACCAATACGGCTTCGTGCTGGCCGGCAACGACGCTTACCATTTCTTCCCCATGATGACGGCCTACGGCGGTTACGTATTCGGCCAAAACGCAGACGGATCATACGACCCCAGCGACATTGGCATCGGCAGCCCCGGCTCCATCGAAGGCGCAACCGTCTATGACTCCATGCTGGAAGAAGGTCTCATTCCCCCTTCAGTTGACGGGCAAATGATTGCGGATTGGTTTATGCAGGGCAAAGCCGCCCTCATCATTACCGGCCCCTGGAATTTAGTCAACATTCGTGAGTCGGGCGTCAATTACGCCATTGATCCCCTGCCGGACGGTACGGAAGACGGCCGTCCCTTCCTCGGCGCATTGGGGTTCTCCATCAACGCCTTTAGCGAAAACCAGCTCATGGCCCAAATCTTCCTCAACGAATTTTTGGCAACGCCGGAACTGATGCAGGCGCTTTTCGACGCCGACCCGCGCACGCCCGCTTTCCGGCCCGTGTTAGACAATTTGGACAATCCCGATACGGCCGCTTTCGCGGCAGCGGGAGTCGATGCCTTACCCATGCCCGCCATCCCCGAAATGGGATCAGTCTGGCAAGCGTGGGGGAATGCGCTCACCCTGGTTTCCCAGCAAACGGAAGAACCGGAAGCCGCCTTCACGACGGCCGCCGAACAAATCGCAGCCGCCATCAGCGGCGAACCGGTAGCAGCAGAAGAGACCACAGACGCAGAGCCTGTTGTATACGAGATGGTCAACATCCCCGGCACAGAGCAAACCGCTATTGGTTGCAGCGGCGATTGGCAGCCGGATTGCCCTGAATCTACCCTGACGCTGGGCGACGACGGCCTGTGGAGCGGCACATTTAACATCCCCGCCGGCGATTACGAAGTGAAAGCGGCGGCCAACGGCGGCTGGGACATCAACTTCGGCGTTGACGGCAAACACAATGGGGCCAACATCGCCTTCTCCGTCCCCGCCGACACCGACGTGACCTTTACCTTTGATCCGGCGACCGGTTTGCTGGCAATCGAGGGCGAAGGGGTAGAAGTAACCGGCGGCACGACCTTTGGCGAAGAGGCCGAAGCGGAAGAAGCCGAACCCGCCGTTGTTTACGACATGGTCAACATCCCCGGCACAGAGCAAACCGCTATTGGTTGCAGCGGCGATTGGCAGCCGAATTGTCCCGAATCGGCCCTGACGTTGGGCGACGACGGGCTGTGGAGCGGCACATTTAACATCCCTGCCGGCGATTACGAAGTGAAAGCGGCGGCCAACGGCGGCTGGGACATCAACTTTGGCGTTGACGGCAAACACAATGGGGCCAACATCGCCTTCTCCGTCCCCGCCGACACCGACGTGACCTTTACCTTTGATCCGGCGACCGGCTTGCTGGCAATCGAGGGCGAAGGGGTAGAAGTGACCGGCGGCGCAACCTTTGGCGACGGATGATCAGGAGATTAGAGACGGAGACTAGTATCAGTGTTCAGTAATCTGTAAACAGTTATCAGTATGGTCTACCTCTGGGAAGTGCCTACTGAAAACTGTTTACTGACTTCTGTTTACTGGTACTAGAGATTGGGTTAATCTCCAATCTCTAATCTCCAATTTCCATCTCTTCGGGGAGAAATCCAGTGAAAACTTCAAACAGGCGTTCATTTTCGGTCGGCAGCATCAGCTTGATTTTGTTGGGCTTAATGATTTTGGACGCCTTCGCCATTTCCTTTATCTATCTCTTGTTGGGGGATGGGGTGTGGCAGTTGGCGCTCATCATCAGCGCCATCGTTTTGCTCATCAACATCATCTGGCTGCATCCCAGAGGGTTTCCCTTGCGTTGGATGTCGCCGGGGTTGTCGTTCATGATTTTGGTTTCCATCTTTCCCATCATCCTGACCATTTACATCGCTTTCACCAACTACGGCACAGGGCATATTCTGACAAAAGAGCAGACGATTGAACTGTTTGCCGAACGAACGTATCTGCCGGATGATGCGGTTATTTTTGATTACACGGTGTTCCAAAATGGGGAGGGCGCATATGGGCTTTGGGTGCAGGAGGGGGAAAACGGCTCCCACGCCTTCGCGGGGACAGGCCGTTTCCTCATCCCCGGCGCAGTCATAACAGAACATGTCGGCCAACTGGACGCCGATGGCATTCCCGAAACGGTCGGCGATTACCAGCGGCTTGACCGGAAGCAAAGTCTGCGCGCCATCGCAGAATTGGCCGATGTGGAGTTTGGCGTTGGCAGCAGCGCGGTGCAAATCACGACGCAACTGGGCAAAGCGGCGCAACTGCGCCCCCGTTATCTGTATGATGCGGTAAAGGATGCGATAGTTGATCAGGAAACGGCCGTTACCTACCTCGCCGATAACAAACAAGGCGTCTTCATAGCCGCCGACGGGCAAGAACTGATCCCCGGCTATCAAGTCACCGTCGGCCTCAACAATTTCAACCGCTTCCTCAACACCCCCTCATTTCGCGGCCCCCTGCTCCAGATTTTCGTGTGGACATTCATCTACGCCGGCGTCACCGTCCTCATCGCCTTCTCCTTTGGTCTGGCGATTGCCCTCTTTTTTGGGCGGGATATGCCCTTCGGCCGGGTGATCAAATCCCTGTTCATCATCCCCTTCGCCATTCCCAGCGTCCTCACCATCCTCATCTGGCGCGGCTTACTCAACCCGCTAACCGGCGTCGTCAGTACCACATTGGCCGGTATCTTCAACCAGCCAGTCGGCTGGCCGCCCGTTTTTTCCGATCCCTTCTGGGTCAAAGTCGCCTTAATTGGCATTAGCGTCTGGCTGGCTTACCCCTACTTCATGCTCATCAACAGCGGCGCATTGCAGGCTATTCCCCAGGATATGTTCGAGGCGGCCGATATTGACGGCGCCAATGCGTGGCAAAAATTCCGTCATCTCACCTTGCCGCTGCTGCTGGTTGGCGTCGGCCCCCTGCTCATAGGCTCCTTCATCGCCAACTTCAACGCCTTCAACACCATCTACCTGTTTAACGATGGCGGGCCGCCCATGGTGGGCACGGCGACCCCCGCCGGACATTCCGATATTTTGATCAGCTACGTTTACCGGCTGGCCTTTGGCGGCAGCGGCGGGCAAGATTTTGGTTACGCCTCCGCCATTACGATGATCATCTTCCTGGTTCTGCTGGGATTTACCCTCATTCAATTCCGCTACATGAAAGTGTGGGAAGGAGTCGGCGAAAATGTCTAACGCAACAGTGCAAGCGCCAGGCGCATGGCAGCTATTTTGGCAGTCGAAAAAGAACCGGCGGCGGGTGGCGCTGGCGGCCAAATTGCTGTTTGCGATTGCCGCGCTATCCATCACTTTATTGCCCATTATGTTCACCGTCTCCTCGGCGTTCAGTTCGTCGCAATCGTTGAGTTCCACCAGCCTGATTCCAGAGAATCCGACGCTGGATAATTTCCGCACGATCGTGGTGGAGAATGATTTTTGGTTGTGGTTGCGCAATTCGCTCGTTGTCTCCACGACGGCCTCTGTTTTGGCCGGCTTGATGACGACGTTGACCGCTTACAGCTTTTCACGCTTTCGTTTTCACGGCCGTAACGAGCTGTTGCTGGGCATTTTAATCATTCAGGTGTTCCCCTCGCTGCTGACGATGGTGGCCTTGTTCAGTTTGCTGCAACAGTTGGGTCAGTACGCCCCCTTTGTGGGCTTAAACCAGTTGGGCGGCCTGATTTTGCTCTACATGGGCGGCGCGTTGAGCATCAATGTGTGGCTGATGAAGGGCTTTTTTGATTCATTGCCCCGCGAGATTGACGAATCGGGCATGATAGACGGGGCGAGCCATTGGCAAATCTTCTGGAAATTACTGTTCCCGCTGGTACGGCCGATTGTCGTCGTCATCATGGTGCTGACCTTTTTCGGCACATTTGGCGACTGGCTCCTGCCCCGTTTGATGATTCAGGATACGGACAAATACACGTTGATGCTCGGTTTGCAGCAATTTATCGCCAATGATTACGGCAACAATTGGGGCGCATTTGCCGCCGGCGCCGTTCTCGGCTCGGTTGTGCAGGTGACGGTTTTTATTGTGCTGCAAGAACAGATTGTCGGCGGGCTGACGGCCGGATCGGTGAAGGGGTGATGAATTGTGAATGGTGAATTGAGAATTGTGAATTGTGAACTTCAGACCCTTTCCCCATCGCCACACATTACGGGTGTGGTTAAAAGAGTGACGGATTTTCCATCCAAATTTGTGGATTCGCGGCATGTTGACATCTGGTTTCCGCCCGGTTATGACGCATCTGACCAGAGCTATCCGGTTGTGTATATGCACGATGGGCAGAGTTTGTTTGAGCCGGGACACACGTTCACCGATGAAGAGTGGGGTGTGGACGAGATGATGACGCGGTTGATTGCTGAAGATAAGGTGCGCGAAACGATTGTGGTGGGCATTTGGAACACGGAGAAGCGGTTTAGAGAGTATCAACCGACACGGCCGTTTCTCACCACAAAAAAAGTACCGCCAGCATCCGCAGAGGAGGAGAAACTGCGGCAGGAGCTGAACACGGTTTATGATGGTGGGGCGTTGGGGGATGAATACCTAAAATTTGTGGTGGATGAGGTGAAACCGTTTGTTGATGCCCAGTTCCGAACCCTGACCGACCAAGCCAACACCTTTTTGATGGGGTCTAGCATGGGGGGCATTATCTCCATTTATGGCCTGGCCCAATATCCTGAGATTTTTGGCGGTGTGGCTTGCTTATCGACCCATTTCCCCCTGCTGTTGAGGGATGAGCCAGCCATTCCCCCCATCCTCATCCGCTACCTAAAAGCACATCTGCCCACACCCGGCCAGCACAAAATCTACTTCGATTACGGCACTGAGACTTTGGATGCGTGGTACGAGCCGTACCAACTGCAAATGGACGCGGCGATGGAAGCAATTGGGTACACCAGAGGCTCAGACTGGGTGACGCTCAAATTTGAAGGCGAGGAACATTCCGAAATAGCGTGGCGCAAACGGCTGGATATGCCGCTGACTTTTTTGCTAGGCACATCGTAGGTCGGATTGTCAATCCGACCTACTGGAGACCTGATGAACACAGATTTTTTAACGAGATTTGATCCTTTGGAAGCGACAATTGCGGGCGTTCCAGTGGTGGAGCGGCGATTGAGTGATTTAGCGGGGGTGTTTGCGGATACGGCCGTTTACAACCAAACCCTCGCCCAATCCGACCCGCTCATCTACACCGTCGCCAGCGTGGAACCGGCCGATGGGGATGGGCAGTTGCATTACGGCATCGGCAAAATCATGCCGGGGCGCATCGGACGGGAATACTTTATGACGCGCGGCCATTTTCATGAATGGCGCGAGGCGGCCGAACTGTACATTGGCCTGAGCGGGTCGGGCTTGATGCTGTTGGAGGATGGCAAGACGGGAGAATCACAAT
>JANTHP010000245.1 GCA_024762395.1 Anaerolineae bacterium | reverse complement strand
TTCAGGTGTCCCTTGAGATTTGTCAAATTTGGTCTGGTCAACGCTTGGTCATGTTAAAAAATTTGACAAATCTTCTCGCCAGCGCTGTATAGTTACATTGATAATTGTCAATTAAGGAGACCTCATGACCCACCAATACATCCTCACTCGAAGCGAAGGCCGCGTTGGCATCGTGCAGTTCAACCGGCCCAAAGCAATGAACGCCCTCAACCGGGGGCTGATGCAAGAAACGATGGACGCGCTCGACGCCTTTGACGCCGACGACGCCATCGGCTGCATGATCGTCACCGGCAATGAACGCGCCTTCGCCGCCGGCGCCGACATCAAAGAAATGGCGACAGCCACCCCGGCCGAGATGCTGGATAATCCCTTCATCGGCTACTGGGATCGGCTGTCAAAAATCAGCAAGCCGGTGATTGCGGCCGTTTCCGGCTACGCGCTGGGCGGCGGCTGTGAGCTGGCGATGGCCTGCGACATGATCGTCGCCAGTGAGACGGCGCAGTTCGGCCAGCCGGAAATCAATCTGGGTATCATCCCTGGGGCCGGCGGAACGCAGCGGATGACGCTGGCTGTGGGTAAGGCGCTGGCGATGGAGATTATGTTGAACGGCCGTTTCCTCTCCGCTGACGAAGCGCTAAATTATGGCCTGGTTAACCGGGTCGTCCCTGCCGAAGTGGTCATGGACGAAGCGCTGAAGCTGGCCTCTGAAATCGCCGCCCGCGCCCCCATTGCCCTGCGTTTGGCAAAAGAAGCTGTCAACGCCGTCTACGAAATGTCGCTCCAATCCGGTTTGGCCCACGAACGCCGCCTTTTCTACATGCTCTTCAGCACTGAAGACCAGTCTGAAGGGATGGATGCGTTCATCAACAAACGCAAGGCTGTGTGGCAGGGCAAGTAAGTTGGCGGAGATTGGGGATTTGGGGATAAAAATCAGGATGTCCCACAAATTCCACAGGCGGTTCAGGGTTGTTCAATTCTAAAAATGGGACACGGATTTGTGTTTATCCGTGTGCTAAAAACAGAACTGAACAGCCCTGCCAGGCGGTTATGCTGTTGAAACGAAAAGATTCTTCCATTATTTGGCAAAAGGAAGGGGGCTGGCGGCTGCGGGTGGAAACGGCTTGCACTGAGCCTGCCGAAGTGACCGTCCCCCAACGCGCCTTCATCGAACATCCCGGCGCAGTCGTCCTGGTACCGCTGCGCCAAACAGCCTCTGGCCCGGAAATTCTGATGCTGCGCCAGTATCGAGTGGCATTGGACGAGACTATTTTGGAACTGCCAGCCGGTACGCGCGGCTGGGATGAGGATTGGCTGGCCTGCGCCCAGCGGGAACTGCGCGAAGAGACCGGTTTTCGGGCTGACTCATTCACGCTGCTGGGCGAAGTTTGGCCGACGCCCGGTTTGTCGGATGAATTGATGAAAATTTATCTGGCGACTGGTTTACAACCCGCCCCTTTGCCGCAGGATGTGGATGAAGAGATTGAGGTTGAACCTGTTTTGTTGGCTGATTTGACGAGGATGGCGGGAAACGGCCGTATCCGCGACGCCAAAAGTGTAATCGGCATCTCATGGGCAGCAAGCAGACGCCGCAGCGGAGCAGGGTATGAGTAAGAGCGATGAGATAAAACAACAGATTTTAGACCTGGTGCGAGCCTATTATGCTGAAACGTTTGGCGATGAACCGTTTGTGCCGGGGGAAACGGCCGTTCCCGTTTCCGGCAAACTGTTCGACGCCGCGGAAATGACCAATCTGGTAGACTCCTCGCTTGAATTTTGGCTGACCACCGGCCGTTACGCCGACCAATTTGAGCGCGAACTGGCCCGCACCGTCGGCGTCCGCCATGCCAGCCTGTGCAATTCCGGCTCTTCCGCCAATCTGTTAGCCTTAACCGCCCTCACATCCCCCAGCCTGGGCGACCGTCAACTACGCCCTGGCGATGAAGTTGTCACCGTCGCCGCCGGATTCCCCACCACCGTCAATCCCATCATTCAAAACCAACTAACACCCGTTTTTCTGGATATTGACTTAGACACGCACAATATCGCCGTCGAGAATCTGGCCGATGCCGTCACCCCGCGCACCAAAGCCATCATGCTTGCCCACACGCTGGGTAATCCGTTCAACCTGGATGTTGTGATGGAAGTCGCCAATCAGCACGATTTGTGGTTGGTGGAAGATAATTGTGACGCGCTGGGGAGTACGTACAACGGCCGTGTCACCGGCTCCTTCGGCCATCTTGCCACCAGCAGTTTCTATCCTGCCCACCACATCACCACCGGCGAGGGCGGAGCTGTCTTCACCAACCGCCCCCAACTAAAAAAAATCGTCGAATCCTTCCGCGATTGGGGCCGCGACTGCTGGTGCCCGCCCGGCGTAGACAACACCTGTGGCAAACGTTTTGAATGGCAGCTAGGCGATCTCCCCTACGGCTATGACCATAAATACATCTACTCCCACATCGGCTACAACCTGAAAATGACCGATATGCAAGCGGCCGTCGGTCTGGCACAGCTCAAAAAACTGCCCGAATTCATCGCCGCCCGCAAACGTAACTGGCAGCGTTTGTACGATGGCCTGAAACCATTTGAAGAATTCCTGATTCTGCCCCAACCTACCCCTAGCAGTGACCCCAGTTGGTTTGGCTTCCTGCTCACCGTTCGCCCCGGCGCTCCCTTTAGCCGCAACCAGATTGTCGGCTATCTGGAAGAACGCAAAATCGCCACCCGCCTCCTTTTTGGCGGCAACCTCATCCGCCAGCCCGCTTACCAAAACATTCCCCATCGCGTCGTCGGCCCTCTCACTAACACTGATATTGTGATGAACCTAACCTTCTGGATTGGCGTTTTCCCCGGCCTCACTCCGGCCATGATTGATTACATCCTGGAAACCTTCACTGCCTTCTTCTCTCATGCTGCGTAGCGTGTAGAAATAAGGCGAGATGAAGTAATTATGAGGGAAGCTTTACAGAGTCGCGTTTTACGTTTTAGAATGACCCCATACCGCAGCTTAAAAACGGAGAAACTGCTATGTTCAAAAACATTGCCGACGTTCGCAAAAGGTTGGGGAGCCAACAATATATCGCTTCCGAGGAAATTGGAACCGTCGTCTACCTGGCACAATCTTTATGTAAACCGATTTTGGCCGAAGGGCCGGCAGGGGTGGGTAAAACCGAGTTGGCAAAAGCATGGGCAGCGGCAGCGAGACGGCCGTTAGTCCGTCTGCAATGTTACGAAGGGTTGGACGAGAGCAAAGCCCTGTACGAATGGGAATACGCCAAGCAGATGCTCTATACCCAACTTTTGCGCGACACTCTGCAAAACGTCCTCAGCGACGTGCAAACCCTGGGCGAAGCCGCTAATCGGCTGGCGCAAGAAGAAGACGTCTTCTTCTCCGAAAACTTCCTCCTGCCCCGCCCCCTTCTCACCGCGCTCATGTCAGACGAGCCAGTTGTTCTCTTGATTGACGAAATTGACCGCGCCGATGTGGAATTTGAAGCCTTTTTGCTGGAAGTGCTATCCGACTTTCAGGTCAGCGTGCCCGAACTGGGAACCATTCACGCCAAACATCAGCCAATGGTTTTGCTGACCAGCAACAACACCCGCGAACTCAGCGAAGCTCTCAAACGCCGCTGCCTCTATCTTTACGTAGATTACCCCACTCACAAGGCTGAATTGGAAATTGTGCGCCTTAAAGTGCCTGATTTACGGCCAGAACTGGCGCAGCAGGCAGTTGCTGTTGTTCATCAGTTACGCAACATGGATTTGCGTAAGCTGCCCAGCATCAGCGAAACCCTTGATTGGGCGCGGGCTTTGGTCACGCTTAACGCCGACTCCATTGATCAAAAGACCTTAACCAACACGCTTACCGTCCTTTTGAAGTATGAAGCGGATGTGGCAAAAGCGCGGCGGATGATGGGACGCGAATAATTATGAATTGTGAATTGTGAATTATGAATTGTGAAGGTAGACCGTTCACAATTCACAATTCACCGTTCATAATTCACAATTCAAAGGGATTTGTTATGGACAACCGAGTAGTCGAATTTGTGCGGGGGCTGCGGGCATCCGGGGTGCGGGTGTCGCTGGCGGAATCGGTGGATGCGATGAATGCCATTGAGGCGCTAGGTATTGTCAATAAAGATGTGTTCCGTGAATCGCTGCGAGCGACGTTGGTGAAGGAATCGGATGATTTTGCGGCGTTTAATGAGCTTTTCCCACTTTATTTTGGCAGCGACGGCCCGCCTTTGCAAAGTGCAATGGAGGATTTGAGCGCCGACGAGCAGGATATGCTCAAGATGGCGCTGTCGGCAATGAGCGGCCGTTTACAGCAGTTAATGGCGTGGTTGACCAGCGGCGAAGGGCCAACCAAAGAGGAATTGGAGGAATTAGCGCGTCGTTCCGGCGCGGATTGGGCCAACAGCCAACAGGAAGGGCACTGGGTGACGCGGCGGATGCTGCGGCAGATGGGCTACGCCCATTTGGAGGAGCAAATCCGGCAGTTGGTAGAAATGCTGCAGCAAATGGGCATGAGCCGGGAAGCGATTGAGAAGCTGTTAGGTGTTGTGGAAGCCAACAAAGAGGCATTGGCGGAGCAGACGGCGCGTCAAGTCGGTCTGCAAATCGCGCAGCAGCGGGCCAATCGCCCCGAAGATTTACATGGCCCCGACTTGATGTACAAATCGTTTGACGCGCTGACGGCCAATGAAACGGCGATTTTGCGTCAAGAGGTTCAGCGCTTGGCGACGCAGTTACGCAGCCGGGCGGCGTTACGGCGTAAGCGGGGGCGGCAGGGCAAGTTTGATTCCAAGGCGACGATACGGGCCAACCAAAGGTATGGCGGCGTGCCGCTGGAACTGAAGTACAAAACGCGCAAATTGAAGCCTAGTTTGGTTTTACTGTGCGATGTGTCGCGCTCGACGGAGAATGTGGTGGAGTTTATGCTGCGGCTGTCGTACCAATTGCATGATCAGGTGTCGAAAATGCGCAGTTTTGCTTTTTATAACCGTCTGGAGCCGATACCGGATGAGGTGATGACGAAGCTGCGTCATGACCAGCCGGAAGCGGCGTTTGAGGTTATTCGTCAACTGCTGCCGTATATCCCGTATGGGACGGATTTGGGCGGTTCGTTGGCGGAGTTTACGGAGAATCATTTGGGTGTGGTGAACGGCCGTACCACGCTCATCATTTTGGGAGACGGCCGTAACAATTTCAGCTCCCCCCGCATAGATTTAATCAAATCCTTGCAACGTAAAGCCAAAAAGCTAATTTGGTTCAACCCCGAACCACGCGGCGCTTGGGGAACCGACGACAGTGACATGCTGGAGTACGAACCGTTATGCGATGCGGTGTATGAAGTACGAAATTTGGCGCAGTTGGCAACGGCCGTTGACAAGCTCATGGCTGGCGGCTAATACAATTTACTAAAGGAGAAAGCAGTGGCAGAACTTAAAACAAAAGAAAACGACGCTAGCGTTAAGGAATTTTTGAACAGCGTCACTGACGAAAAGAAACGTCAGGACAGCTTCACCATCATGAACCTGATGCAGGAAGTAACCGGCGAAGAACCGCGCATGTGGGGGGACAGTATCGTGGGCTTTGGTCATTATCACTACAAATACGCCAGCGGCCGTGAAGGAGATTGGTTTCTAACCGGATTCTCGCCTCGCAAACAGAGCTTAACCCTGTATATCATGTCCGGCTTTGACAAGTATGATGCATTGATGAGCAAGTTGGGCAAGTTCAAAACAGGCAAATCGTGCTTGTATGTTAAGAAAATGGAAGATGTTGATGAAACGGTTTTAAGGGAATTGGTGAAACAATCCGCAGCGCATGTGGCACAATCGAACGCATAATCAAAGACCTCCGAGGTTTTGGAAACCTCGGAGGTCTGCCGTTTACAAAAAGCTCCCTCATCGGGAGCTTTTTTGTGGAGATGGCGGGAATCGAACCCGCGTCCGAAAAATTCGACCTCTGAACGTCTACAAGCTTAGTCGGCCTATTTCGTGTTACCGGCAGGCGCCCCGGCCAACAGGGTCAGCTTCCGGCTAGCCGATGGCCCCCTAAAGGGCCGCTTAAGCGTCTCTATCGGCGTCGAGACGCGGCACGTTGGCTGTTTATGTCGCCTGCATTTACCCGGCCAACGAGCAAAGTAAAACAGACGGGGTTCCGTCTTTGGAACCTCTACACTTCCCTGACGGCTTAGTCGCCTAAGCCGCCACTGCGATTAAGCAGCGAGGGGGAGTGCGTTGTAGTTGGTTCGTGCGTTTGCACTTATGTTTTGCTTCCAGTTTTGCGAGGTGTAAAGCGTGCTCGGCTTGCAGTCCAGGATCAGCCTTCCCCGTCGAAGCCAGTCATCCCCAGACGGTTTAATTATAGCATGGGGAGGAACGGCCGTCTATTTGTGAAACGTAAGACGTGAAACGTGATGGAGTGGACAATTCATCATTCCGCCTTCATAATCCTGCATTATGAACATGATTTTGCACATTACCCGGCGCGTGGATTGGGAAACGGCCGTAACCAACCCACCCTACCGCGCCGATTCACTGGAAACAGAAGGCTTCATCCATTGCTCGACTTTGGCGCAAATTTTAGGTCCGGCCAATGAATTTTATCGCGGCCAAACAGGATTGGTTTTACTGGCGATTGATTCCGGCAAAGTGGAGCCAAAAATTGTTTACGAAGACTGTTATGAAACCGGCCAAAAATTCCCCCATATTTACGGCCCGTTGAATGTGGATGCTGTGGTTCAGGCTGTGGATTTTCCGCCCAATTCCGATGGGTCGTTTTCGCTGCCAGCCCCGCTCACAGCGCAGTAAACGGTTTCTCCCTTTTGCAGTTTGAGTAATTGTTGGGATTTGGTGGCATCTTCCAGCGGGAGACGGCCGTACTCCCCCCACACCAATCCCGCTGAACTCACCACCCAGCCCGGCTCCGCCAAAATCGCTGTCAACTCGCCGCGACGGGCGATGAGCGATTTTCCTTTCTGATTCGGTTTGGCCGGAATGGGAACCCAATCGGCGCGCAGACGACGGCCGTATCCATCCGCCAAAACCAACGCCAGTTCATCTTGTACCAACGCCGCCGCCACAACCCGATCCGTTTC
>JANTHP010000244.1 GCA_024762395.1 Anaerolineae bacterium | reverse complement strand
TTAACTTAAGCGTAGACCTCGCAGGTTTGAACACAAAACGCCAGAGAAACGCAGATCGTTTTGGAAACCTGCGAGGTCTTAAGTTAACAGAAATGGTACTCAGTCACACCTCAAATGATGGATAATGCCATTTGTCGAAATCGGATGCCGAAATTCATTTCGGCCGCGACACTGCCGTGAAACCTTCCTGGTAACTACTAAGGAATGAGAATTTAATAATGTACAAGAGATTGGAGACTTGAGATTAGAGACTTGAGACTGGACTAATCTCTAATCTCCAGTCTCAGTTCTGTAGGTTATTTAAATTCCGTATATTAAGTGACTGTCGCCTCTGAGCCTTAGTAGTTACGCAGACGGCATAGATTCCCGCTGCACTGGAGCCGAGATATAACGCCGCTTTCGCAATTGGCCGATCTTCGCGCCACGCTTGCCACATGTGCGCCTTTGTCCCCGGCATTCCGAAGCGAAACCCTTGGGATACGCCGGTTGGTGTACGGCCGTTGTGATGGTGGGGTAAAGGGTGGTTGAACGGCCAATGTTCTATGTTAAGCCAAGTCATTGTGGGGTCTGGAGATCGGCCACAGCTTGACCCAGCAAATTGTAATCATAAGCAATGTGCGTGCCATCGGCCTTATACCAATCTGTGAAAATCTCTTTCTTGAAAGCTATAGTTACGTAATATGCATGATGCTTCCATTAAAAACTCCAGTTTTTATTTACATGAACATTAAACCATTTCTATGATTTTAAGTATTGTTGTAAATAATTGTGAATCAGTTTCAAAGCCTTTGCTGTTCCTAAAAAAAAGATACAAAGAATGAAAAGCGACATTGTCGGGAGGAGAATTGGCTGATTGAGACTGAAAGCCCAAAATTCAATGATGCGTCCACATGCAAAAACTATACCAAGTGTTTGTAATAAGGCTCCACGTAAATATAATGGTTTGTTCCACTTACCATATAGGATTTTCATGAAATTAGGGAGATGTATTTCATCATGATCCACTCGTCCGTTATCAATATATCCCGGTATCCAAAGCATAAATGCAATTATTAGCCAACCCAAAAGCATTCTCCAAGTCATGGCAATGTACACCCTCCTTTTAAGCATTGTGCGAATGTTTCAGAGAGAGACAGGATACCATCCGTTACCTGTTTAGCATCCACGTTAGCCAGGGTAGATGCCATCATAGTTCGTTGTATAACATTAGTATTGTAAATCACACCCTCAGCGACAAATTGGGAGTTCAGTTTAGCAAACGTACTATGTTGGCTTGCTGCTATTCCAGGTATGGGTGAGTATTTCGGTGACACAGCAACGGGTCCAATTATATCCCCCGCAACTATCCCTACTCCAGCACTTAGTAGTATTCCTTCAGGTTGAATTTGGTAACCATTTACGTATTGAGTCATCGTATACTGCCCTGTATTTAATGTGCCGCCTAGACCTGCAGCACCAATGTAAGTAGTGCCCAAATATGGTGTTACTGAACCAAAACAATCTGCAAGAAATTTTGCCACAGAGTAAATTAGAGAAGCAAGTGACAAATATCATATGTTTATATGGAATGTTGCTTTTGAATAAATTGGGGCCTGGCAGTTTGCCAGAGAAGCCTTTTTCTCTTTCAGGGATACGGATTAACACTGATAAACACGGATTGAGAACTAAAATGATTAAAAATTTGGGCATGGTTCAGAATTGGAATCGCCATCTTTACAAATTTTTGAACGCGAATGCCGCAAATGGTCGAATAAAACGAATTATTCATCGAGAAATTCGCGCCATTCCCTGCTTTGGCGCGGTCTTCTCGCGGCTGTGGCCGTATCTCAGTCCCGAAGGGCTGCTCTCCGACCGCGCCGCATGAGTTTGACCACCGTCAGGCCACTGCCGTTAGTTAAATGTCGCATACGTTGTGCCATATAACTCTTACCAGCCAACGGCCGTTAACTCCACATCACTTTTCCCTGCCATGGCTGTGGACGGTCTCCCGACCACGCCGCCCAACCAATACGCCGCCGATGAAAATCGCCACGCCGTCCCATCCCATACCAAACCCCTTCGGCGCGGAGTGCCTCTTTATGTACGGCCGTTGTGATGGTGGGGTAAGGGGGGGAAAACGGCCGTTGTTCTATGTTAAGCCAAGTTATTGTAGCACGGTTTGGAGAGCAGCCCTCCGGGACTGAGATATGACCACAGCGTCGGGGGGCGGGGAAAGACCGCGCCGGAGAGAGGGGGCGGGTCTGCCTTTGCCCATCCACACGCTGTATGAGTGCTATACAGCGTGCGGGGATGATCGGGCGGAGGCTGTTTTACAAATTCGCCAAAGCCCAAATTTTTGCTGGGTTTTACAGATAAACGCGGTGAGTTTCCTAATCTTTTAGCGACCGCACCAACACAAAAGCTTCTGCCGCCTTCATACCCACCATGACGCCCCGATGTTGAGCGAAAATGCGCGTCGCTTCTGGCGAACGGGGATGCGGGTAGGGGGGGACTTCGCTTTGGTGCGTTTCCCGATACGCTTCCACCGCGTGCAGCTTATCGTCCAGCGTTTCGCTGATATCTACAAATACATTGGGCTGGAAAGCCCATTCATTAAACGGCGGCCCCCATTCGGTAGAAGAGGCCACTTCGTAGCTTAACACCTTTTTGACGGGATTACTGCCAAACGGCCGTACCGCCACCAAAGTAGCCGCAAACAACGCCCGGTGATCCTGATTCGCGTCACCGCGATGATGCGTATAAACAACTTCCGGCCGAACATCATTGATGACAGCCGAAATCGGACGAATCACCTCCAACAAAGGCATTCCATCCAGGCGTTGGTCTGGCAAGCCGGGAAAACGTACATCCGAAACCCCCAACCGTTCACAAGCCAACCTCGCCGCTGCCTGCTGCATCTCCGTCTTATCATGACGAGCCGTTACACCATCCGTCACGATCATCACCGTCACCTCATCGCCTTGCAAAACATGCTTGCGAATCGTTCCGCCGGCGCCATAAGTCTCATCATCTGGATGAGCGCTAATAACTAAAATTCGGGTCATCTCTTCATCCTGTTATTTGTAAACCAATCCCTTATGAAGCGCTTACGGGCATACTGGGCAGCGCTTCCTCTTCTTCCAGGAACCGGTATGTCCAGCCTTTGCCGAGCGCGTGCCAACCAGTGCGGGCCGGATCAGAAACAAAGGCCTTGTGGACCTTTTGGTAAAGCTGCATACTCTTCAAATTACTATTCCGTGTTTCACGGTAATCACGAACCTTGCCTTCTTCAATAGCAGCCATGACCTGCTTAACGCCTTTTTCCACTGTCCACTGCGGCGTGTAGCCAACAACGCGGTGGATTTTGTCAAAGTTAACCCGATAATTACGCAGATCCGTGTCTTCGCCCAGATTAAGCAGTTCAGCATCGGGAACGAGCCGATGAATGACCTCAGCCGCCTTCTGGATTGTGTAATTTTCACTATTGGCGCCAACATTAAATACTTGATTTCTCACGCGATCAATCGGCGCTTCCAAGACATCAAAGATAGATAAGGCTGCATCATCCACATGGAGGAACGGCCGCCACTGATCGCCGCCAAACACCGTGATTTGCTTATCAAACAGCGCTTTAGCCGTCAAAAGATTCACCACCAGGTCAAAGCGCGTCCGGCCGGACAAACCGTAAATCGTGCCAAAACGAAGGTAGGTCGGGGCAAAATTCTCGCTCGCCATACTCATCAACACTCTTTCTGAGGCGATTTTGCTGCGGGCATAGAGAGAAACCGGGTTAAGCGCCGAACGCTCATCCAAAACCTCATCCCCTGCGCCATACACAGAGCAGGTGCTGGCAAAAACAAAACGCTGCACGCCGTGTCCTCGGGCAACTTCAGCAATCATGCGCGTGGCTTCCAGGTTAACATTAGTCGTTAAATCTGTATCAATGGCGCAAGCCGGGTCGCCAACAATAGCGCCCAAATGAACTACAGCATCCATACCTTGCATAGCGGCAACAACTTTGTCAATACGGAGGAAATCGGCTTGTACAATCTCCAAATTGGGATGATTTAGCGAGTCGGCGATTGGCTCCGTGCCAAAAACCAGTAAATCCATTAAACGAACGTTATACCCACGCTCAAGTAATTTGGGGAGCAAGGCAGAACCGATGTAGCCAGCGCCGCCAATTACCAGAACATTTTTTACGCCAGTTCGCCTTTCTGGAACGACAATATCTGGCTGCGATTCTTGACGAACAAGATTTTTCCACAGCATAGACCAAATACGAGCGGTGATCAGAAATGCAATTGTCAACGCCCAGGCAAAAATCAGGACAGTTCGGGGGATGACAATGGCGCGAGGGAACAGGAAGGCGAAGAACCCAATGGTTAAATAACTCAAACTCCCTGCTTGCGCAATAATCAGTAATTTATAACGCCCCCGGTACATGCGTCCGCGCGTATAAAACCCATTGAGATAGAAAACGGCCAGACTGATTAGTGTCACAAACCAAAAACTTCTCAGATACGCTTGACTGTATTCAGTGAATAATTCCGGCCCCGAAGCAGAGCTGTTCTGCACAACTTGCAATAACAGATTACCGGCAAAGGCAGCAACCAGGGCTGCATTGAGTAACAATGTATCTGCAATCATGCGGATAACCATTTCACGAGTGATTTTAGCGCCAAACCGATGATTCATAATGACCATACCTCCAACTAAGCTTGATTGTGATAAATACTCAGTATTCAATTCAGATTGGCGCCCCAAAATTGCCCTTTTCTACGTTTGTAACTACTAAGGGTTCAATCGTAAATAACTTTGGTGTTTCGGGAATTCCAATTCCCGAAACATGCTGTCCAAACAGGAAAGTTAAAAACAAGCGAACCCTAAGCCTCAGAGGTAATAGTCACTTAATATGACAATTCGTCATGACCATTGCCTCTGGAGACGGTGACTGTCACTTTGGTGGTTACCTGTGTTTTATGATAAAAGTATGAATATACCCTGCTAAAATGTATATGGTAGGCCTTACAATAAAACTTTCGGTTGTATTTCGATTTGGAGCGTTTACTGATTAAACCTTGCGACGAAAGTTGGCTTGGGGGCGTGGCGATTGCCATAACGTCGCGCCTTGGGGGTGGTCGGGGAGGGGGAGCGCACCGTTGGTTACAATTAACTTTTGCCCGGTGAAGTGTTCTACAAAACGAGCGCCGTCGGGAATGCCGCCATGGGCGACGGGCAGCGGCCCTGCCGGACGCGGCCGTTCGCCGCGATGGGCGACGACGAGGATACGCCCGGCCGCGTTTTCCCGTTGATAGGCGACAGTGTCGGTTTCGACGGCCAGAATTTGGAAGCCGCCCCGCTGCAAAATCGTTGACTCCTTCCGTAACGCAATCAGCTTTTTGTAAAACGCCAGCAAATCGCGGTCCCAGCGCGCCTCATCCCACACCATGCAGCCCCGCGAATGGAACCCTTCTTCGTCCATCATCCCAATCTCATCGCCGTAGTAGAGGCCGGGGACGCCGGGGAAGGTGAATTGGACGATGACTGCCAGCCGGTGCAGCGCGTCATTGCCATTGACTTTGCTGCGGATGCGGGGCACATCGTGGCTGTCCAGTAAATTGTATTGCTGCAACGCAATCGCCCAGGGGATGGCGGCCAGATGCTGCTGCCAGGTGGCGGCGAGGGCGGCGGTGGGCCAGGGATGCGCTGATTGGATGTGCCAATTGATGCCATGTGCCCCCCGGTCGTAGCCGCGCAGCCAATGCCAGAGGGGGAGTGTCAGGCCGCTGTAATTCATCACGCCGTCCCATTGGTCGCCCTGGAGGTGGGGTGAGGAGTCAAAGAAGTTTTCGGCCATCAAGTAGGCATCGGGACGGGTTTCTTTGACGGCACGGCGGATGCCGCCGGCGATTTCGCTGCCGATTTGGGTGGCGCCTTGCCGTCCCAGCATGTTGGCGACATCCACGCGCCAGCCGTCGGCGGCGAAGGGGGGGCGCAGCCAGCGGCGGAAGACGGAATCGTCGTTTTGGTAGATGCGGCGGCGCAGTTCGTGGCTGCGGTAATCCAATTTGGGCAGTGTCCAGACGCCCAGCCAGGAGTGGTATTCGTCGGGGTGGTTGGTGAAGGTGAAGAAGTCGGTTTCGGGGGCGTCGGGGTCGGCAAGGGCGGCCTGGAACCAGGGATGCCAGTAGCCGCAGTGGTTGGGCACGATGTCGAGCAGGTAGCGCATGTCTCGCTCGTCGAGGGCCTGGCGCAGGGCGATGAGGCTTTTGTTACCGCCTAGATGGGGGTCTACGTGTTCGTAGTCGGCGACATCGTATTTGTGGTTGGAGTAGGCGGTGAAGATGGGGTTGAGGTAGAGGGTGTTGATGCCGAGTTCTTGCAGGTAGTCGAGTTTTTGGATGACGCCGGGGATGTCGCCGCCGTAGAAGGTGATGGGAAAGGGATGGTCGTCGGGCGGAGGCTGGCCCCAGGGATAGATTTGGGAACGACGGCCGTGAAATTCAAATTCAGCCGTGGATGGGTCAAGAGTCGGGTCGCCGTTGTGGAAGCGGTCGGGGAAGATTTGGTAGAAGACGGCCGTTTCCAGCCATCCCGGCGTATCATAATCGGCCAAAATACGAAAATCGGTGCTGTCCAGCGGTAAACTCGCCGTTGGCCCGGCGGCGGTGTAAAACCAGACGCCATCCGTGGCTTCCAGGATGAAGCGGTAATGGACGAGGGGCTGGTTGATGGTCAGGTCGGCCTGCCACCAGTGGGCGGCTGTGTCGGTGTGGCTGTGTTCCAGGGCGATGAAGGCTTGTTCGCCGTCGGGAAAGATGCGGAGGTACGGCCGTTTCAAAGGCGACTCCACTCCCACCCGCAGCCGGATACGAACCGTATCGCCCAATCGCGGGTAAAGCTGCGATACATAAACTTCAGAACCATCATGATGAACAGTTTGTAACCAATGGGGGAGGGTGAATGCATTCATTCGCCCAATTATGAAGTCGAGAATGGATTTGGGCAAATCGGTAAAGCCGTAGGGCAATTTGTTAAATTGCGCCTGGACAAGTTGCCAACTTGTCCTACGCCAGGGCAATATCTCGCGTTTGTAACTATACAGCTACCAGAGGTGACAGTCACTTGCGAAACATCGTGGTTTTGGCTAACACCTCTGGAAAAAGTGACTGTCACCTGTATAGTTA
>JANTHP010000243.1 GCA_024762395.1 Anaerolineae bacterium | reverse complement strand
GGCGGCTTTCGCTGGAAGGAGGGTTCTCATCATGAAGAAACAAATGATGCTGCTGATGACGCTGTTGGCGCTGCTGCTGGGGCTGGTTCCGGCGGCCGCGGCGCAGGCAGGGGATGGAATTGCGGTGGAGATGAGTCAGGAAACGGCCGTACTCGTTGCCGGGGATTGGGTGGAATTTACAACTGCCATCCGCAACAATGGCAGCGCCGCCACGCCGCCTCTGGTCGTCCACCTGAGCCTGGCCCCGGTAGACACCCTGCGCCACGTAGACCCGGAAGATTGGCTGCCCACAATGACCCAGCATCTACCCGCGCTGGCGGCGGGCGAATCGGCGCAGTTCCATTGGCGGGTACACGCCTTGTTTGAAGGCCATTTCTCGGCCTTCGTCACCGTTTTAGCGGAGGATGGCTCATTGGCGCCAGCGGCGGGCGCACCCTTGCAGATTGCGGTTTCGCCGGACAATATCTTGCCGCTGAAGGATGTGATTCCGGTAGCGGCCGTAGTGCCCTTTTTCCCGTTGGCGCTGCTGGCGTTTAGCGTGGTGAAGTCGCGGCGGCAGTAAGAAGCGGGCGAGGTGTAAATCTGCGCTGCACCCTATTCTGTCATTGCCGGAAAGGTGGCGGTAAATGTAGCTCCTTCGCCCGTGCCACTTTGCACGACAATTTCGCCGCCATGCGCTTGAACAATGGCCTGGGCGATGGCTAACCCCAGGCTAAACCTACCGGTCGTCCGGGCGCGGGCATCGGCTACACGGTAAAATCGTTCAAATAAATGGGGAATTTGTTCGGGAGGAATGCCCGTCCCTTCGTTGGTCACGGAGATGGCAATTTGCTGCCAATGGCGCACGGCCGTTACCGTCACCACACCCTCCTCCGGCGAATACTTAATCCCATTTTCAATCAGATTGACAAACACCTGCCGCAGCCCGCTCCACATCGGCGGGCAAAACAAACTCAACTTGCGGCGGCAGCGTCAACTGCAAAGTCACGCCGCGCTCCTGAGCGGCGGCGCGTAAATCAGAAACCACTTCCTGCAGCAGCCGGGCGCAGTCTACCGGCGCAAACTGCGCCAGTCCCCGCTGTTCCACCCGCACCAGCGTCAACATCTGCTCCACGAGGCGGGTCATACGGTCCACATCCCCCTCCATCCCGTTCATCAATCTTGTCGAGTTGGTTCAGCCATTCTTGGGTCCTTTCCACGCCAGGATTCACCGGGCAATCGCACATTAGTTCTGTATCAACAAAACACAGTTGCACCAAGGGGGTAAGATAAGAGGGTAGGCGACCGACGGTTACAAGAGTAGCTTAATTTCGATTAAGACACCGTTTTTTACAAAACACGGCCGCTACAAGAAAGAGGGCGTCCCAAATGATTGCGCTATCAATCATTTCCGCGTTTGAGAGGCTCGCTAAGAAATTCTACGTTTATTTTACCGAAATCCTGGCAGGAAAAACAGCTCTAAAATATATTGACTTAGTTGTAGACTTAGTTTATTATGACAGAAGAGGTATTAAGAATATGACCACATACAATATACATGAAGCTAAAACACATTTATCCAAATTGCTGACGCGGGTGATGAGTGGGGAGCAGATCATCATCGCCAAAGCAGGTAAACCTGTGGCTGTGTTATCTCCCTTTACCGAAATGCCAGCACGTCGCGTACCTGGCCGCGACGCTGGCAAAGTCATCATCAAATCCAATTTTGACGACCCGCTGCCGGAGTTCGACCTATGAAAGCGCTGCTGGACACCCATACATTTCTGTGGTGGAACCTGGACGATCCTCAATTATCGGATACGGCGCGAGAATTCATCAGCGACGGCCGTAACGAAATTTTCTTGAGCGCGGCCAGCGTTTGGGAAATCGCTATTAAATACGGCCAAGGGCGTTTGGAATTGCCTGACAAACCAGAACAATACATAGCCCAACGCCTAGCCCGGCACCGCTTTTCATCACTGCCCATCCAACTGAGCCATGCGGCGCAAGTTTATCGCCTGCCTGATATTCACAAAGATCCCTTTGACCGATTACTTGTGGTTCAAAGTCAATTGGAAGAGTTGCCGCTCCTTACAGCCGATTCACAGATTGCGCGTTACGATGTGAACATTATCTGGTAACAAAAAAGGCCTGCCAGGCCTTTTTTTGCTTCAACCCCCATCTTATTTTGGGTCTTGACAATTACCGGATTCTCTGTAACAAATTCCCAAACCCCGGCTTAACCTTGATCTGACCGTCTTCATAGACAGTTGTTCCCCGAACAATCGTGCGTACAACCTGGCCCTGAAATGTGTACCCCACATAAGCGCTGTGTTTGTGGCGGCTGAACAAATCCTCTGCCGCCAACGTCCAGGTTTTATCCAAATCAACAATCGTGATATCTGCATCCGAACCGGGCAACAGCGACCCTTTTTGTGGGTATAAGCCAAAAATTCGCGCCGGATTAGCGCTCATCAATCTGACCAACAGCGATAATGACAGACCGCGTTTATGAACGCCTTCGGTCAGCAATGCCGGTAACATCGCCTGAACGCCCGTAATGCCGCCCCACGCCTGCCAGATATCATCGTTACCTTTCACCTTGTCTGCTGTAGGGCAAGGCGAATGATCCGAGGCAATCGTGTCCACCATCCCCGCCAGGACGCATTCCCACAGATTTTCCACTTCTTCGCGCGCGCGGAGCGGCGGAGCGCACTTGGCGGCGGGGCCGATGCGGACAAAATCATCATTATCGAAGAAGAGATAATGGGGGCATGTTTCTACCGTTACGTTGACGCCTTCTTGCTTGGCCTGGGCTGCGGCGTGAATGCCTGCGGCGATGGTGGTGTGGACGATATGGAGATTGCCGCCGGTGACGCCGGCCCAATAAATAGCCCGTTTGTCCGCTTCCAACTCAGCCGCTGGCGGGCGGGATTCCGACCAGGCGCTGCGGTCTATGCGTCCTGTGGCCTGAATTTGTGCGGCCAAAAAGCGGGTGACGTATTCGCTCTCGGCGTGGACGCCGACGACGTTGCCCAGTTCGCGCGATTTTACCAGGCCGCCATACAACACATCATCGTTGATGCGTTTGAAATCAACGCCGCTCTCGCTCATGAACCCCTTGAAGGCGATGACGCCTTCTTCGTGAAGACCCTCTAACTCGTCCAGGTTGTTGTCCACCAGGCCGCCCCAGTGGGCGTAATCAACAACGGATTGGTCTTTGACGGCCGTTCGTTTATGAATAAGTTTCTCGCGGTCAATAGAAGGGGGGGTGGCATTAAGGGGCATTTCCATGAACGTGGTGACGCCGCCAGCAGCGGCGGCCATGCTGCCAGCCTGATACCCTTCCCAATGTTCGCGGCCTGGCTCATTAAAGTGTACGTGGTCGTCAACGATGCCGGGGAGGATGGCTTTGCCTTTTACGTCAATGACTTCTTGGGCGGCAACGGCCGTATCCCCCGCCACTAGCTCCACAATCTTCCCATCCGTAATGACAACCCCGCCATGAAATGCGGTTTCTTCCGTGACCACCAACCCATTTTTCACATATAAATCAGCTTGCATTTGTTTCACCTTTCAAAATAAAACGGAGCAAAACGGCTCCCCCGTCGCTGTTTATTCAGTGGGGACTGGGAGCAAAAATAACTCGCCAATCCTCGTATATTCGACCGGCCCGCCCAGCCGCGTAACTGGTTTCATAGCCGCTGTATCAACCAATCCCAATTCCGGGCGGTACAAATCTTCGCGCAGATGAAAACGCACAACCCGACCTAGTACCATCACATTTGTGGCTCCTTCAACCGGGATGATTTGCGTCACCTGGCATTCCATCGCTGCCGGGGCTTCGGCGACGCGGAACGGCCGTACATCAGTCGAGGGGTTAAACCCGCCGCATCAATCTCACTGACATCCGCAGGCCAATCCATCGCCGACCGAACCATAGCCTCAGCCAGCGCTTCATCAACGATGTGGCACACAAACTCGCCAACCTTCCGAACATTGCGCAGCGTGTCCTTTTCCTTCGGCTCTTTTCGACGATACGAAACCGAAAACATGAGCGTTGGCGGAAACCCGGCCACCGCGTTGAAGAAGGAAAATGGCGCCAGGTTGGACATGCCATCGGTGTCTATCGTTGATATCCAGGCAATCGGACGCGGGGCAACAATGCTGGTCAGCAAATGATACGGCGCTGCGTCAGCCATCTCGGCCGGTACAAAGGAAATCATTTTCGATTCCCTACAATCCTAAATAAGCGCGGCGAACGTGGTCGTTTTGCAGCATATCGGTGCCCGGCCCCTGGAGTACGATACGGCCGTTCTCCAGCACAAACGCTCGCTTTGAGATTTCACACGAATGACGCACGTTCTGCTCTACTAGCAAAACAGTCACGCCCATTTCCTGGTTGATTTGTTGTGCCAGTTCAAAAACCTGCTGCACCAATTTGGGAGCCAGCCCTAGAGAAGGCTCATCCAGCATCAGCAGTTTCGGATCGGCCATCAAGCCTCGGCCTACGGCTAGCATTTGCTGTTCACCACCAGACAGGGTTCCGGCCAACTGTGAAGCTCGTTCCTCTAAGCGGGGGAACATTTCGAAGACAGATTGGAGACGGCCGTTAATCGCCTCCTTGTCCCTGGTCAAAAAAGCACCCATCCGCAAGTTCTCCCGAACCGACATTTCAGGGAAGAGCAACCGGCCCTCCGGTACGTGAATAATGCCATCGGCCACAGTTTTGTTGGGCGCCTGCTCACTAATTACTTTATCACCAAAATGAATCGAGCCTTTTTGTGGTTTCAACATACCCGAAATCGTTTTGAGCAGCGTCGTTTTGCCAGCGCCGTTGGCGCCAATGACAGCTGCCAATTCTCCTGGCTGAATGTCCATGGAAACGTCAAAAAGAACCTGGGTATCACCGTAGGCGACATCAATGTTATTAACCTGCAACATTGGCCACCTCCTCTCCCAGATAGGCATCAATGACTGCTTTATCCTGAACTACGGCTTGCGGTTCACCTTCAGCGATTTTTTCGCCATGATGGATAACTACAATGCGGTCGGCTAGCGACATAATGACTTTCATGACATGCTCCACCAATAGTAACGCAACTCCTTGTTGGCTGATCTGGCGCACCAATTCGATGATTTCATCCGTTTCTATCGGCCGTAACCCCGCCATTGCTTCATCCAGCAAGATCATTTTGGGGCCAGTCGCCAATACTTTGGCTATTTCCAATCGTTTACGGCCAGCCACCGATAGACCACCGGCCAACTGTTCGGTCATGTTTCCCATGCCTAAGAAATCCAGGATTTCCCGCGCCTTTTGCTGTGCTTCTTGTTTATCATTGGTACGGTTATATGCGCCAACAAGCACATTATCCAGCACGCTGAGTTGCGGGAACGGCTTGACCACCTGAAAGGTACGAGCCAACCCCAACTTGCAAACTTGATCCGGTCTGAGACCAGTTATATCTTTGCCATCAAAAATAACCCGTCCTTCATTTGGCTGATAATAACCGGAAATCATGTTAAAAGCGGTCGTTTTGCCAGCGCCGTTCGGGCCAATCATGCCCAGTATCTCACCTTCGCTAACGCTTAAACTTAAATCATTGACAGCCACAAGGCCACCAAATCGTTTGGTTATGTTGTGTGCTTCGAGCAATGTCATAGTCTAACCCTCTTGTTTGTTCCCAGTTTTACGCCGCTGCCATTTGAGATAAAAGCCATGCAGCACACCAGTCACACCGCGCGGCATAAACAAAATCGCTAAGATCAAAAATGAGCCATAAACGATTAATGTTGAGCCACTGCGCCCGCCGGCAAGCAAACCTCGGATAAGTTCGGCCAGCGGTTTATTGAGGATGCCGCCCAAGACTGGTCCGGCCAGGCTGCCCAAACCGCCGATAATGGGAGCAGCCATCAAAATTTCGACATTCAGCCCTAAATCAAACACCTGCGGTGGTTCCACGAAAGTGACGTACATCACGTAAAATCCACCGCCAACTCCGGCCATTGCCGCGCCAATCACTAAAGCTAATGTATTGTATAGGGATGTATTCACGCCCAATGCCGCTGCCGCCGCTTCATCTTCACGGATAGCCATGAAGTATTTACCCATTTTAGATTGGTAAATGGCGTATTGGGCGATAATGCCGAGCGCTGTCAACCCCAAGGCAATGTACAGGTAAGGAACTTTGGAGTCGAAGATCATTTTCCCGAAGCCCGGCTCGCTGAGTGATAACCCCATGCCAATTGCCCCGCCAACGAATTTCCATTTGAGGAACAGGGTTTTCAAAGCTACCATCAGGGCAATGGTAAACAGGGCAAAGTAGTCCATTTTCAAACCGTAGCGCAGCGTAATAAAGGCTACGACGACGCCTAATAAACCAGCAACGATCCCGCCGATGAAGATGCCAACCCACGGTGTCACGCCGTAGGTGTTGTACAGGACGATGGTCGTGTAAGCGCCAAACGCCAAAAATGAGATATGGGCGATTAGTAACTGCCCGGAAAAACCGGCGACGATGTTCCATGAGATGCCGGTGAAGATGTATAAGGTTGTCAGGATGACGATACCCATATAGTAGGGCGATTTGATGAACAATGGTGTCAGGGCGATCAATCCGAGGATGACGAAGCTGACTAGCACTTGGGTTTTATCCCAATCTGCCAAGATGTTCTGCAACCAGTTGCGTGGGGAAGCTTTTAATGTTTCCATGATTATATCCCCTTTTTCCTACCGAATAGACCGGATGGTTTGAACAGCAGGATGAGAATGAAGATAAGCATACTGGCCACAATTTTAACGTCGCCGCCTAAGTAGAACCCGGCAAATGCCTCTACAATACCGATGATTAGTCCCCCAACAAACGCGCCGATGAAGTTGCCCATTGTGCCTAAGACAACAACGACAAAGGCTGTTACGGCGAAGGGCTGGCCGACAGTGGGGATCATGCGGTAGTTGGGTGTGAGGAGGGAACCGCCAACGGCCGTTACCGCTACCCCCAGACCAAATGTGAGCATATAAATAAAATTCACGTCAATCCCCATCAGCAGCGCCCCATTACGGTTCTGAGAAACGGCGCGGATCGCCGCTCCCGTTCGCGTTTTCTGTAAAAACAAATACAGAAGCAGAGAACTGACCATAGCTGAAAAGAAAGCCACCGTGCGCGGAATGCTGAATCGCAGCCCTTGAAGGACAAACACTTCCGTTTCG
>JANTHP010000242.1 GCA_024762395.1 Anaerolineae bacterium | reverse complement strand
TTTGTTAGACGGCCCCAGCGAGGACGAAATCGCGGCCAAAGAAGCGGATGTGCGCGCCGCTAATGCCGATGTGTATGCCGCCTCCGAAAAATTGAATGATTTGCGCGCCGCCGCCAGCCAAGAGGAGCTTCTGGCCGCCCAAATCGCGCTGGATTTGGCCCAAAAAGAGGCCACATCCGCCGCCGAACAGCACAGCACGACGCTGGTGATGGAGCCAACCCGTTTCCTGGGCGAAAATCGCATCGCCGATATGGAAGAAGGGGCGCGGATGGCCGCTTTGCAGGCCAATGCGGATTTGGCCGCCGCGCAAGAGGCGTATGACACGGTTGTCAATGGCGATTCCAATGCGATTGCGGCGGCGCAGGCCAGTCTGGCGTTGGCGGTTGCTGCGCGGGATGCGGCGCAAATCCAACTGGATATGCTGTTGAGCGACCCGACGGCGGCGGAGATTGCGGCGGCGGAAGCGTCTGTCGCCAGCGCTGAGGCGACTTTAGATAAGCTCCGGCGCGGGGCGACGGATTACCAGATTACGCAGGCTGAGGTGGCGGTGGAGCAGGTCCGCATCAGCTTGCAGCAGGCGGAGAATAATCTGGCGGATGCCGTGTTGACGGCTCCGTTTGATGGGGTGGTTACGGCCGTTTACGTCCACGCCGGCGAAATGGCCAATGGCATTCTGGTGGAAATGGTGGATACCGGCAGCCTGGAAGTGGTTCTGGCGGTGGATGAGGTGGATGTGGGTGATTTGTATGTGGGGCAGACGGCCGTTATCACGTTGGAAACCTGGCCCAATGAGAAAATCAATGGCGCCATCACAGCCATCGCCCCCAAAGCCAACAATGGCGCCAGCGCGCTGGTGACGTATGACGTGTTCTTGAGCCTGGGCGCGACGGATTTGCCCATTCTGGTGGGCATGACGGCCGATGCCAGCCTGGAAACGGTCAATGTCAGCGATGCGCTGCTGGTTCCCAATGCGGCCGTCAATGTAGACCGCACGAACGGGACGTACAGCGTCAATCTGGCGACGGTTGATGATAATGGGAACGAGATTTTTGAGGAAACGGCCGTTTCCATCGGCCTGCACGACAGCCAATACACCCAAATTGTAGATGGGCTAAACGATGGCGACCGACTCTTGATAGGCGAAATTGCCCCAACGCGGGAGGTTAGCTTTGGTCAGGGCGGCGGGCCTCCAGGAATGGGGAATTAGGAATAAGCGTTTAGCTGTTAGCCATTAGCAATTAGCGAGCAAAAGCTAATGGCTAACAGCTAATAGCTAACAGCTTAGAGGAACTCAAAATGATTACGATGCAAAACATCACCAAATCCTACGAAATGGGAACGCAGGTCGTCCATGCCCTGCGCGGCGTGGATATGCAAATTAACGAAGGCGAGTTTGTCGCCATCATGGGGCCGTCCGGCTCCGGCAAAAGCACGCTGATGAACATCATCGGCTGCCTGGATATTCCCAACAGCGGGACTTACACCATTGATGACATTGATGTCAGCCACATGAGCGACGATGAGCAGGCCAAAATCCGCAATCAGCGCATCGGGTTTGTGTTTCAGCAGTTTAACTTGCTGCCGCGCACCTCGGCCCTGAAACAAGTGGCGCTGCCGTTGATGTATGCCGGTTACAATCGCGCCGAACGCACCGCCCGCGCCCAAGAAGCGCTGCAAGCCGTCGGCCTGGGCGACCGGATGGATCATCGCCCCGACGAGCTTTCCGGCGGTCAGCAGCAGCGCGTCGCCATCGCCAGGGCGTTAGCCACCGACCCCAACATCATCCTGGCCGACGAGCCAACGGGCAACCTGGACACCCAATCGGGCGCGGAAATTATGCAGATTTTCAAGACCCTGCATGAAGAAAAAGGGATCACGCTTATCATGATCACCCATGATCCCGAAATCGGCGAGCAGGCGGAACGGGTTATTTGGATTCGGGATGGTTTAATTCAGTAGAGCTATTAGCAGTTAGCTTTTAGCTATTAGCAAGCAAGCTAATTGCTAACTGCTAAAAGCTAATTGCTGGAGTAAATGACATGAACTTAAGCGAAAGTTTTTTAACGGCATTAGACAGTTTGTTGGCGAATAAGATGCGGGCGGTGTTGACGATGTTGGGGGTGATTATTGGCGTGGCGGCCGTGATCTCTCTCATGTCCATCGGTAATGGATTGAACGCTTCCATCACCAGTGAAATCCAATCCATTGGCACTAATCTGCTGACCATTTCTACCGATATGGACAACAGCGACGGTTACCAAACTCTGAGCATGTCGGATGTGGCGGCGCTGTCTGATTCGTTGAACGCGCCGGCTCTGGGCGAGGTGGCGGCGATGGTACAGGGGAATCAGGCGGTGGTTAATGGAAGTAATGAGATTCAAACGGCCGTTGCCGGCATCACCGCCAACTATCTATTCGTCAGTAATTTGGACGAGATGCAAAACGGGAACGGCATCACCCAAAACGATGTGGACACCAAAGCCCGCGTCGCCGTTTTGGGCAGCGAGGCGGCGACCGATCTATTTGAGGAAGCGTACCCCATCGGCCAATCAGTCAAAATCAACGGGGTCAGCTATGAAGTGATCGGCGTGCTGACCGAATCGGGCAGCGGCTTTGGCAACACCGACGGCAACGTTTTCGTTCCCATCACGACGGCGCACAGCCGCCTGTACGCCGACCGCACGCGCGACGGCGAGAAGGCGGTGACGGTCATCACGGCGCAGGCGGCGAGCGAGGCGGAGACGGATGCGGCGATTGAGCAGATCACGGAGACGCTGCGGCGGCAGCATGACATTGTTTACGCCGCCGACGATGATTTTTCCATTTTCAGCCAGGCGGATTTGTTGGACACGTTTGACACGATTACGGCGTCGTTGACGGCGTTTTTGGGCGCGATTGCCGGCATTTCGCTGGTGGTGGGCGGGATTGGCATTATGAATATCATGCTGGTGAGTGTGACGGAGCGGACGCGGGAGATCGGTATCCGCAAGGCGGTTGGGGCGATGAAGCGGGATATTTTGGCGCAGTTTTTGCTGGAGTCGGTGCTGCTCAGTATTTTGGGCGGCTTCCTGGGGATTGTTTTGGGCTGGATTGTATCCCGCGTGGGCGGCAACTTGCTGGATTTTGAGACGATTGTGGATGCAGGTACGGTGATGATGGCGACTGGTTTTGCAACGGCCGTCGGTCTCATCTTTGGCATCTATCCGGCGTGGCGGGCGGCCGATTTACGTCCGATTGAGGCGCTGCGGTATGAGTGAAATTATGCGTCATTCAGCCGGCAGATTGGGCTGAATGACGCATAATCAACGGCTATTTTTTGTGGTCTACCATGAAATTTCAAAGTCGTTGTTTTGATTTTCCTGGTTCTTAACCCCGCATAAACTGCACGAGGTCTGCATAATTTTTGCAGATTTTTAGTCTATGCTTGAAGAATGAATGGCAATGAGGAACGGCCGTATCAAAATAACCGCGCGCGTCGTCGTGAAGATGATCGTAACTATCTGTGGATGGTTCTATTTACGCTGGTCGCGGTTGGCGGCGGGCTGATTGGGTTGATTTGGGGGCCGGCGGCGCTGCTGACTTCGCTGCCGTGTCTGCTGGGCGGCGCGGCGTTGATTTTTGTGCCCTGGGGGTTGTTAACGGCCATCGAAAAATGGCGCAACAACCTGGAATAATCGTTAGGGCCTTAATTTGACGAACAGCAGTGAAACGGACATGATAGAAGGCGATGGTCAAGCAAAGGATTCTCGTCGTTGACGACGATAAAGAAGTAGTACGCTTGATGCGGGCGTATTTGGAACAAGCCGGGTATGCGGTGTTGACGGCGTATGATGGGGAAACGGCCGTGCACATGCTGCGCCGCGAAAAACCAGATTTAGCCCTGCTCGATCTGATGCTGCCCGGCAAAGACGGCTGGGAAATCACCCGTTTGATGCGCGGCGACGCCAGTTTGGCCCATATCCCCATCATCATGCTGACCGCCCGCGTGGAAGATACCGACAAAATCGTGGGGCTGGAAATGGGGGCGGATGATTATGTGACCAAGCCGTACAATCCCCGCGAGGTCGTCGCGCGGGTGCGGGCGCGGTTACGGAGCCACGATCCAGTTCAATCCTCCTTATTGCAAACTGGCGGGTTGGCAATGGATGTGGGACGCAGAGAGGTGACGGTGAACGGCCGTACCATAGACCTCACCCCTACTGAATTCGACCTGCTGCGCGTTTTGATGGAACAAGCTGGCTACGTCTTTACCCGCAGCGAATTGATTCGCAAAGGACTGGGGGCCGATTACGAAGGTATTGACCGCACGCTGGACAGCCACATCCGCAACCTGCGCCGCAAAATTGAGCCAGACCCGAAAAAGCCAACCTACATCCAAACCGTCTACGGCGTTGGCTACCGGCTGACTGGAGGCGATTGATGAATCGTTTATGGGTGCGTTCCAGCTTGATTGTGACCGGCGTTATTCTGATGATGGCGGCGCTGCCATTTCTTTTCCGGTTGGCGGGGTATACCGGCCTGGTTCCTGTGCCGCAGCCGGAAATGCCGCCTGAAGTTCGCGCTGTTTTAGAAACATTGCCGCCGGAAACGGTGGCTGATTTTCGGACGTTTGCCCAACAAGAATTGATAGATATTTTCACACGCGGCCTTATAGCGGCGGCTGTGGTGGGCGTTGTGGCCGGTATTTGGTTGAGCCGCACGCTGGCGGCGCCGCTGCAGCGGTTGGAAGATGGCGCGCAAGCTGTCGCCGCCGGGGAGTTGAGCCATCGCGTTCCGGTGCAGGGCAGCCGGGAAATCCAGTCGGTGGCCCATTCTTTCAACAAAATGGCCGCTCAACTGGAAACGGCCGAAACGCTGCGCCAAAATATGCTGGCCGACGTCGCCCATGAACTGCGCCACCCGGTGCACATCCTCAAAGGCAACCTGCAAGCGATTCTGGACGATGTTTATCCGCTCAACAAGGAAGAGATCGCCCGGCTGGTAGACCAGACGGATCATCTATCCACGTTGATTAACGATTTGCATGAGTTGGCCCAGGCTGAGGCGCGGCAGTTGCCTTTGAACAAGCAAGCGACCGATATTGCCCAACTGGTTAAAGATGTGACGGCCGTTTTCAAAACCGCCGCGTTGTCTAAACAAATCAATTTACAGGTGGAACTGCTGGGCGCGATTCCCCCGCTGAACGTGGATGCGTCCCGGATGCGTCAGGCGCTGCATAATTTGTTGGACAATGCGCTAAGACACACCCCGGAAAACGGCCGTATCCGCATCACCGTCGAGCAAAAAGAAACCGATTTGCACATTCAGGTGACCGATTCAGGGACTGGTATCAGGCCAGAAGATCTGCCTCACGTCTTTGACCGCTTCTACCGCGCCGACAGCGCCCGCAGCCGGGGGCATGGCAGCGCGGGGCTGGGTCTGGCCATCGTCCGCGCTATCGTCGAAGCGCATGATGGAGCCGTTTCCGTATCCAGCCCCGGCGCTGGGCAGGGGAGCGTTTTTACACTATCCTTACCCCTCAAGACTGAGGATTAGGGACTGGGGACTGGGGACTGGAGACTGGTTCAATCTCCAATTTCCAGTCTCTAATCTCCGGTCTCAAAATAAACCTACATTTAACGGAGATAATCCCCATGACTAAACGTCCCCCATACCAAATCGCTACAGACGCCATACACGCCGGTGAGATTCACGATGCGACCGGCGCGCATATTGCCCCCATTTACCAGACATCCACGTTCACCTTTCCCGACATGCACGCGGTGGAAGCCTACGGCGCCGGTGAGTCGGACGCTTACATTTACACCCGCCCCGGCCATCCGGGACGCAAGGCGCTGGCGGCCAAGCTGGCGGCGCTGGAAGGGTACGGCCTCATCCGGCAGGCGCAGGCGGCGGGTACGGCCGTTCCCGACATCCGCGCCGAGATATTCAGTTCCGGCATGGGGGCCATCAGCGCGGCCCTGATGGGACTGGCGCAGGCGGGCGACCACATCATCGCCCAGGAGGTGCTGTACGGCTCGGCCGACCACCTCATCGCCGAGACGCTGCCGCAGTTTGGCGTTACTTCGTCGCGGGTGAAGGGGCTGGAAACGGCGGCGCTGGCGCAGGAATTGGCGGCGCATCCCAACACGACGACCGTTTATCTGGAAACGCCCGCCAATCCGACGATGGGACTGATTGACCTGGCCGCCGTCGTGGAGGTTGCCCACGCCCACAATGCCAAAGTGGTGGTGGACAACACCTTTGCCACGCCGATTTTGCAACGGCCGTTAGAATTTGGCGCCGATGTGGTGGTTCACAGTACGACCAAATATATCGGCGGGCATGGAACCATCATCGGCGGAGCCGTCGTCAGCCGCGACGATGCGTTCATGGAGGAGCAAATTGCGGGCATGATGCGCTATGTGGGCGCGGTTCCCAGCCCGTTTGATATTTGGCTGACGAATTTGGGGCTGAAGACGCTGCCATTGCGCATGAAGCAGCACAGCGTTAACGGGCTGGCGGTGGCTGAATTTTTGGAAGGACATGAGGGGGTGACGGCCGTTCACTATCCCGGCCTGCCCAGTTTCCCCCAACACGACCTGGCCAAACGGCAAATGGACGATTTCGGCGCGATGATCGCCTTTGAAGTCCCGAATTATGAAGCGGCAACGCGGCTGCTGGGGCGACTGGAGCTAATTACGCTGGCTGTCAGCCTGGGCAATCTGGACACGCTCATCGAGCATCCGGCTTCGATGACGCACCGGAGCATGGAACCGGCACACCGCACCCAAATCGGCATCAGCGACGGCCTGATTCGGCTGTCGGTGGGGTTGGAAGCGGCGGAAGATATTATTGCTGATTTGGAGCAGGCGTTGGGGTGAACGGCCGTTTACGCTTTTATGCTATAATTTCGGTAGACATCAGGGACTAAATGATGAGTTTACAATTTGAATGGCATCCGCAAAAAGCAAACAGTAATTTTAAAAAACATGACGTAACATTTGATGAAGCGAGTACTGTTTTTAGGGATGCATTATCTTTAACTATAGCCGACCCACTGCATTCGCATGACGAAGAGAGGGTGGTCATTATTGGATCATCATATAAAGGACGCTTACTAACTGTTCGCATTTAGAAAAATAATAATGCGCTGAGGGTTACTCAGCGTCTTATCGAACATTAACAATCGAATAAAGGCAACAAATCAGGCCAGTTTTGGCT
>JANTHP010000241.1 GCA_024762395.1 Anaerolineae bacterium | reverse complement strand
CAGCCCACCACGAATGAATGAAAATCCACAGATTGCGCAGATGGCGCAGATTTAATCTGTGTAATCGGCGTAATCTGCGGTTTATTTACAGAGGAGGTAACAATGCGTAATGTCTTAAAAATCATCATTGCCGCTGCGCTTTTACTGGTGGCAGCCGCTGCTTGCCGGCCCACCGCAGCCGAAAACGGGCCGCAAGCCATCGTTAATTGGGAGGAATCGCCGCAGGCCGAACGCGCCCCCGTCGAACCGCCCACGCCCTTCGTTCCGCCCACGCCTGAACCATTGCCGACGGTGGCCTCGCAGGTCGTCGAGCCTGGCGATGACCCCATCCCCACAATGGTTCCCACCCCCGTTCCGGCGGGCGTGTACGTCAAAGAAAGCGACGGCTTCACCTTCCACTATCCCCCCGACTGGGAAGTCTTGGAGAACAGCGGCGACAATTTACTGCTGCGCGACAATGATTTAGGCGTCTTTTTAAGCCTTATCAGCAGTTTCAAAGACGAAGAAAGCAGTTATGACGCCTTTTTAGAAGAATTTACCAGCGACGGCTTCCGTGACAGTTGGGAATTGTCTGAAATCAGCGTTGTAAAAGAAGAGGAAGTTCCCTTTGCCGATGACCGGACGGCCCAGGCTGCCTGGTTGGACGGGACCAGCGATGACGGCCGTGAATTGCACTTTTGGTTGGCGTATGCCGAAACCGAGACCCGCGTTTTCACTTTCTTTGTCTTTGGCGAAGGGGACAGCCTGGCAGCGCGGCAAGCCTCCGTCAAGCAGATGGTGGCGCAGGCGGAAGTGGGCGAAATCCGCTTGTTCGGGCAGGATAGGGCGGAAACGGTGGTGATGCTGGGCGGCGATCCGGTCGCCAGACAGCTTGATCCGGCCCGCACTACCGGCTCGGCAGCAGGCCATGTGGGCATGTTGTACAGCGGTCTGGTTCGTTTATCCCCCGCCTTGCAGGTGGAACCCGACCTGGCCGAAAGCTGGCAGATTAGCGCCGACGGCACGGCGTACACTTTTACTTTGCGCGAGGGATTGACGTTTGCATCGGGACGGCCGTTAACCACAGCCGACGTTAAAGCCAGTTGGGAGCGCGCTGCCGACCCCGACACCGGTTCCACCACCGTCGCCACCTACATGGGCGACATCGTTGGCGTATCGGAAAAACTGGCCGGAGAAGCCGACGAAATCAGCGGCGTCGAAATCGTAGACGACCGCACCCTGGTTGTGACATTGGACGGCCCCAAACCCTACTTCCTGGCAAAACTCACCTATCCCGTCTCCTTTGTTTTAGATGTGGAAACGGTGGACGCAAACGACGAAAACTGGGTGTACCAACCGGACCCCAGCGGCCCCTTCACCCTGCTGGAATACCGTGAAGGCGAAGTCATCAGCTTCAAAAGCAACGCCGCCTACCACACGCCGCCGCAAATTGGCGGGGTGGTCAATCTCATCGGGCGCGTCGGTTCCAGCATCAGCTTGTACGAGGCAGGCGAAATTGACATTGCCTATTTGGGCGCGATAGACGCCGAACAGGTGCGGCAGCCGTCCCACGAACTGCATGATCAATGGGTGTCCACTACCTCGATGTGTACGACTTTTATTCAGATGAACAACCAAAACGCGCCTTTCGACGATGTGAACGTGCGCCGCGCTTTCGCGTTAACCGTTGACAAGGAAGGGCTGAACGATTTGGTGAGCGAAGGCTCGAATCTGGTGGCGGCGACGATTTTCCCGCCGGCGATGCCCGGCTACACGCAGGCAACGGCCGATGCCAGTCTGACCTACGACCCTGAGGCCGCCCAGGCCGCGCTGGCCGATTCCGCTTATGCCGACGGTTTGCCGCCTATCACCCTGGCTGCCTCCGGCTTTGGCGATTCGGAACGGGACGATTTGAACGCCCTGGTTGAAAATTGGCGGGATGTGTTGGGCGCCGAGGTTACGATTACGTTCCTCGACCCCATTAACTTTACCGAAGCTGTGCGCGCTGAAACCGTCCATATGGTTTCTTATGGCTGGTGCGCCGATTATCCTGACCCGGAAAATTTTGTGGATGTGCTGTACCACACCGACAGTGAGTTTAACGTCTCCGGTTACAGCAATCCTGAAGCTGACGCTTTGATGGAGGAGGCGCGGGTGGAACTAGACCCGGCGCGCCGTTTGAGTTTGTATCAGGAAATCGAACAGATGCTGTTGAATGATGTGGCTGCGATTCCGTTGGCGCATAGTGTGAGCGATGCGCTGGTGAATCCGCGATTGCAGGGGTTTGTGCTGACGCCGATGGGGGCGCCTGTCATGCACTTGTTATCTTTTGCGCCGGAAAATGGGAGTGAATGATCATGACGACAATGACGCCGGAATCAAATGAGGGAACGAAGAAATCGCTTGTGAAGTGGATTGTTGTGGCGGTTGTGGTTTTGGCCGTTTTAGGCGGCGGAACCTTTTTGGTGCAAAATCGGGAGGTGAAGCGGTTGGAAGCGGGCCGCGATGCCATTGCCGAGGGGGATTGGGAAACGGCCGTTACCGCTCTAAACGACGCCTTAGCCGTAAAACCCGCCTTCTTGCAGCGTCACACGGCCGAAGCGTCGGCGCTGCGTGGCTTTGCCCATTACCAGTTGGGCGACGATGAGGCGGCGCTGGCTGATTCTGACGCTGCCTTGAGCGTGACGACCGATTTTGTGGATGTGCTGGCTTACCGCGCCATGATCCTTTATCGCCAGGGCAAACGGGAGGAGGCGCGAGCCGCCGCCGAGGTTGCGCTGGAACATGAGGACCTGCTGCCGCCTTATCTGTTGGCGCAGTTGCGCGCCCAAAGCGCCCTGACGCAGCCCGTTTCCGCCGAAATTGAGGCCGCTTTAGCTCTATCCGATTATCTGCCCGATGAGATGTGGGCCGAATTGATGGCGGAACGCGCCCGGCTGGCGTTTGCCGATGGCGATGCGGAGGCGGGGCTGGCGAATGCGGATCAGCTTGTGTTTATGACGGAGTTTCTGCCGGATGAACTGTGGGGCGGCTTGTTGGCGGAGAAAACGGCCGTCTACCATCAACAAGGCAATGATCAAGCCGCCCTTGCCGCCAGTGATGAAGCGTTAAAACTGGCCGACGCCCTCCCCGATGAGACGTTAGCCGATTTGTATGCTGTTCGCGCCGACATTGCTTACCGACAGGGGGATTGGGCGCAGGCCGTCGCCGAAGCGGAGCAGGCGGCATCTTATGTGGACGATTTGGCGCTGCCGCACGCCTTGCTTGCCTGGCAGCAGTACCGCCAATTCGATTGGGATGGCGCGGTGGAGACGGCTGAGGCGGCGCTGGCTTTGGATGAGGAGGCGGCTTTGGCGTATCGGGTTAGGGGGGCGGTGGCGCTGTGGAACGGCCGTTACGACGACGCTTTTGCCGACCTGAACCGGGCCATCGAACTTGACCCTGAAGATGCGGAAGCGCTGGCCCTGCGCGCTAACCTCAACTTCATGACCAGTCATCGTGAAGACGGCAAGGCGGATGCGGCCCGCGCCGCCGAACTGGCCCCCAACGCGCCGGCGGGATTGTGGGCGCAGGCGACTGCCGCCTATTTTGATTACGAGGAAGATCAGGCGTATGCGCTGCTGACACAGGCCATTGCGCTGGACGACCAACGACCGGAATTATACGATTGGCGCACCGCGACCTATTTGTATGCGTTTCAAGACGATGAGCGGCAGGCCGATGTGGCGGCCGCGTTGGCGCTCTACCCGGATTTTGGCCCGGCGATTATAACGCAGCTTAAGATTCAGCTTGGCCGGTATGAGGATGACGCCTTGGCCGATACAGTATCCTATCTGTTAGAAGCGTTTCCCGATTGGGATGAAGCTTACCGGATGGCGGCGTTTTATCAAAAAGAGAAGATGGATGATTTAGAGCAGGCGCTGGCTTATGTGGAGCAGGCAATCGCGCTTAACCCGCATGGTCATCACAATTATTTGGCGCACGGCGATATATTGGAAGATCAGGGTGAGTTGGAGTTGGCGTTAGCCGATTATGAACATGCGCTGGAAATCGCTCCGGATTCGGCCAGCGTGTTGGCGAGTTTGTCCTGGTATTATGCGGGGCAGGAGGAGATGGAAACGGCCGTTTCTTACATGGAACAGGCGTACACCCTCAGCAATGATTTGTATTACAAAGCTGCCTTAGCCAATGCCTATGCCGGTAACGGCGACCTGAAAACGGCATGGCAGATGGTTCATGAAATCCTGGCAGTGGATCCAAAACGGGACGAGGCGCTGGTATCGCGGGTGCATCTGCTGCTGGACAGCGATCTATCGGCTCCGGCATTGGATGATCTGGCTGTTCTCATTGGTGAATTTCCCAATCATGCTTACGCCCATTTGCTGCGGGCGCGAATTATGCTGAACGATGGGCGGCTGGAGGAGGCGAGGCAAAGCGCCAACCGGGCGCTGGCGCTTGATCCCGTCAAGATGGGTTCCGCTCACTATGTTTTGATGATGGCGGCGTTGGCGGAAGAGGATTTGGAAACGGCCGTTACCCATGTAGACGCCTTCGTCGCTGCCGAACCTGATAACGATTTTAACTATTCGATGCAGGCGGAACTGTACCTCAATCAGGAACGGATTGACGACGCTTTGGCCGCTATTGAGGCTGGGTTGGCGCTGGAAGGCGATGCAACGGATATATTGTACTTAGATCGGGCGCAGGCTTATCTGCTCAATGAGGATGAAGAGGCGGCGCGGGCCGATTTGGCGTTCCTGCTGGAAGATGGCACGGATATTGGCGCTGTGTCCCGGGCAGAGACGATGTTGTACCAGCTTGATACGATGCCGCAGTTGGTTGACGGCCGTCGCACCTATGTGGATGATGCCTGGGGATACTCGCTTTCTTACGCCAACGGCTGGATTCAGGAAGCCCTGGACGATGATTTGTTCAAACTGAGTCTTTCACAAACGACGAAAGACGGGAATGCTGTCTTTTTGGTGGGGATTCTCACTGGCGTGTCCGGGGCAACATCCAGCGATTTGGCAAGCGCCGTTGAAAATAGCCTGGCTGGCAACCCGAGTTTTATTACGTTGTCTCTGGAACCGGCGCAGGTTGCGGGACGAAGCGGCCTGGTGCGGCATTACCAGTTAACGGTAACGGATGATTTCGGCAACCCGGTAGCGTTGCGCGGGCGTCAGTATTATTTGGTGGTGGGGGATACGGCCGTACTCCTCAGCATGGAAACAGACCAGGCCATATACGACTCGTTTAGCGCCGAGTTTGACGCTATTGTGGCCTCGTTTGCCTTGCTGCGGTGATGGGCGAAACGTGAAGCATAAGTAACGATACAGGTGACGGTCGCTTTTTCCAGAGGCGCTAGCCAAAGCCACGATGTCTAGCAAGTGACTGTCACCTGAGTAGGTATGTGTTTTATTTCAGTTGAAGTGATGGTCACGGGGCGTACAATCTTGGGTTAACTAAGACTGTCCGCCCCGTGATTGTCACTTTGGTTCGACTCGTTTGAAATCCACCGCGCAAGGGCGCATCCACCCCGTGTCACAGTATTAAATATGACCCCATCGTGACTTCTGGCACATCAATTTTGTCATCCGGCTTGTTACAGTATTAACCAATCAATGACGGAGGCAACTATGTCTGACCCAATTTTAACGGTTCATAATTTACAAAAGAAGTACGGCGACCATGAAGTCGTCAAGGGCATTAGCTTTTCGGTGAAGGAAGGGGAGGTTTTCGGTTTGTTGGGGCCAAACGGCGCCGGCAAGACCCAAACCATCTCCATGCTCACCGGCGTCGTGGAGCCGACTGACGGTACGGCCGTAATCGGCGGCTGCGATATTCGCAAGCAGATGGGCGAGGCCAAGAAAATTAACGGCCTGGTTCCGCAGGATTTGGCCCTGTACCCGACACTGAGCGCGCGGGCTAATTTGAATTTTTTCGGCCGTATCTACGGCTTGCGCGGCAAAGATTTGAAGGAGCGCGTCGAAGATGTGCTGCGCGTCGTCTCGCTTGCCGACCGCGCCGACGAGCCGATTGAAAACTATTCGGGCGGGATGAAGCGGCGCGTCAACATCGCCGCCGGGCTGGTGCATCAGCCGCGTCTCCTTTTCCTCGACGAGCCGACGGTGGGCGTTGATCCGCAAAGCCGTAACCACATTTTTGAGAGCGTGCAGCGGCTTAATCGGGAGCGGGGGATGAGCATCGTTTACACCAGCCATTACATGGAGGAGGTGGAGATGTTGTGTGACCGTGTGGCCATCATTGATAACGGCGAAATTATCGCCCTGGACACCATTCCCAACCTGATTGCGATATTGGGCGGCGGCGTGATTCATGTGGGGCTGCATCAGGCGGATGAGACGCTGCTGGCGCAAATCCGGGCGCTGCCCAGCGTGAAGCAGGCGGCGTTGGCTCCGCAGTCCATCGCGCCGCTGCCGGATGGAGACGGCGCCGCTTCGCCGACCGCGCATCCCATTGTCAAAGTGGAAGCCCGTAAAAGCCAGGAAACGTTAGTCGAACTGCTCCGCTTCTTCAATGAGTGCGATATTCAAGTGGCTTCGCTAAAAATTCTGGAACCGAATCTGGAAAATGTGTTTTTGCATCTGACGGGGAAGAAGTTGAGGGAATAGTCGAGTAGTCTGGTAGTCAGATGGTCGGGTAGTCAGGAAACGACTACGCGACTACGCGACTACAAGACTAAAGGACTAAATCATGAATGTTTTAAGTATTGCGTTCAAAGATTTGCTGATATTTTTTAAGGATCGCGGGGCGGCGCTGCAGTTGTTTGTGCTGCCGTTGGTGTTTATCCTGGTGTTTGCCGGGATTGGCGGGGTGGGCGATGGCGAGCCGGAGGCGGTGGCGCTGCCGGTGGTGAATTTGGATGGGGAAGCGACGGCGCAGGCGTTTCTGGAGGGCATTGACGCGGCGGGCGGGGTGAAGACGGCCGTTCTCACCCGATCCGACGCTGATTCCCAATTGGAAGCGGGCGATATTGATTGGCTGCTAAAAATCCCGGCCGATTTCTCGTCTAAGTTGGCGGCTAATGAGCCGGTGGTCGTGCCTCTCATCGCTCATCCTGATGCGGATGATGCGGAAAAAGAGGCGGTGCGCCTGGTGGTTGAGGGCGCGGCGCAGGATTTGGTTTTGCAGACGCAGGTGCAGGCCAGTTTGCAGATGATGGGGGCGATGCAGGCGGCGTCGGAGCAGCCGATATTTACGACGGA
>JANTHP010000240.1 GCA_024762395.1 Anaerolineae bacterium | reverse complement strand
TCCCGCGCGCCGGGAGCCACAATCTGGCTGGCCTGCCGCCCTTTACGATGAGCAACCAGAGTCGCCAAAATCGCCGCCTCCAGTTCATCCGCAGCCTCGCGGTCATTCATACTAAACCGCTCCTCAACAAACTTCGTATCAAAATTGCCCGATAGGAACCGGTGACTATCCATCATATGCTGATGAAACGGGATATTGGTTTTAACGCCCATCACACGATATTCAGCCAGCGCCCGCCGCATCCGCAGTACCGCTTCCGCCCGCGTTTCGCCATAGCAAATCAGCTTGCTAATCATCGAATCATAAAACGGCGTCACCTCATACCCCCGGAAAACCCCCGTATCTACACGCACACCGGGGCCGGTAGGCGCCCGGCTGGTCGTAACCAAACCGGTAGAAGGCATATAATTATTATACGGGTCTTCGGCATTGATGCGGCACTCAATCGCCCAGCCCTGCATCTTCACATCATCTTGCGTGAAGCGCAATTTACGGCCGCGCGCCACCCGCAGCATCTCTTGCACAATATCCAGCCCCGTCACCAATTCCGTCACCGGATGCTCCACCTGCAAGCGCGTATTCATCTCCAAAAAATAGAAATTCTTGTCCTTATCCATCAAGAACTCAATCGTACCGGCATTGACATAATTCACCGCTTTAGCCGCCGCCACCGCCACCTCGCCCATGCGGCGGCGTAAATCCGCATCTACCACCACCGACGGCGCTTCTTCAATCAGTTTTTGATGGCGGCGCTGCAAAGAACATTCCCGCTCGCCCAAATAAATGGCGTTGCCGTGGCTGTCAGCCATGAGCTGGATTTCGATATGGCGGCCTTCCACAATCATCTTTTCCAAATAGACCGTGCCATCGCCAAAGGCAGCCGCTGCCTCGCGCCGCGCCGACGCAATCGCATCCGGCAACTCCTTCGCATCATAAACCGGACGCATCCCCTTGCCGCCGCCGCCGGCCGTCGCCTTCACCAACAGCGGGAAACCAATCTCATTGCCGGCAGCGATGAGTTCTTCATCTGTGCCGGCAGGCGCGCCGGGAACAACGGGAACGCCAGCGGCCGTTACCGTTTGGCGGGCCATCTGCTTATCGCCCATCGTCCGAATCGCTTCGGCCGGCGGCCCGACAAAAACGATGTCATTATCCACGCACGCCTGAGCAAACTCGGCTCGTTCGGCCAAAAAGCCGTAGCCGGGATGAATCGCCTGCGCCCCGGCCTTTTGGGCGACATCCAGAATTTTTTCAATGACCAGATAACTCTCCCGCGCCGGAGAAGGGCCGATGTGATACGCTTCTTTGGCGTACCGCACATGGGGCGCGTACCGGTCGGCGTCGGAGTAAACGGCTACCGTATCAATACCCAATTCATGCGCCGCCCGCAAGATGCGCATCGCAATCTCGCCCCGGTTGGCAATGAGGAGTTTGTCGAATTTTTTAGTTAGAAGTCCGTCGTTTCGTTTCATGATTATTGGTTGCTAGTTGCTAGTTGCTAGTTGTTGGTTGCTGGTACCAGCAACCAACAACTAGCTGCCAGCTACTAAAGAGGGATATTCCCGTGCTTCTTGGGCGGGTTATTGTCCCGTTTGTTCTGCAGCATGTGCAGGGCGTTGATGAGGCGGGGACGGGTTTGGCTGGGTTCGATCACGTCGTCAACGTAACCGCGCCGGGCGGCGGCGTAGGGATTGGCAAAGTTATCTTTGTATTCGGCAACCAATTCTTCGCGCCGCTTGTCGGGGTCTTCCGCTTCAGCCAGTTCGCGGCGGAAGATGATGTTGACGGCTCCATCCGGCCCCATCACAGCGATTTCGGCCGTCGGCCAGGCCAGATTCAGGTCGGAACGGATATGTTTGCTGTTCATGACGCAGTAAGCGCCGCCGTAGGCCTTGCGGGTGACGACAGTGATTTTGGGTACGGTCGCCTCGCAGAAGGCGTAGAGCAGCTTGGCCCCGTTGCGAATGATGCCGCCGTATTCCTGGTCTACGCCGGGCAGGAAGCCGGGCACATCTTCAAAGACGATGAGGGGAATGTTAAAGGCGTCGCAAAAGCGGACGAATCGGCCTGCTTTTTCGCTGGATTTGATGTCCAGCACGCCGGCCAAGACCATTGGCTGGTTGGCGACGATGCCGACGCTGTAGCCGCCCAATCGAGCGAAGCCGATGACGATGTTGGCGGCGTAATCTTCTTGAATTTCGTAGAAGATGCCGTCGTCTACGATGAGATGGATGGCGTCTTTGATGTCGTAGGGTTTGTTAGGGCTGTCGGGAACCAGGGTGTCCAGCGCCGCTTCGGTGCGCAGGGGATCGTCTTTGGTGGCTTTGAAGGGCGGGTCTTCCATGTTGTTGGAAGGGAGGTAGCTCATCATTTCGCGGATGAGGAAAAGGACGTCGGCTTCGGATTGGGCGGCGATGTGGGCGACGCCGCTGACTTCGGTGTGGGTAGATGCGCCGCCGAGTTCTTCGAAGGTAACGTCTTCGCCGGTAACGGTTTTGACGACGTCGGGCCCCGTGATGAACATGTGGCTGCTCTCTTTGACCATGAAGATGAAGTCGGTGAGGGCGGGGGAGTAGACGGCGCCGCCGGCGCATGGCCCCATGATGGCGCTGATTTGGGGGACGACGCCGGAGGCGAGGGTGTTGCGCAGGAAGATGTCAGCGTAGCCGCCGAGGCTGACGACGCCTTCCTGGATGCGGGCGCCGCCGGAGTCGTTGAGGCCGATGACGGGAGCGCCGTTGCGCATGGCCATGTCCATGATTTTGACGATTTTTTCGGCATGGACTTCGCCTAAACTACCGCCAAAGACGGTGAAATCCTGGCTGAAAACGTAGACGAGACGGCCGTCTATGGTTCCCCACCCCGTTACGACGCTGTCGCCCAGGATGCGCTGTTTTTGCATGTTGAAGTTGCGCTCACGGTGGACGGCAAAGGGGTCCAGTTCGCGGAAGGAGCCTTTGTCGAGCAGGAGTTCGATGCGCTCGTGGGCGGTCATTTTGCCTTTGGCTCGTTGCTTGGCCATGCGGGCTTCGCCGCCGCCGGCGTGGGATTGCGCTCTCAGGTCGCGTAGTTTTTCGATTTTTGGGTCCATGTAGTTCTCCGTTTTTAGTCGAGTAGTCAGGTAGTCTTGTGGTCTTGTAGTCAGGTAGTCTTGTAGTCAGGTAGTCTTGTAGTCAGGTAGTCTTGTGGCCGAGCGCCTGACTACTTGACTACCCGACTACAAGACTATTTGACTATCTGACTATCTGACTAAGAAGTAGTTTTTTACGGCCGTTCGCCTCACCCCCCAAACGCTAAATAAAATCAGAGCCAGATAAAACAGGCTGTTGATGCGCCAGCTTTGTTGAGCTGAAGGGGATTGGACAAAAAAGATGAGTGCGCTTAGTTCAGTCAAAGCGTACAAGATGAGGAATAAAGGGATGGCGGTGCGGGTAAACGGCCGTCTGCGCCACAAAGCCCCTGCCAACCCCCAAAACAAAAATGTCCAGACCAACGCGACACTCAATCGTACGAACGGCGCAGGAATTGATTGAAAGGCTGCTAAGGTGCGGTAATTCAAGCCAATGGCAAACGCTCGTCCGCCATTCCACCCACCTAATAAAAACACCGCCCAGAGCGTCATGGTTACGGAGCGGGGACGGATTGGCGGCGCATTCATACGGCCGGATTGTATGGTATGGAGACGGCCAGAAAAGTAAAGGAAGACGGCCGTACAGCCATCATTGCAATACCAAATTCAGCGCAATCAGCAAGGCAAACATAATGACAGCCAGTATCAGCACCTGGCGTAAGTCTTTCAATACATAAGCGTATTCTTCTCGAAACTGCTCGGCTGGATTTACGCGGGTTTTGAGTTTGGTTTTGGCGTTTGCGCTGGCAACGGCCGTCTCAGAAACCTTGTTGTTTGTTTGGGATGCACTGTGCGATTTTTTTACTCGGCGTACTTTTTTTGCCATGACTACCTCAATTTGATGATGTTGACAGGTCGGCAAAAACGACAATGCGCTTATTGTTGACCTGGTAAGGATAACAGGAGATAAGTGTGCTGCTGGCGTATTCCGTTGGCGCCATCACCCACACGTCTGTCGGGTCTACCTGTTGTATTTTGCGAACCACATAAGTATACCGCTGACGCTCCGTCTCGACGATAATCTCGTCGCCAGGCGTCAACTTGTCCAAATGACGGAAAATCTCGCCGTAAATATCGTTATGCGCCGACAAAACGAGGTTGCCCGCCTCTCCCGGCAGCGTGGAGCCAATGTGCTGCCCCACGCCCTTCTTAAGCTGCTCCCAATCATCGCCCTGGAAGATGGGGCTGTCTACGCCGATGGCGGGAATTTGGATGCGGCGGGCTTGCTGGATGCTGGGGGTGGGAACAGGCGGCGGCACGTAGGCGTTGATGGCCGGCAGTAAATGGGCCGGAATGTCGCCCGCTTCGCCCGGTTCGGGGGGACGGCCGTTTACCGGGGGCTTATGTCCGCTGGGCAGCACAACCACATCAATCACAGGTGTGGCGGTGGGCGTAGGCAAAGCCAGACTCTGACTTTCGGTTTGCTGCACCTGCGCCAGTTCCCGGTTCAACGCCTGCCGCGTATCCCACAAGCTAACCAGCACAAGGATGAGACCGAGAACGGCCGTAATTTCCAACGCCAACAACAACTTATTCGCCACCCAGCCCCACCGAATCCGGCTGCGCCCCATCTCTGCCTCTGGCTCTGCTTCCGGCCCTGTTTCCGGCTCTGCCGCCAACACATACTGCTGCATCGCCCCAGTCGGCGAGACGGTGGGACGGATCAGCGGCGGCGGTTCCGGATTAGGCGGGGTCAAGCCGTCTACGACAACGACGCGGCCCGAATCCGCCAGCCGCTGCAGCCGCTGGCGGCGTTGACTGCGCTTTTTACGGTAAAGCAGTTCTTGCAGCTCTTCAACCGATAATTCATCGGCAGGGCGTCGTTCGCTCATGGCGGTAAATGATAAAACGAAATGTGTAAAACGTAAAGGCAAGCGCTCGCTGTGACAATTTGGCAACGGCCGTTACAATTCCCCTCATGAGTAAACGCTATCCCATCCCCGCCGCCGAAGCCCGCGCCGAAATCGCGGTCAAAAACTCCCGCTTTATCGCCACTGCCGCGCCTGTTTTTAGCGTAGATGAGGCCAAAGCGTTCACCAAGCGCATCAAGCAGGAATTCAGCGACGCTTCCCACAATGTGCCGGCTTTTGTGGTTGGGTATGGCCCATCGGTGACGGCGCACTGCAATGACGACGGCGAGCCATCGGGGACGGCGGGACGGCCGTCGCTGGCGGTGTTACAAGGCAGCGGGCTGGGCGATATCGCCGTGGTCGTCACCCGTTATTTTGGCGGCACAAAATTGGGCACAGGCGGGCTGGTTCGCGCTTATGGCGATGCGGTGAAGGCGGTTCTGGCCGTTTTACCGCGCGCGGAAAAGGTTCCCACACATACAGTGATGGCCGCCGTGCCTTACACCCTGTTTGAGCGGGTAAAATTGTTGATTGGAGCGTGGAACGGCCGTATCCTGGACGAAGAATTCGCCGCCGACATCACCCTCACCGTGCAATTCACCACCGAAAAGTTCCCCGGATTTCAAGATGCGCTGCGCGAATTATCGCACGGCCGTCTGGAAGCCGAAATTATCGAGACCGACGAAGCGACGATTATGCCATTGTGAGGCAGCAAGCGGGCAATGTTTTTTTAGTCTTTAGGATTTTATGGGGTTGGCATGAGTGGCGGGTGGCGAGTAGCGAGTAATACCTCTGGTAACTGTATAGTTACGTTAACTGTTCACCAGTTTATTCCGCTGTGCTTTGCTTAAGCCTTTGACAACAAGGGCGTAAGAATCATCAATCATGCGCAGGAGTTCTTTTGGGGGAATAGAGCCGTCAACGGTTATTGTATTCCAGTGGCGTTTGTTCATGTGATAGCCAGGACGAATGGCGGGGTAAATGTCGCGCAGAAATAGAGCTTCGTCCGGGTCGCATTTGAGGCTGATGTCCAATGGGTCTTCTTCCCAGGCAATGAGTGCGTACATCTTGCCCATCACTTTGTAAACCAACGCTTGAGGGCCAAACGGCCGCTCTTCGGTCGTTCCTTGCTTGGCCATTAAATAATCTTGTAGCTGCTTCAAATTCATGTGCTCTCCGGCAATCTTTTTTGTGCTGCTAACAACGCCAGCCCCGTAAATAATAACAAAATACCCAACCAGGCCAATGGAGTCAGCCGTTCGCCCAACAAAAACACGCCCAACAATCCCGCAGTTAGCGGTTCGGCCAGTGAGAGGGTAACGGCCGTTGCCGTGGGAACCAACTGCAAGCCCCGCGAAAACAACGCATACGCCGCCGCCGTTGCCAACAGCCCCAGATGCAGAGCAACCAGCGCCCCGCGCGGCTGAGCTAACCAGCCTAAATCGGCGGTGAACAGCAGCGGCAGTAAAAATAACGCGCCCAGGGAAAAGGTAACGGCCGTTACCGCATCCGGCGGTTGTTTTTCCAGCGCTCCTTTACTGGCGACGGCGTACATCGCATACGACAAGCCCGCACCCAATGACAACAGAATGCCGCCCACATCTACGCTGAGACCACCGCCGGCCAAAACCAGCAGCGCCCCGCCCGATACGGCCAGAAAGGTAGCTGCCACCCATCGCGGAGACGGCCGTTCCCCTCGTACCACAATCCCCAGCAACCCGGCCAATACCGGCGAACTGCCAATGGTTACAATCGTGCCCACCGCCACACCGGTTCGGGCCACGCCGCCAAAAAAGAGGGGTTGGTACGCCGCCATCGCTAACGCTGAGATGAAAACGGCCGTTTTCGGCCAGGGCTGGTCATTGGCAAATGCGCCGCGAACAACAGCCAGCAGCAGTAACGCCCCGCCGCCAATCGCCAACCGTAACGCGCCAACGGCCGTCGGCTGCGCCCCTGCCGGAGCCAGCGCCTGCGCCGTCCCCGTCGTCCCCCACAACACCGCCGCCGCCAACACCCAGCCTTGCCCACTCACCTTTGCCGAAATAAAGCCACTCCTTACGCCTAATAAAAAAGCCCAGGCAATCATACCTGGGCCTCATTATGCTGCAATATAAGACACTTACGCGCCAACATCGACAAAAAGTTGTCGATAATTGTCAATTGTCAGTTGCTAATTGTCAATGGTCAATTGTTAATGAGAGTATAGCTATTCGCATTTAGAAAAATAATAATGCGCTGAGGGTTACTCAGCGTCTTATCGAACATTAACAATCGAATAAAGGCAACAAATCAGGCCAGTTTTGG
>JANTHP010000239.1 GCA_024762395.1 Anaerolineae bacterium | reverse complement strand
TGGTTTTGCATGGATACGCCATCTATAGCTTTGATCATCGGGGACACGGCCGTTCCGCCCAAAAACTCGGCGCGCATATAAACAGTTGGGAAGAGTATCGCGGCGATGTACGCGCCTTTATCCAATTTGTGCGCCGACAAACGGCCGATCGGCCCCTTTTCCTGATGGGGCACAGCATGGGCGGCCTCATTGTGCTGGAATACGCGCTGCATTACCCGGAAGGACTGCAAGGCGTCATCGCCTCAGCCCCGGCTGTAGGCGCGGTAGACGCTAACCCGATGTTGCTGCTCATCGGCCGCATATTATCCAGACTCAAACCCGATTTTCTCATTGAATCCCAGTTAGATGCGACTAAAATCTCCCGTGACCCGGCTGCTGTGCGGGCGTATGTGGAGGATCCGCTTGTTACCGGCAAAGTATCGGCGCGCTGGAGCACTGAATTTACAGGCGCGATTGAATGGACTCGGCAAAATGCGTCCCGATTTCAACCGCCGCTGCTCATCATTCATGGCGGCAGCGATACATTGGTTCCACCCGAAGGTAGTCAATACTTCTTTGAGCAAGTGCAGCAGCCCGATAAACAGCGCATTGTTTATCCTGGCGGCTACCATGAAAACCACAACGACATCCACCACGAGCAAGTCACGGCCGATTTAGAGCAATGGCTGGAGGCGCATCTGTAAACCACCATGAATGACAAGGTCATTATCAAAAACTTGCGTGTGCAAGGAATCCTGGGCATTTACCCGGAAGAGCGGGTGCAAAAGCAGACGATTCTGATCAACATTGTGATGGAGTCGGATGTGCGGGCGGCGGCGGAAACGGAATTGATTGAAACGGCCGTTGACTACGAAAAAGTATCCCGCCGCATCATCGCCCACGTAGAATCGGCCGCCTCACTGTTGGTCGAAAGGTTGGCGACGGACATTGCCCGGCTCATTTTGACCGAATTTAAGGCGACGCGCGTCCGTGTGCGGGTGGAAAAACCGGATGCGCTCCCTTTTGCCGAATCGGTGGGTATTGAAATTGAACGCAGCCGGAGCGATTTTGAAGCGTAGCGAGTAACTATGGGTTCAATCATAAATAATTTTGGTGTTTCGGGAATTGGAATTCCCGAAACATGCCAAAAAGTTAAAAACGAACCCTATACAGGTGACAGTCACCTTTCCCAGAGATGTTAGCCAAAGCCACGATCTTAGCCAGTGACTGTCACCTCACGCAGGCAAGCGAAATGGTTCACGTTTCACGTTTCGCGTCAAATTGCAGCGTCAAGCTGACCGGGCAGTGGTCCGATCCCATCACATCGGGATGAATGGCGGCGGCTTGGATGAACGGCCATACCCCTTCACTCACAAAAAAATAATCCAGCCGCCAACCCACATTGCGCGCGCGATTACCGCCCCAATACGCCCACCACGAATAAGCCCCCGCCTCATCCGGGCGCAGCGTGCGAAACGTGTCCACATACCCCTGCGCGATTACCTCATCAATCCAGGCCCGTTCATCTGGTAAAAAGCCCGTCGAATTTTGATTTTGGCGCGGGCGAGCCAGGTCAATTTCCTTGTGCGACGTATTCACATCGCCACAAAACACCACCTGCTTGCCATCGGCCTGCAATTGATTGCAATAGGCCAAAAAATCGGCATTATACGCCATCTTAAACGGCACGCGGCTGTGATCGCGGCCGCCATTAGGGAAATACGCGCCGATCAGCACAAAATCGTCATACTCCGCCACGATTGTGCGCCCTTCTCGGTCATACGCTTCAATGCCCAGCCCGATTTGCACCGAAAGCGGCTCCCGTTTGGTGTACAGAGCCACGCCGCTGTACCCTTTCTTCTCCGCCCAGGCCCAATAAGTATGGTAGCCATCTGGCTGCCGCAATGCCTCATCGAGTTGGTCGGGGTGCGCTTTTGTCTCTTGTACGCAGAGGATGTCGGGGCTGGTTTGATGCAGCCAATCCAGAAAACCCTTACGCTGCGCTGCGCGAATACCGTTTACGTTCCAGGAATAAAGTGTAATCATGCGCTTATTGTAGGCGTAAAACGTAAAACGTAAAACGTGATGCGTGATGAATTTCCGGTTACGCATTACGTTTTACGCATTACGCTGCCATCGCCGCTGATTCTTAAAGAGCCGCCTTTCTAATTCCTCTCAGGAACTGCTTACCCTAAATTCAGGTTAAACTCAGAATAGGCGGCTATTATTACTCATGAAGTCGCCAATAAAAAGCATTCAGCCCCGGTTTCCCCTCCTGGCCGGGGCTGAATGCTTTTTGGATCCAGAATGGGGAACTAATCCGGCAGTTGGGTCGTCATTAACAGCAGAAACGCTGTAAACTAAATCTGGCGGGTAACTATTCAGGTATCCCATGAGATTTGTCAAATTTAGTCTGTTAAAAAATTTGACAAATCTTTTCGCCAGCGCTGTAAACTAAATCCGGAGGATAATGATGACCCTTAGACGCTTGACTTTGATTGTGTTGTTGATGTTGTTGGTAACGGCCGTATTCACAGCCTGCGGTGGAGCCGAAACAGTAACCAATGAAGCTGTTGAAGAACCAGCCTCCGAAGTTGTCGGTGACAGCGGTTCCGCCCCCGAATCCGCCACCGGCAGCGAGCGCAGCGGCGACACACCCCCAGACGCCCCCGGAGACGGCCGTAAAGTTGAAGTAACCCGCGTATCGGCCGAAGGCATTGTCGAAGAACCCGCCGCAGCAGCAACCGGCGCCCGCAGCGACGCCGACGCGGTCCCAATGGTCGCCGAGACCGAAAGCGACGCGCCAGACCGCGCCGGAACATCTGCAGACAGCGCCAGCCTCACACTTAACCAAAACAGCCGTCTCACCGCCGGCGAAGTGGACGACAACGCCCAATGGGACGATTACCTGCTTTACCTGCGCGACTACAGCGGCGCGGCCGTCATGCGCGTGGATGTGAGCGAGCGCCATCAAATCATTGTGCAAGACAGCCAGGGAAATCCCGTTCTAGGCGCGCGCATCGGGATTGAGGCCAATGGGCAAGAAATTGCGGCGCTGCGGACTCACAGCGACGGCCGTGCCTACTTCTTCCCCCGTGCATACGAAAGCCAGGCCGACGAATACACAGTCAGCGTCAACGTCAACGGCGCAGTCGAAACCTTTGCCATTTCCGCAAGCAGTTCCCAACGCGAATGGGTTGTAACCCATCCCGCCGCCGACCAGCAGCAGATCGAAACGCGCCTCGACATCCTCTTCCTGATTGACGCCACTGGCAGCATGGCCGATGAAATCAACCAACTCAAAGAAAACATCCGCGCCATCTCAGCCCAAATAGACGCCCTGCCCAGCCAGCCCAACGTGCGTTTCGGCATGGTCGCCTACCGCGACCGGGGCGACGAGTATGTAGCCCGCACATTTGATTTTACGCCCCGCGTCGAAGAATTCGCCGCCAATTTGGACAGTATTTATGCTGATGGCGGCGGCGATTACCCCGAAGATTTGAACGAAGCCCTCTCCCGCGCTGTCCACGAGCCGGAATGGCGCGTCGAAGGGACGGTAAGCCTCATCTTCCTGGTGGCCGACGCGCCGCCGCATCTGGATTACGGCCAGCAAAATCATTACGCCGTTGCAATGTTTGAAGCGGCGGAACGCGGCATCAAAATCTATCCCATCGCCAGCAGCGGGTTGGATTCACAAGGGGAGTATATTTTCCGGCAGTTGGCGCAGACGACAGGCGGCCGTTTTATCTTCCTCACCTATGGCGCTGAAGGCCCCGGTTCCACCGGCACGGAAACAGAGTTTGAGGTTTCCGATTATACAGTTTCATCATTGGACGCATTAGTTGTCAAAATTGTGGAGGAAGAACTGGCGTATTTGCAATGACATGAGGAATGTAACTATTCAGGCGTCCCCTTAGATTGGGTATGCCCGCAAGCTGCCGCGCGCTCCCCAGTGCGCTTTAGCGTACTTCGTGTATCAGGCATCGGTTTGCAACTGATGAAGTTGAGTAGTTACGAATCTTCCAAATGAAGACGGGAGATTGGACTATACCAATCTCCCGTTTTTCTAATTAAGCAAGCTTGCTAACAGTATCAGTTCGGACAATAGATCGCCTCCTTGCCGGGCAAAACAAAGAACGGTTTGCCCCGGATAACGCTATATCCAATAAAAATATCTGTGATAATGCAAAAGCTAACGTACTGGGGCGACCATGTGAGTAGTTTTAAGCAATTTTTTGGACAACTGGGGTATTCCCCTGAGAATGCCGACCAAGATTGTCATATCTACTCATCTCTTTTGGCTCACAACGGTTCACCTGAAATACGGTAGCTTTATACAAACATCTTAGCAAAAATCTATATCCTGTGTAAATATGACAAATGTCATAATTCAGGAATTGGACTGTTTTTTGGTGGGAGTTGGTACAGTTCCACCAGTACACCGCCGGTTCCCTTGGGGTGGACAAAAGCCAGCCTTTTGCCGCCGGAACCGGTGATGGGTTCTTCATTGATGAGCGGAATATCCAATGATTTCAAACGCGCCAACGACGCTTCGATATCGTCCACTTCAAAGCAGATGTGGTGCATACCGGGACCGCGTTTTGCCAGGTAGCGGGCGACGCCGCTTTCATCGTCTGTAGGGCGCAGCAGCTCTATTTTGCTTTCCCCAACCGGCAAAAAGGCCGCGTCTACGCTCTGCTCCGGGACGTTTTCAATATGGTCGAGTTCTAATCCCAGCGCATCTACCCAAAATCTCATGGATTCGTTGAGGTCGGGCACAACAATGGCGATGTGGTTGATTTTTTTGATCATAAGCACGTTTTGCTGTAACTGTTAAGCCTCAGAGGTGACAGTCACTTAATATGGCGATTTGTCATGACTATTGCCTCTGGAGAAAGTGACTGTCACCTTAGTAGGTACGTTTTGCCTACATTTCAAAACCCGGTTTGTATTCGCCCCAAACGCCGCGCAGGGTGTGGGCGATTTCGCCTAGGGTGACGTCGTTTTCGACGCAGGCGATGAAGAGGGGCATGAGATTTTGGCTGGATTGGGCGGCCGTTTCCAGATGAGCGCGCAGTTCGGCGACTTTGGCGTTATCGCGGCGGGCGCGCAAATTGGCCAGCCGCCGCCGCTGCGTCGTTTCGATGGCCGGGTCCAGTTTTAACATTTCGATGTTGGATTTTTCTTCCTGGGTGAAGCGGTTGACGCCGACGACGATTTCTCTTTTCTCATCTAAATCTTTTTGGAAGCGATAAGCTGCTTCCTGGATTTCTTGCTGGATGTAGCCGGATTCGATGGCGGGCAAGACGCCGCCCATATCGCTGATGGCGTCCAGGTAGCGGGTGGCGCGTTCTTCCAGTTCGTCGGTCAGTTTTTCGATGACGTAGGAGCCGGCCAGCGGGTCTATGGTGTCGGCGACGCCGCTTTCGTGGGCGATGATTTGCTGGGTGCGCAGGGCGATTTGGGCTGCTTCTTGTGTGGGGAGGGCGAGGGCTTCGTCACGGCCGTTTGTATGCAAACTCTGTGTCCCGCCCATCACCGCCGCCAGGGCTTGCAGCGCTACCCGCACCACGTTGTTTTCCGGTTGCTGGGCGGTGAGCGTACTGCCGCCTGTTTGGGTGTGGAAACGCAGCCGCCAGCTTTTGGGGTTTTTCGCGCCGAACCAGTAGCGCATGATTTTGGCCCACAGGCGGCGCGCGGCGCGGAATTTGGCGACTTCTTCCAAAAAATTGTTGTGGGCGTTGAAGAAGAAGGAGATTTGTTGGGCGAATTTGTCCACATCCAGCCCGGCGTCAATGGCCGCCTGGACGTAGGCGATGCCGTTGGCCAGGGTGAATGCAATTTCTTGAACGGCCGTGCTTCCCGCCTCTCGAATATGATACCCCGACACCGAAATCGTATTCCAGCGCGGAATCTCGCGGCTGCAAAAATCAAATACATCCGTGATGAGCCGCATGGAGGGCTGGGGCGGGAAAATGTAAGTACCGCGGGCGATATACTCCTTGAGGATGTCGTTTTGGATGGTTCCGCGTAGTTGGTTCATCGCCACGCCCTGCCGTTTGGCGACAGCGATGACCATCGCCAGCAAAATGGCCGCCGGAGCGTTGATGGTCATGCTGATGCTGACCTTATCCAGCGGGATGCCGTCCAGCAAAACGGCCATATCTTCTAAACTGGGGATGCTGACGCCCACTTTGCCCACTTCGCCCAGCGCCATCGGGTCGTCGCTGTCGTAGCCGATTTGGGTGGGCAGATCAAAGGCGACGGAAAGGCCGGTTTGGCCCTGTGCCAGCAGGAATTTGTACCGTTGGTTGGATTCAACGGCCGTACCAAACCCCGCATATTGCCGCATTGTCCAAAAACGGCCGCGGTACATTGTCGGCTGCACCCCGCGCGTAAACGGAAATTGGCCGGGAAAGCCAAGCTGATCGGCGTAATCGGGGTCGGGGTCAGCCGGAAGGTACAGCCGCTCGATGGGGATGCCGGAGCGGGTCTCAAAATGTTCGCGTCGTTCGGGAAAACGGGCGATGGTGGGGGTAACGGCCGTTTCCTCCCATTCCTTTTTTGCGTCTTCAAGTGGGTTCATCATGATAAAAAAGAGACTGGAGATTGGAGATCTCTCAATCCCCAGTCCCCAGTCCCGAATATCTAACCTTTAAGCCTCAGCCGCCAATTTTACAGCAGGTCGGCAACCGCTTCCTTCTCTTTACGCAGTTCTGCCAGCGAAGCCGCGATTTTCTCTTTAGCAAAATCGCTCAATTCCAGCCCTTGTACGATGGAATAGCCGCCCTGGCCGTCGCTGCGGATGGGGAAGGAGAAAATCAGCCCTTTGTCAATGCCGTAGCTGCCGTCCGAGGGTACGGCGCAGGAGAACCAATCCCCTTCCGGCGTAGCCTTTTCCATGTTTTTGACATGATCTAGCGCCGCATTGGCCGCCGAAGCCGCCGAAGATGCGCCGCGCGCCTGGATGATAGCCGCGCCCCGCTTCTGGACGGTGGTGATGAACTCGCCGCGCAGCCATTCATGGTCGGTGATGACTTCGGTGACGGGTTTGCCGTTGATTTTGGCATGTTCAAAGTCAGGGAACTGGGTGGCGGAATGATTGCCCCAGATGGTGACATTGCTGATATCATTCACTGTTACGCCCGCTTTGGCCGCCAATTGGGAATAAGCCCGATTTTGGTCTAACTGCGTCATTGAGGCAAAACGCTCGTCGGGGATGCGTTGGGCGTTATTCATGGCAATAAGCGCATTCGTGTTTGCCGGGTTGCCGACCACAAGCACACGCACATCGTCGGCCGCCTTA